>CAIZWU010000165.1 GCA_903936775.1 uncultured bacterium | reverse complement strand
AGTCCAGGAAAAGAAACTAGCAGCTACTCAGCAGGAGCTTCGTCCACCCCTGCTCCCCTCACCCTTTCACTGCCCCTCGGGAATTTCATCCTGGAGAATGTCCTGCGGTTGGAAGAACCGGGCGACTCCTACATAGACAACCGCTGCGACCGCCATGACCCCGGCAAAAAACAGGAAGTAGGACGGCCCCGTCAGGCTGGCCGCGCCGAATTTATTGACCAGAGCGGTAAAGACATTGCCCAGCGAAACCGCCGCCATGTTCAGCCCCAGCATGAGGGACTTGGAGGACTTCGGGGCCTGGGTGTAGGAGAATTCCAAGGCGGTAATGGAGATCATGACTTCCGCCAGGGTGATGAAAAAATAAGCCGTCACCTGCCAGAGAATGTGAGGGGATTCCCCCGCAACGATGCGGCTTTCCAGATAAGCCGGGATCAGGAAGGAGGGGATTGCGAGGAAGAAACCGAGGCCCAGCTTCCGCAGCGGCGTCAGATTGAAAAAACGGTTCAGGAACGGATAAATCACAAAACTGCACAGCGGAATCATGATCATGACGAACAGCGGATTCGCTGCCTGCAGCATGGAGGGATCGAGGGTGAAGCCGAGGAACTGCTGGTTCATCTTCTCGCCCTGAATCACCCAGCGCGATCCGGTCTGATCAAACAGCGCCCAGAACGCCGCCACAAAAACGAAGATCACCGCCATCCGGCCCACCGCCCGCAGACCCTCGCGGGAAAAAGTCTCCCGCCACACCGCATTCCCCCGCGCCGGAATGTGGGCGAAGGAATGCCTACCCATCCAGAACACCACCGTGGCCACCGCCATCAGAATGCCCGGCACCCCGAACGCCCAATGCGGTCCATGCGACTTCAGCAGCGGCGGGATGATCAAAAACGCGGCAAACGACCCCAGATTGATCGCAAAATAGAACCACGAATAAATGCGCGGCAGCAGCCCGGCATTGGTCGCCCCGAACTGATCCCCGACATGCGCCGAGACACATCCTTTGATCCCTCCCGATCCGATGGCGATCAGTCCCAGTCCCACGAAAAGTCCGATACGGGTCTCATCCACCGCCAGCGCCAAATGGCCCAGGCAATAGACCACCGACAAGATCATGATGGTTTTGAATTTCCCCAAAAGCCAGTCCGCCAGCAAGGCCCCCAGAATCGGAGTGATATACACCGCACTCACGAACAGGTGGAACCAATAGGTGGACTCCTCCTTCGTCATCGTATCCTTCACCCCCGAGCTGTTCACCAGATAGGTGGTCATGAATACCACCAGAATCCCCCGCATCCCGTAAAAGCTGAAGCGCTCCGCCGCTTCGTTGCCGATAATGTGGGGAATCCCCGGCGGCATGCCGGGCGTGGTGGTGGGTGAAGTGCGGTAGGACATCAGGATCGGGATTTTTCAGCAGGTGCTTGCCGATGTAAGCGGAAACCGCCTCACCTGCGCACGCATTTTCCCATAAAATTCCGCTGCCCGGCCACGTCGGTCCACTCAGCAAAAACCGCCTTGGGAACCGGCAAAGCGAACATGGGAAGGTTCAGATTTGACGCTGTCAACGATCCGGCCCACGATGGGGAATGCAGGAACAGGATTTGTTGGATAAACTCAAAAAGATCGAACGCCTCCACGCCGGGGCCACCACGCCCGGGGAGATGGATGCCGCAGCCGACGCGATCCGGCGGATCCGTAAACGGCTTGAGGAGATCGAAAGGACAGAACCGCCCATCGAATACAAATTCAAATTTCAGGATGGCTGGAACAAGCAGTTATTCATCGCCCTGCTGCGCCGCTATTCCATCACCCCATACCGCTACAGCAGGCAGCGCCGCACCACGGTGATGGCCCGTCTGCCACGCAGTTTCGTGAACGAGACCCTCTGGCCGGAATATACCGAACTCAGCACAACGCTCAGTTCCTACCTTTCAGAAGTGACCAACCGCGTCATCGCCGAAGCGATCCACGCGGGCAGTGCCGAGGCTGAAGAGCGCACTGGGGCGTTTCTCGAATGAGGTTCTACCGCACCGTCACCGGGAGCGCCTTCAGCAGTTCCGCCACGACTTTGGCGTGGGCAGTGTCGACTTCGGCGGTGGAGAGGGTTTTGGCCGGATCGCGGTAAGTGAGGGTGTAGGCGAGGGATTTCTTGTCGGCGGCAAGTTTTTGGCCGGTGGGATCGGCGAAAACGTCGAAGAGGCCGGCTCCGGTGAGGAGCGGTTCCTTGCGGGTGGCGAAGAAGTCTTCGAGTTTGCCATTGGCGAGATCGGCAGGAACTTCGAGGGCGATGTCGCGGGTGATGGACGGGAAGCGGGGGATTTCGTCGAACTTCACCTCGCGGGTCATCGCTTTGAGCAGGAGGGCGGTGTCAATTTCCGCGGCGAACATCGGGTGCCGTCCATCCAGCGCGCGGACGCGCGCAGGGGCGATCTGACCGCAATTGCCGACCGGCTTGCCGTTCACGATAATCTGGGCCGCGATCAGCAGACGGGCGTTAGGGACCGGCTTCAGTTTGACGGAGACGCCGGGGCACAGGGCGTCCAGGATGGCACGGAGTTCGGAGGCATCGGCCACGCGGGGGGATGGGGTATTCCAGGCAGCCGGACTGACGGGGCCGGAAAGCAGCATGGTCAGAGCATCCTTCTCGATGGCTTTGCCGTCCGGGGTACGGGCAAACACGGTGCCGGTCTCAAAGAAACGCAGACTGCTGGTGCCCATGCGGATGTTCCGCGCGGCCGTGGCCAGCAGGCCGGGGAGGAGGCTCGGCCGCATCGTGGTGTGGTCATCGCTCAGGGGATTCCGCAGGGGCAAGGCCGGGAGGAGTTGCGGAGTGGTGCCCAGGGCATCTTCCAGCTGGGCGGTGGAGATGAGTTTGATGGTCTGGGCTTCGTAGAGTCCTTGACCGACGAGGCGCTGGCGCAGAGCCATTTTGAAGTCGTAGAAGGAATCCGCAGCGCTGGCGGGGACAAATTGACCGTCGGTGGTGGCGGGGATATTGGCGATCCCGTAAACCCGGGCGATTTCCTCAATAAGGTCCACCGGGCGCTGCAGATCCTGACGGTAACCGGGAATGGCGAAGGTGAGGCTACCCACGGGTTTCAGGTTCAATCTTGTCAGGATTCCAGTGGCTTCCGCCTCGGAAACCGGGGTTCCCAGCAGACGTTGGGCGCGGAGCAGGTCCAGAGTGACCTCCCGGGTGAGCACCGGCGGGGCCCCGGCCGTGAGGAGCACGTCCTCAGCCGTGCCTCCCGCGAGTTCCAGAATGAGCCTCACAGCCAACTCACTGGCTCCGGCGGTTTGTTGAGGGTCGACCCCGCGCTCGAAACGATAGGATGAATCCGACATCATGGCCAGACGGCGGCTGGTGTGGCGCACCCGGGAAGGCTGGAACCAGGCGGCTTCCAGCAGGATGTCGGTGGTGGTATCGGTGACGCCGGACAGCGCTCCGCCCATCACCCCGGCGAGGGCAACCGCCTGCTGCTGGTCGGCAATCACGAGATCCGCGGTGGTCAGGAGGCACTCCCGGCCATCAAGGGCGAGAAAGGTTTCGCCTTCACTGGCGGAGCGCACCACGATGCCGCCCTGGAGCTTCGAGAGATCGAAGGCATGGAGGGGCTGCCCCATTTCCATCAGGACATAGTTGGTGATATCCACGATGTTGCTGATAGGGCGCAGACCCACTGATTCCAGCTTCCGCACCAACCAAGCCGGGCTGGGCGCAACTTTGACGCCACGGATGCGGCGGGCAGTGTAGAACGGACAACCAGCCGTGTCGTCGAGGCGGATTTCTCCTGCGGAGGCAGCCTGTTGTTTGATGCTGGAGTCCGTGTGGTCCCCCAGGCTCTTCATCGGTAGTTTCGCCAAGGCCGCCAACTCCCGTGCCATGCCGAGATGCGACAACAGATCCGGCCGGTTGGGGGTGACTTCCACTTCCAGCATGGTGTCCACTTCCAGATACTGGTGAATGGGCGTGCCCACCGGAGCATCGGCCGGCAGCAGCATCAGACCGTCCGCGTCATCGCTGAATCCGATCTCGCGGCCCGCGCACATCATGCCCTGACTAAGACTGCCCCGGAGCTGGCTTTCCTTGATTTGAAAACCACCCGGCAGCACCGCTCCTGGCAAGGCCACGGGCACCTTGTCCCCTTCCGCAAAATTCTTCGCCCCGCACACAATCTGCCGCGGCGTGCCGGAACCATCATCCACCTGACAAAGCCGCAGGCGGTCGGCATTGGGATGCGGCACGAACGAAATGACCTGTCCCACGATCAGAAAATCGGAGCGCACCCCGCGTTCCGTAATCCCCTCAACCTCGATCCCGGCAAAGGTCAGGAGATCGGAAAGCTGGGCGGTTGAATGGGCGGAAAGATCAAGGTGATCGGCGAGCCAGTTGAAGGAGACTTTCATGGGATGAGGCTTGGGAAAGGGTTGCTGACGGGCCACGGATGGCGCGGCGGTTATGGAGAAATCAGCCAGGGCTGCGGAGTTTGCCGACGGCTTCGAGATTCGCCAGGGTATGGAGGCAGGATCCTGCCAGCTCACGCCCCTTCGAAATCATGTGCTGGCTGAAGAATCCGTGATGAACCTCATGGCCGTGGAAGTGGTGGGGAGTGAGCACTACGGAGAGCACCGGCACCCCGGTTTTCAAACCCACCTGGACAATGCCATCAATAACAGCATTGGCGACGAAGTCGTGCCGGTAGATGCCGCCATCCACAATGAATCCTGCGCCGATAATAACCGAAAAGCGCCCCGTTTCGGCGAGCAGTTGGGCCATCAGTGGAATCTCGAGGCTGCCGGGCACGGTGAATTGGTCGATGATGCTGATATCGAATCCCCGGGCACCCAACTCCTCCACAAAGCTTTTGCGGCACACGTCCAGAATGTCATCGTGCCAGGAGGCGGAAATGAAGGCGATGCGCTGGTTCATGGTCTCACACAAATTGCCCGAGGAAGCGGACATCGTTTTCGATCAGGTGGCGGATGTCGGGGATGCCCCATTGGATCATGGCGAGGCGCTCCAGGCCCATACCGAAGGCGAAGCCGGTGACTTTGTCCGGATGATAGACCTCGTCGCCGCGGGCATCGCAGATGGCCTGGAACACCGCAGGATCGACCATGCCGCAGCCGAGGATTTCCACCCAGCGGGGTTCCTGTCCCTTGGGGCTCAGCTTCACGTCCACTTCATAGCTGGGCTCGGTGAAGGGGAAAAAGTGGGGGCGGAAACGGACTTCGGTGGACTCGCCGAAGAGAGCCCGGAAGAAAGCCTCCAAGGTTCCCTTGAGCTGGGCCAAACTGACATTTTCCGCTACATAGAGCCCTTCCAGCTGGGTGAAGGCGCTCAGGTGGGTGGCGTCGATTTCATCGCGCCGGAAGGCGCTGCCGGGAGCAATGATCCGGAGCGGCGGGGCCTGCGTCTCCATGGTGCGCACCTGGACGCTGCTGGTGTGAGTGCGCAGGAGATGCCCACTATCAAAGTAAAAGGTATCGCTTTCGTGGCGGGCCGGGTGATCGCCGGGGGTGTTCAAGGCATCAAAACAATGCCACTCGGTTTCCACTTCCGGGCCGGTGGCCAACGCGAAACCCATGCGGCGGAGGATGCCCACCGCGCGGTCCAGCACCTGAGTGAGCGGATGCAGGGCCCCGGGGGAGACGGGACGGCCCGGGAGCGTGAGATCGATCCCTTCGGCATCCTTGGCGTCCTTGGCCGCGATCTGCTCCGCTTTGCGGGTTTCGAGGGCGGCCGTGATGCCGATGCGGGTCTCGTTGAGCGCGGCCCCGACGGCGGCTTTGCGATCAGGAGGGACGTCCCGCATGCCGGCACTGACAGCGGTGAGACTACCTTTTTTGCCGAGGTATTTCAGGCGCAATTCCTCCAGCGCCGCTTCATCAGCAGCGGTGGGGATCTCGGCGAGGGCGGTTTTGAGAAGTTCGGCTAGGGCGGATTCCATGGGAGTGGGGCTGGGGAAGAAAGGACGTATCGGACCGGAAAGCTGACAGGCTACAGCCGGAGCCTTGGCAGCAGCCTCCCGGAAAACAAAAAAGATGGCCGCCTGCCTTGCGGCGGAGCGGCCATCTTCGGGTGAAGGTTCAGGTTCCGGACAGGGTCCGGACTCAGGCCGCAGCCTTGGCCTTGTTTTCGAGGGCGGCCTTGGACTGGGCGACCAGTTCGTCGAGGGCACCCGGGGCTTCGATGGCCATGTCGGCGAGAACCTTGCGGTCCAGCTCGATTTTGGCAGCGATGAGGCCTTCCATGAAGCGGCTGTAGGTCATGCCGCGCTGGCGCACGGCGGCGCTGATGCGGGTGATCCACAGGGCACGGAAGTTGCGCTTGCGGTTTTTGCGGTCACGGGTGGCCCAGGTCTGCGCCTTGAAAATGGCGTCCTTGGCGTAACGATAGAGGCGGGAACGGTTTCCGTAGAAACCCTTCGCCTTTTTAAGGACCCGCTTGCGGCGCTTGCGCGACGCCGGGGAATTGGTGGCTCTTGGCATTGGTTGTTGGTGGTGACCGGGCTGTTGCTTTAAATAACCTTCCTCACCTCACCCAAATCGTAGGAGTGCAGGAAGGCACTCCAGGTGGCGGAAGGGGTGGCCGGAATTGGCCAATCAGGGGCGTGCGTTCAGTGGAACGGCAGGTTTTCCATGATGCGATGAACATCACAGGCGGCTACCAGGGTCACTTTACGCAGGTTACGCTTACGCTTACGGTTCTTGCATTCGGCAAGGTGACGACGACCCTGTTTCCGGCGCAAAATTTTGCCGGTTCCAGTGATCTTGAAGCGTTTCGCGACGCCCTTTCGCGTTTTACTGCGGGCTACTTTCTTTCTCATAGAGGGCGGCGAATTTAAGGGGCATTTCCCTGCTGGCAAGCCTTATTTCGATTTTTGCATCGGACAAGACCGGCGATAAAGCCCGACGGAGTTGGCAAAGCAGCCTTCATCGCTGTTTTGGAAACTTGGATTCCTCCATTTATTCTTAACAGTTCATGAGTATGGTGAAGGGCCGCGAACCAGGAATCCACCATGAAAGTCAAATCAGCCGTCTTCCTCCTTGCTGGATTCAACCTCATCTGTCCTCTGGCCGCTTCTGCCCAGGCGGCCAGCGCCGGAGGAGAACCCGTCCCACCGCCTTCATCCGATAAGCCGACGATGGTGGATCTCGGACCGGAAGAGGAACCCGAAGAGCATTCCCTGCCCAAGGAAGGCCTCGTGCGGATGGAGGTTTTCACCCTTTCCCGGGAGGACGCCCGCACCGCCACCCGGAAATTCCCGAAACAGGCCGACCTTTACGCCTGGCTGGGAGCAGAACTGGAAAAGGAAAATCCGACGGTTAAACTGGAGCGCCTCATGGTCCTGCGTGTGCGTGGCGGGCAGAAATCGAAAGTGCAGGAGATTGATGAGTATCCTTTTCCGACCGAGTTCGATCCTCCGAAAATCCCCCAATCCATCGGCATCGGCCAGCCGGTCCCGGCCACGACGACTGTCACCGTGACACCTCCAGCGCCCCCGCCAGTTCCCCCCACCCCGTCCGCCTCTCCGGGAGCCAAAGGCGGCCTTGGTCCCGCCGGCACGCCAGCCGCCGCCCTTCCTCGCCCAGCCGGTTCCTCCCCATCAGACAGTGTCTTTTCTCCTTGGCCCTACACCGCAACCACCCCCCACTCTTTCCAGTTCAAAGAGACCGGCTGGACGGTGGAGATCGAACTGACCATGAGTGATGACGGCGAGACGGTGGACTTGAATATCGCCCCCGAATTCATCCGCCTCTGCGGACTGGAAAACCAGAGTCCCAGCGGCGAGGTCGTGCAGCCGGTCTTTGAGACCAGCAGGATCGCCACCCAGATCCTGACAAACATCGGTCAGGCCACCCTCGCCGGGACCTTCAGCCCGCCAGTCGATGCCGGAGT
>CAIZWU010000164.1 GCA_903936775.1 uncultured bacterium | reverse complement strand
CAGTCTGGCTGGAAATTCATGGACGTCCGTTCCGGTGACCATGGTCAGCGAAACCGTGTTGCCGCTTCCCGCCAGCGGCAGCACGTCCCTCGTCACCTGCCGCTCCAATGTGTCGGTGGATGTCATGGGACCCCGCTACTTTTTCCGTCTCCGGGCCACGCAGCGGTAAGCCCGGTGGGGGCGGGGAGGCGCTCATGTCAGGCCCCGCCCTGATGAACGGCGATGCCTTGGCCGATCCTGACCTCAAAGGAGCTTCTGGAAATGAAATCCCAGGATTTCATAACCGAGCCGGAAGTAGAAGCGGTGGGCGCGGGCGAAGGTGACGTAGGAATCCAGCATCACTGCCTGGCAGCCGAGAGCGCGGGCGTGGTCTTCCAGCCACGACATCATTGCTGCGCCGATGCCGCCGGAGCGCCGGGTTTCGTCCACCACCACATTGTCCACGTCCATATATCCGCCGCTGTAAAACCGGGTGATCAGCCAGTAACCCGCAATTCCCACGATGGTCCCGTCCTCATAGGCCGCGATGCAGTGGTAACCCTTCGGAATCATCTCTTCCAGCCTTCGCCGCAATTCCTCCGGCGGGATTTTGGCATTATGTTTTTCGATCAGCGGCAGGATCAGGGGCATCTCGGCCGGGGCCAATTCACGGATGGTGAAGCCAGGGGTTTCAGACATCGCCCTTATTCCGCTTCATTTGCCCGCCGGACAAGATCATTCACGGCGCGCGGGCGGGCCTTCCGCGGGGAAATCTTTAAAGGGCCGCAGCTCAGCTGTATGATTCCCATCCCTGCTGGCGTTGATCGTGATTGCGGTCTGAGCTCGTCATTGACGCAAAGGTCGTAACCAACAAGCAACCCACCCAAAACTGTAATGCAAACCACTCGATCCTCCTTCATGAAATCTGCCCTCTGCGCCCTGGTGGCGTTGGGCAGCCTTGCCACCGCCCCGGCGGAAGACAAAGCGGTCTCCGCCTCGGGAACCTGGACGTGGTCCATGCCCGGCTGGGGCGGCGGTGCCGAACGCAAACTCAGCGCCGTGCTGGTGCAGGATGGCGAAAAGTTGACCGGCAAGGTGAAATCCCCGGGCCGCGATGGAGCCGAAACCGAAACCGAGATCGCCGAAGGTTCGGTGAAGGCCGGTGAGGTCTCATTCACGGTGACCCGCGAGTGGAACGGCAATAAACGGACCGCCAGCTATACCGGGAAGCTGACCGCCGACGCCATCACCGGTAAAATCGCGTCCAAGGACCGCGAAGGCAAGGATCAGTCCCGCGACTGGACCGCCAAGCGTGAGGCGACGAAATAACGATAATTAAACTCAGCCAACCACCTCCTTGGTCATGCCGGCCGGGGAGGTGGTTTTTGCATGGGGCCCTGACGCGCCGTCACTCAAGCCTGCTGGATCCGTCTTTGCCTGGCGTTTCTTAACCAGAGGAAGGTGAAGGTGACCAGAAGACAGGGAAAGAGAATTGCCGGGATGTCCTTCATGGTTGGAGGGCCGCCAAAGTGACACCGCTTACGGCTTAGAAAAATGACCCGGTGCGGGGAGCCATCGGAAGCGTAATTTTCTATAATTAACCACAAAGGGCCTGTGTCGTTTCTCTCCCACGTATTGGAGACTGTACCCTGCAGGGAGTAGATATTACCAAATGGATCAATGAAGGGTGGTATTTTCAGCCCGGCAAAAAACCACTCTGAGGGCGAAACTGGTGGCTTTTTTTCAGCTCGTATTGGTGCAGTTTACGTTCCCGGAGCCCCATCAGCGTGAGGATCAGCAGCAGGACGCCAATCAGCCATGGCCATGGGTTTCTTTTGAAACGCTGGCTGAGGCTGGGAGGAGACATGCAGGCTGGAGCGGATGTTTGGCCGGTGCTCCGGGGCGGACTACAAGTCCGCGCTCCGTTTCAGGGACGCCAGTTCGTCGTAGATGGATTCGAGGGTGGCGATTTGGGCGCGGTGTTCGAAGTTTTGGCGGACGTCGTCGGCGGCGTTTTGGCTGAGGGTTTGCCAGAGGCCGGGCTCCTGCGCGAGGCGGAGAAGGTTGTCGAGGAAACGGTCGCCGTCGCGTTCTTCGACGAGGAGGCCGGTCAGGTTATCGGTGACGGCTTCGGGGATGCCGCCGTGGTGGGTGGCGAGGACGGGCAGGCCCGTGGCCATGGCTTCCAGCATGGAGTTGGGGATGCCTTCCTGGTTTTGGTCAGGAGGGGTTTGGCTGGGGTGCAGGAACCCATGGGACTGGTGATAGAGCTGGCAGAGCGAGGCGGTGTCGAGGAAACCGGTGAAGGTGATTTTTTCCGCTACGCCCAGTTCGGCAGCCAGCTTTTCCAGGTCGGGCAGCAGGGGGCCTTCGCCGGCGATGGTAAAGTGGCTGCCCGGGTAGGTTTTGCAGAACTGGGCAAAAGCGGAGAGGGAGAGGGCGAGGCCTTTTTTCTCGATGAGGCGGCAGGCCTGGATGAAACGCCATTTGCCATCGGCAGGGAAGGTGCGGCCGGTGGCGACGGGGAAGGCGTCCATGGGGATGCCGGTGCGGTTTAACCGGATTTTTTCCGGAGGGCAGCCGAGGTCGATGAGCCGGTCCTTGAGGGAATGGGAGCGGGCGAGGACGAGCGGAACGGTCTGGAGGAGGGTGCGGAGGCGTTCGGTATAGCCGGGCTGGTCGGCGCGGGGCATCACATCGGCGCCGTGGAAGGACACCAGGGCAGGCAGGCTGCGGTGGTGTTGGAGGAAAGGGAGGAGATGGACGCCGGTGTGGCCGAAGTAGATGTGGAGGAGGTCCGGGTTCCGCTGCTGGAGGATGCGGAGCAGGGCACGGTATTCGCCGCGGTAGATGAGGGGGGCTTCGCGGCGGATGTATTTGAGGTGGAAGCGGCGGAGGAAGTTGCTCCGGGCGGGTGGGATGACTTCGATCTCTGGGAAGGGGAATTTTTCAGCGCTCTGGCGTTGTTTGCAGAGGATGAAGGTGCGGTAGCGTTCCAGTCCGGTGACCTGGCGGTAGATGTGCAGCATTTCCGGTTTGAGGAAAGTGGTGCAGTAGCTGGCGACGGTGGGCATGGGGAAAAAGGAAGGATGGCGGAAGCCCCAAGGATTGACAACGTTTTGGACCCGGGAGAACGCCGGTGCATCCCAAGGGCAACAAAAAAGCTCCGGAAGACCGGAGCTTTTCTGTAAATGGGTTTCGCGCAGGTGCCGGGGCGGGAGGGCCTAGGGGACGAAGCGGTATTTTTGATTCTTCTTTTTAGCGGCAGACTTGGCTTTGCGCTTTTTGCGCTGGGTCAGGGTTTCGTGCTGACGGCGGCGACGGAATTCTTCTAGAGTACCTTCAGTCTCGATCTTGGACTTAAGGCGCTTGAGGGCACGATCGATCGGCTCTCCTTTTTTGACGACGATTTCTGGCATGAGTGGGTCCTTTGGCAGGATAACGGTTGAGGTGAATCAGAGCCCCGGCGGGCGTGAAGGGGCGGAAGGTAGAAGCGGACTGAGGTTTGTCAAATGCGGTATTCCGCAGAATGACACAGTTTTTCACCGGGAGGGTTGGGTTCCGGCCAGGGAATGGGGGACGAGCAACCAGGGTTGGCGGAGGGGCAGAAGCGCTTCAGCCGGGAAGCGGGCCCCGGCGGCGGCTTCATCTCCGGTCCAGTGGCCGGTGATGAGACGGGCTGACCAGGCCATGGTAGCCCCGCTGGTGGAGCATTCCCATTCCCCCAGTGGCTGGGAGCCCCGGAGCAGCTCAAGGTGGGGCGCTTGAGGGGTGAATCCTGCCGGCGGTTGGAGGGTGATGGTGGTGTGCCACTGGATGGGGGCGGAGAGGCTGATAGTTCCGGTGGCGGCTTCGTCAGTAAAGGTGGCGGGGAAAAGCAGGTAATCGGCGATGGGGGTGGGGAGGGCGAACTGGAACCCCTGAGGGATGGATTGAATGGCGTTTCGGGACTGCCAGACCAGCTTGGCCTTGAGCGGAAGGGAGGAATCGCTCAGGGCGGTGAAGCTGACTTCGAGCAGTTGCTCCCGGAGTCGGTCGAGCCCGAGGAGGCGACGCACCGTGGGGAGTTGTTCCCCGGGAGCGACGGTGGCGAGTTGGGCGCGGAGGGTGGCGGCAGCAGGACCGGAGAGGGACAGCTGGTCCGTAATATGAAGGTCCTTCCCGTCCGCGACGGTCACGAGGCGCTCAAGGGTGCCGGTGCTGGGGGCCATGGTGTCGGGGGTGCTGGCCAGATGGGGGCGGCTGGGATTGAGGACGAGGGCCTGGAGGCCGGCGAGGCCGAGGGGTGCGGAGCCTGGCACCGGTTCGAGGAATTTGTCGGTGGGATCAATGAAATCGAAGCGGCCCTTGCCGGCGGGAACCGCCACGATCATGTGGTCGAACTGACTCAGCGCGGGGAAGTCCGGATGGAGGGGGGTGCTGCTGTGGATGAGGGCGAGGTAAGATGGGATTCCGGCCGCTTCCAGAAGACCCTGCAGCAGCACGGCATGGTCTTTGCAGTCCCCGAAGCGGTTATGAAGCGTGACCCCGGCCGGTTGCGGGATGATGGCGCGAAAGCCGAATTCGATCGCGGTGTAGCTGATGTCGAGGCGGACCCGGCGGGCGAGTTCTGCAATTTTGGTGGCCTGGTCCGGGAGGTTTTTGGTGAACCGGTCCGCCACGGTTTTGAGGCTGGGATCCGGCGTGAGGCGGTGGCGGATTTGCTCGAGATAGTTTTGGCCGACAGCCTCCCAGGTCTCATTGACCGTGCCGAGGTAAAGCATGGGAGGGGCGGCCTGGGAGAGCAGGGGTGGTGGTTTTTCCTGCCAGATCAGGGCATCGCCGGACCGGAGCGGTTCCTGTTGCCGGCTATGGCGCCAGGTGAGCTTGGCGAGATCTCCGGTGACATAACAAATATCCGCGAGGGAGGGGTCGGACAAGGCAAAAGGGTGGCGGGTGAAAGGCCATGCGTTGGCGGGCAGCAGGCTTTCGGTGGTTACGGCATAGTCGATGATGCAGCCGGGGGTAAGCCCCCGGATCGGAAAATGGATCAACTTGCTGCCGTCCGGCCGATCGAGGGTATAGCGGTCCCCGAGGGAGGCCCGGGCGATGATTTTACCTGAGGCGTCGAGGACGGTGAGGGCGTGCAGGCAGAGCCTTTCGCGGGCGGGATCGAGCGGAAGGGCGAGGGTATTCCATTGGCTCATGCCTTCGGCATTGGCGATCAGGACACGGCTGCGGACAGTAGTGGCAGGGAGGCGCCCCCGCTGGAAGCGCAGACCGGTAATGCGGGAGAGCACCAGCACCGGGCCATGGGTTTCTGCCGGGACGGAAGGTAGCCCGCTAAGGAGGGCGGCGGGCAGGGGAACAGGGTCGATGGCAGGGGAAATGAAGGCGGTGTCCGATTGGGCTGAGGCGGAGGCGAGGGAGGACAGGGCGCTGCGGGCGATTTGAGAGGAGGGGGCAGCTTTCAGGGCGCGTTGGTAAGCGATGCGGGCCTCCGCCGTGAGCCCCAGCGAGGTTTGGCAGTGACCGAGGATCAACTGGGCTTGCTCATGGGCCGGATGGGCGAGGGCGACCCGGGCGGCGGCGGCGGCCGCGTCCTGAAGCGCTTTCAGCCGGATCAGGCTCTGCACACATTCAATGCCGAGCATGGCATCCTCCGGCCAGGTTTGCTGGGTGGCCTGGATGATGGCGATGGCCTTGGTGCGGTCGTTGGTTTCCGCAAGGATGGAGGCGTAGTGGAGGCGCCAGACGGCGGAATCCGGATCGGTGCGGACCAGCATGGAGGCAAAGGACTTGGCCTGGGGCCAACTGCGGCTTTCAATCAGGGCGTCCAGATAAGGGCCGGCGAGGGAACCCGGAAACCGCTGGGCGGCCAGCAAATCTATGGCGTGCCGGTGGGCGCGGGCTCCGGCGCCGAGCCGGGCCATGACGAGGGTGTGGTAGAGTTCCCAGCCCGGGGTGTTGGCAAACCGTTTGCCGCCCTCATCAAAGAGCTTGGTGGCCGCGTCCACCTGCCCGGCTCTGGAGAGGGAGCCACAGGCGGCGGCAAGGTCTTCGAGCCGCTGGGCCCGGTTGAATATGGCGAGGTGGAACTCGGAAGATTCCTTGAGACGTCCGTCCGCATGGGCTTCAATAGCGAGCGTTTTGAGGAGCGGTAAATGCAGGGCGGCGGCTGGCAGGGCCGGTGCCTGGGGGGTGGACGGTGCCGGGGCGAGATCGAGGTGGTTCAACCAGGCGGACAGATCCGTGGTGTCCGCTTCACCCGTTTCGGGTTGGATGGCCAACGCAATCACGGTCCCTTGCTCCGAGGAATGAAAATGGAGCAGGCATTCCGCAGGAGCCCCTTCGAGCGTAGCAGCAAGTTTGAGTTGGAGGGTCTGGCCGGCCGCGATCCCGGCAGGATCAATCCCTGGAAGGGATACGCCGCGCAGGACCGGCCAGATTTGCCGCAAGGCAGTCAGGATCTGGGAGGGAAATACTTTCTGCAATCCATCGGGTGGCAGGCTGGCGAGGGCGAGCCGGGCGGGGCCCAAAGCCCAGACCGTATCGGCCCCGGGGGCTTGGAAACGTCCTCCCGGCCAGGAAGTGGTTCCGGCCGGAAGTTTTTTCCAGCGATAGAGCGTCTGGGGGGACGGCAGGATATGGACAGGAGAAGCCCCCTGCATATCGCGTGACTCCAGGTTGCGGCAAAGTTCCTCCTGTCCCAGAGGCAGCAGGGCAAAGCCGTTGGCCAGGCGCTGCATGGTGCGGGTGAGGGGATAGGAGGAGGTGGAGCCGGGCATCAGGCCGGTTATGGACCAGGCGACCCGTCCGCGCTGGCAAAGCCACATTTCCAGATGACGGGCGGCTTCCCCTCCGCCGTCAGACAGGGTGTTCCACCCCAGCCTCACGAAATGCTGCGGTTCAGCAGTGCTGGAGGCCACTTCATAACGTTCCGGCAGCCCACAGGAGAACGCCGCCTGAACCGCGAGGACGGAAGGCAGGGTTTGCCAGGTTTCGTCAATGCTGGCTCCGGGGGGCAGCAGATCAGTCGAGATCGAAAAATCGCAGGCTCCAACCCCGAATTGAGAGGGGGGGGACGACTCGGAACGCCTCAGGGCCAAGGCCGGTTTCAAGAGGGCAAACGGGGTAGCCGCTCCAGTCATCCGTTCCCAATAATCGGTGGGCGGGGTAAAATGAAATCCTTCGCTGGCAAATTCCTCAAAGAGATCGGGACTTTGGCCGGGGGCCGTGACCGGTGCGGCGGAAGGGTTTGCCGGGTAGTGAAGGAGAAGTTCGGCATCCGGCTCCACCAAGTCCACAAAATGGAGTGCGGATGGCCAGACGCGCCAAGCGGCGACTGCAGCGGAACAGACCAAGGCCGCCCCTACTACAGGAAGAATCAGACGGAGCCGGTGTCGCAGGCCGGACTTTTGCCGCAGTGCGAGGGGAGGGGGGCCCGCCGCTGCGCGGGATGGCGGAGGAGGGGGAAGGGGGGCGGGATTAGGTTCGGGCCAAACTGCCGGGACTGGGGGGAAAGGATTTACTCCGGATGGAGGACCAAGGCCGAGGAAGACCGCAGGGATTCCTGAGGCAGGAGCGGTGCGTGCCGGATGATGAACCGGGGGCGGCGATAATGGAGCCAATGGCACAGGGCGCGCGGCGACGGCAGGGAGGGTGGCTTTGGGTGCAGGAATGGCCACCGGCAAGACTGCGGGAGCCGGTGGCGGGCTGGAGACTGCGACGGAAACGTTCTTTGGTTTGGGGATCCGCACCGGTTGTTTGTTGACAGCCTGTCCCAGCGGGCTGCCGGGCATGGCCGGGGTGCGGACCTTTAAACTGCGCCGCTGGCCTTCAGGGGGAGAGACGGCTGCCGCTGGTTGCCAGCCAATGATGGACGGTAGCACTACCGGTGCCGCGCATCGAGGGCAGGTGGTGGTTCCGCCTCCGGTCGCCAGGGATATTTCGAGCCGCGCGGCACACTGGGGACAGGGAAGTTGGAAACGGCAATCTGGCGGTAAAACAGGCATTCAGACAGTTTTATATAATTATCATTATTTCAGTAATTATCGCAAGGTGATTTTGCAAATTACCCCGGTTTTGTAAGGACATGAATATTCAGGATGTCTGAATAATAAGCTTTGGCCTCATTTTCAGTGGACAGAATAAAAATGAGGATTTTAGTTGGTTTCCTTTTTCTGGAGACCTACCCCCAATTCCGGGGCGGATGTTCCCTAATCCCATGCAAAGTTCTGCACGCTTGGCTGATGTACTGTTTTTCCGCTGTGGGCCGTGTGGCGCGGAATTGAGTGTTCCCCTTGCCCTGCAAGGGATTGAGGGGCCTTGCCCGTGCTGCGGCCAGCTTACCAAGGCACCGGCCTACAACGCGCCGGCGGCTCCCCGGATGGTGCATCTGCCGCCGCTTGATCTGCGTCATGAGATGGCGGAGATCGAGATAATGTCCACGCGGTCATTGGCTTGGGGGAAAAATCACCCTGCGGGCCGCGATTTGAGCGTGAACCAAAAGCTGCCGGATCCCATCCCGTCCCCTCCGAAGGATTCCGGGGAACGCGACCCCTCTCTAAGGTTCCTGCAGAGGCAGTTGGTAAGGAGCGGGGCTCAGAGCTTGGAGTTCAAATCGGGCATCGTATCGCCGGAGAAATTTCCCGATGTCGCGGGGCAGCTGCGGAATGCCGTGACGAATCTCCGAAAATCCGCCAAGAAAAATCGGACCGGGCGGCTCCGCATGTTTTTTGATTTACCCTTTTTCCGGATTTTTCGGGCGGCCCTCTTCGTGACCACCGGCGGACTATTTGCGGGATTGGTGCTGTATCTCAAAGACCGCAATTGGGTCCTCGACCTCCCTTGGCGGCCCGCCCCGGTGGAAACTTTGGTGGAAGTGCCGCTCACGGGTCCAGCCCGCACATCGCGCCCACCGGAGTTGGAAAAGCCTTTTTCAGGGGAAGATCCCTCGGAACTGAATGGGACTTTTGATCATTCCCCGCTGGCCTCCCTGCCCGAAGCCACCGCCATTCCCATCGGGGCTTCACCAATCGCAGCTGGAAAAAATTAAAATCCTGAGGTATTAAGAGCCTCCGCAAAATACAATACTTAACTTTTGCTGAATAGGGCGCGATACGCCCCATGAAAGCATTTTCCCTTGAGGCGGTTCGTATCCCCGGGACAGGGCGCCAACCACGTAAAAGGCGGCAAAAGTGGCTTGCCCTGAGCAATGAGGCGCGTTTAACCATCCGTCTTTGCCGGACCGTTGCCTTCCGGTTCCGTCCCTTATCCATGAAATTCCAGTCCCGTCCCCGTGCCGAACTGGTACAACTGCTGTTATTAGGAGGCGTGGTGCTGGGCCTGCCCTTCCTGCTTTCATCCGGTGCGGGGCCGGATTCCATCAAGCCGGTCGCTTTCGATCAGGAGCGTTATGACAAGGTGGCCCGCCGCCATCCCCATGTGGTGATGATCGGCAATTCCATGCTGAATACCCGCGTGGACAAGCCGCTGTTCAACGAACTGGCCCAGCCGAATTCCATTGGTTATGTGGCGGAGGGCGGCACCCGCAGCACCGTGTGGTATTTCAATCTGAAGAACTTCGTCGTGCCGTTGGAACCAGCACCCAAGGTGGTCTTTATTTTCTACCGCGACTACGATTTCACTGCCCCATGGATGCATCTGGAAGGAGACCGGTTGGAGACCGCCCGCACCTTCATGAAGCCGGAAGACGAGGAGGTTCTGGCCTTCGCCCGTAAATTGGGAGGGGTCGCGCCGGGTTCCTCGCTGGATT
Source organism: uncultured bacterium (assembly GCA_903936775.1). GTDB lineage: Bacteria > Verrucomicrobiota > Verrucomicrobiia > Verrucomicrobiales > V1-33 > CAIZWU01. The sequence goes on along the minus strand of CAIZWU010000164.1, from coordinate 16,423 downwards.
TTTATCTGCCGGAACAGATTACCTTGGATCTGCGGCGACGGATCAGCGCATTGGCCATCGACATCGCTGCGGCCGGGCAGGGCAAAACCGGGGACGACGTGATGCAAAAACATCTGAATGGTCTGTTCGATTTCCAAAACCTGCGCTCTGATGTTTTTGATGCGGGAGCGGCGGCCAACGATATCCTGCCCGGGGAGAGTAAGCTGTTCATTGCCGATCCCGGGGAAAATTTACTGGAGCGGTTCCATACCCTCGCCGAGTCCCGGAAGATCCAACTCATTTTCTACCGGGTGAAACGGCGCCCGGATGAGAACAACGAAGTGATCCAGGATGCGGAACTCCGGGCCTATACCGCCAGTTTCAAAGCTTGGGCGGAAAGCAAAGGACATGTTCTCCTCGACGAAACCGAAGACCCCCGCCTGACCTTGTCCATGTATCATGATGGCGACCACCTGGGCAAAAATGCCATGGAAACTTACACCCGGATGTTCCTTGAACGGGTCAAGCCCTGGTTGCCGTTGCCGCCCGCTTCGCCGGAGCGCAAACCCTGATCCTTTTTCCAGTTCGCCCCGTGGTCTTTCAAAGCCTTACCTTTCTTCAATTCTTCGCGCTCGTGCTCGCCTTTTATTGGCTGCTGCGGGAGCGGCGGGCGCAAAACTGGTTTCTCCTGGCCGCCAGCCTGGTGTTTTACGGATGGGTGAATCCGTGGTGGGTGCTGCTGATTCTCACCACCTGCGTGGTCGATTTCACGGCAGCGCGGTTCCTCACTGACCGGCCGCAGCAGCGGAAACGCTGGCTGGTGCTCTCGCTGGTCACTAATTTTGCCATCCTTTGCGTCTACAAGTATTTTGACTTTTTTTCCACGTCGGTTGCCCAAATGCTGGAACAGTTTGGGATCGTGGGGCACCCCTTCCTGCTGAAAGTGGCGCTGCCCGCGGGGATCTCGTTTTATACCTTCCAGAGCGCCAGCTATGTGGTGGATGTCTACCGGAAGCAGATGGAGGCCCGCCGCTCCCTTCCGGAATATATCCTGTTTGTCTCCTTCTTTCCGCATCTGGTGGCCGGGCCCATCCAGCGGGCGAATTTTCTGCTGACCCAGATTGAACTGCCCCGGGTTTTTGATGCCCGGATTGCCCGCAACGCCCTGGTCCTCATCCTGTGGGGATTCTTCAAAAAACTGGTCATCGCGGACAATGCGGCCATGGTGGTCGGTAAAGTTTTCAGCCTTGATGAGCCCAGTTTTCCCGTGCTTTGGGCCGGCGTCTTCGCCTTTGGGGTCCAGATTTATGCGGACTTTTCGGCCTACACGGATATCGCCCGGGGCATCTCCCGGTTGCTTGGTTTTGAGCTTTGTCGGAATTTCGATCATCCTTACAGCGCGGAGTCCCCGCAGGACTTCTGGAGACGCTGGCATATCAGCCTGAGCAATTGGTTCCGCGACTACGTGTATATTCCTCTGGGAGGCAGTCGCTGCTCCCTCCTCCGGCAATGCCGGAATATCCTCATTACGTTTCTCCTGAGCGGGTTATGGCACGGAGCCGCTTGGAATTTTGTGTTGTGGGGCGCGTGGCATGGCGCATTGCTGGTCCTGTGGATGCTGTGGGACAAAGCGCCGGAAGCTTTCCGTCCCGGGCGATTGCCGAAGCCTCTGCGGATCATCCTGACCTTCATTCTGGTGCATATCGGCTGGCTCATGTTCCGAGAAAACAGTGTGGATCACCTCCTCCGGCATTTGAGCCTCAATCCTTTTACTGCAGACGCCACCCAGTGGCGCATGGGCCTGTTTTTCGCCGCGCAAACCTTCATTTATGCTTTCCCGTTGTATCTGCATCCCGCGGTCGACCGCTGGCTTGACCGTCACGCCGCTGCCCAGTCGGAGCATTTTCCCGGATGGCGATGGACCTGGGCCTGTCTTGGCATGGCGGCGGCCCTTTATCTGGGCCTCATCCTCCTGCGCAGCCCCTCCAGCAGCGATTTCATTTATTTCCAGTTTTAGCGGGCTGGCGCTTCAGGAATTAAAACCGCTTCCGGCAGGATCATCGACCGACCCGCGGCGCAGGTCTGTAGCGGCGGCTGCTCTGGAGGATGACCAGGCTGGACAGAAGCAGCAAGGGGCTGGATGGCTCGGGGATCAGATCATAGGTCAGCGTCAGGCGTGGGCGCCAATCGGGGGTGGCACTGTCAGCCGAATCGAAGCGTTTGGCGGTCTGGGGGCTGATCTCGTCGCCGCGCAGCAGCCAGCCGGCATTCGTGGACGGAAGATTCAGCCATTGTTGGACATCGGTGGCCAGCGCGGGACTGGTCCAGGTGAAAAAACCCGCCTCACCCGTCACCGTGCTGCTGGCGGATGGCGTGGCGGTATGGTCGCCCCCTGGAGCGGTCCACAAAGTTCCAGGAAAGGAGGCGTGGAGCCATGTGCTGTCACCAGTGAGGGCGGTGGCTCCGCTGGATTCGTTGCCCGTCGGGTTGGACGCCCCGGCGGTCCACGGGGTGGTCAGCCGGTGCAGGCTGACGGCGAGGTCTGCGGTGGTTACCGTCACAAGGTGCAGTTGCAGACTGGCCGAGGTGATCACCGCCCCGGCAGGCAGGGGAGTGAAATCAAATTGCAGCAGTGAACGACGTCTTGAGCCGGAAGCCTGATTGGTGCGTCCGGCAAGCAAAAACCCGCCGGCCCCATTCGCGGTGATGCCACTGGCGTCCTCATAAATCAAGGCATCCGCGACAGGTGCGAGCTGCAGGGTAGCCGCTCCTGATGGATGGGCCGCGCCTGCCCACACGAAGAGGGCAAGTGCCAAACGGCGAAGAGGGCAGCGATGGAAGGCAGGGTGTGGCATGGGCAGGGGGGCTCCGGTGGAAGGTTGACTTCCCGAAAAAGGGAGGGTGGGTGCAAGTTAGGCGGGACGCATCGTGTCTAATTTCTCCGCAGTTTACCCCATTCCTGATTTTGCAAAAGAATCTTCTTTCTTTTTCAGGATTTTCTCACTATTGTAGAAGGTCAATAAATTTTATTTTTTTATCTATGAATTTATCTATTGGTTATTGCTGTTATGGCCTGATCGGCTTGCTCCCCTTCCTTCCGGGCGCGGCGCAAGCTGCTTTTCCGCAACTCAAATTGGAGGTGATTTGCGATAGCCAGCTGGATTCCCCGGTCGCGATGGTTTCCTCGGGCGATGGCAGTGGCCGCCTGTTTATTGCCGAGCAGCGCGGACAAATCCGGATTTTCAAAAATGGCATGCTGCTTCCGGGCCGGTTTCTTGATCTCGGGGCGCTGGTAGTCCGGGAACGGGCCAACTATGACGAACGCGGATTGCTCGGACTGGCCTTTCATCCTGAATTCGCCCAGCCCGCCGCACCGGGAGAGGGCCGCTTTTATGTGTTCTACATCGCGCCGTCCCCCAATGCTCCGGGGATCACCACGGACCCGGTGGATAGCCGCACCGTGCTGGCGGAATACAAAGTATCCGCCACGGATCCCAACCGGGCGGACCCGGCCTCGGGGCGGGTTTTGCTCTCGTTTGATAAACCCCAGTTCAACCATGCCGGGGGCGGCCTCGCTTTTGGTCCGGATGGGATGCTTTATTTTACGGTAGGAGATGGCGGCAGTTCGAACGACAACAATTTCGGACACACCGGCGGTGCCAGCCCACGGCTCACCAGTGCCAAAGGCAATGCGCAGGATCTGACCAAAATGTTCGGCAAGATGCACCGCATCGATCCGCTCGGCACCAACGGCCCCGGGGGACAATATGGCATCCCGGCCAGCAATCCCTTTGCCACTCCCACCAGCGGACAGCGGCCTGAAATCTACGCCTACGGCCTGCGCAACTGCTGGCGTTTCAGCTTCGACAGCAGACCTGGCGGCAGCGGCCGGCTGTTCGCCGCCGATGTGGGGCAGAACTCCGTCGAGGAGGTCAATATCATTACCCTCGGGGGAAATTACGGCTGGCGCAACCTGGAGGGAAATTTTGTACCGGCATTCTCCGTGGATGCTCCGGCGATGACCTTGGCTCCCACCGGGCCGATCGGCCAATATGCCCACCCGGGAGTCAACATCGGATCGCCCGCCCTGCCGCAGTTGGGATTGTCCGTCACCGGAGGATATATCTACCGCGGCAGTGCCATTCCCGACCTCGTGGGGAAATACGTCTTTGGCGATTGGAGCCAAAGCCCCATCCTGTCGCCGCCGCCAGCCACTCCTTCGGCGAAAGGCGTCATGTTGGGCATGGAAGAAACCACCCCGGGCGTCTGGGCCTTGTCGCAGCTGGACATTCTCGGCGGAAATCCGATCAACCGTTACATCCAGGGATTCGGTCAGGATGACAGCGGAGAGCTTTACGTCCTGACGAAACGGACCCAGCCGGTCACCGCTCCGGACCCGGCTACGGGGCTGCCGAGTGGCGCCATTCTCAAGATCGTGCCCGTGCCTCCCACCACCAGTCTGACCCTGACGGCAGCGAAGGATAACACCATCTTCCAGGAAGCGGCACTGAGCAATGGAGCCGGGGAATGGATCTTTGCCGGAGCCACGCATCCCTCCACCAACAACGCCGCGATGCGCCGGGCCTTGCTGGGCTGGAACCTGACCACCGTGCCGGCCGGAGCGGTCGTGGCCTCGGCCTCGGTGACCTTGAAGATGGACCGGACGATTGCCCCCGCTTACCTGTTTTCCCTGCACAAAGTCACCACTGATTGGGGGGAAGGCACCTCCAATGCCCCATCAGCCCAGGAAGGTGATGGAGCCGTGGCTGGCAGCACGGATGCCACCTGGCTGAAACCGTTCTTCGATCAAGCCACGCCCTGGACCAACCCCGGAGGGGATTTCGAAACCAGAAAGTCGGCCACGCTGAGTGTGGGCGGGGCCACCAATTACACTTGGACCGGCCCCGGGCTTGCGGCCGACGCCAATGCCTGGCTGGCCAATCCTGCCGGCAATTTCGGCTGGCTGCTCAAGGCCGATCTGGAGAGCGCCGTCAAAACCGGCACCGGCGCTTCGGGCCAGTTATCCATCACGGTGTCGGACGCCGACGATCTGATGGAAGGCATGGGGGTATCGGGCACCGGACTCGGGCCAGGCGCGAAAATTGCGGTGGGGGGCATCAACTCCACCACCAATGTTTTGACCCTGACGGCTCCCAATGCCTCGGCGGTCTCCGGCAATGTTTACTTTGCCGCACCTTCCGCCAAACGTTTTGCTTCCCGTTCCGCCAGCCCATCCACCTCCCGTCCCCGTCTGGTGCTCAGCTACGTCCCGCTACCGGCCCCTCCCAGCCACCGGAAGGCATGGGAACTCACGTCCTACCTGCCGGGGCAGTATATCGAGGACACCTACGATACTGACTCCGATGGCATTCCGGATGGCGTGGAATACGCTTGGGGTTCCCCTCCCCGCACCCCCAACGATCCCACGACAGGGTTTGCCATCAATCCAGCAGGTGCCAGCACCGGCGGACCGGTCGTCCTGACCTTCCGCCGCGATCCCCTCGCCACCGATCTGACCTACCGCGCCCAGGTGAGCACCGATTTGTCCAATTGGACCGATCTCGCCACCAGCACGGCAGGCGGGGCCCCAACCGGCACCGGTTTTGTCAGCGAAGCGGTCGTCGATACGGTGTTCCGCAATGTCACCGTCCATGATAATGTGCCTCAGGGCACGCCGCGCCGCCTTTACCGCCTGAAAGTCACCCGGTGATAGAGGTGGAGAACGCGGATTGGAGAAAATCCGCGGGCTGGGGGCAGGGGGAGAATTGCGTTGCAATCCCGCTGTAAATAATATAATTTCCATAATAAAAGGCGCATTACTCAAACGGAAATACCCCCAGTAAATTCATCCATGAAACCCACCCGGTCTATTCCTGTCCTGCTGCTCGCTACTATGGCGGCGGCGATTTCCATCACTTCAGCACAAAATGCTCCCGAACCGGCCTTTCCCGCCCTGAATCTCGGCAAGGGAACCCGCGGAGCCGCCATTATCAGCGCCCTCGGGACCCGTTTGCCGGAAGTGGCCCGTTTCTACGGCATGGCCGAAACGGAACTGGGAGGCCTTTGTCTCCGGGACCGCGACCTGCGGGCGGATCGTTCCGGCCGCCTCCTTTATGCCTGCCAAGGTATCACGGCGCTAGCTCCCACGGCCCAAAATGCGGGCACCAATGCCCTCCTGACATATCCGGCGGCCGAAACATTCCGGCTGCACAGCAAACCGGGCATGAGCCGGGTGCTATACTTGGATTTCAACGGGCATACCACCTCGTCCACTTCCTGGAATACCAACTTTACCGGCGGCGCGGCCTTCACCACGCCCGTCTATAACACCGATGGCAATGCGGCTTCCTTCAGCGAAGGAGAACAGGCCAATATCCAGGAAATCTGGAAACGGGTGAGTGAGGACTACGCGGCGTGGGACGTGGACGTCACCACCGAGGAACCACCGCTCGAATCCCTGCGGAAGACGACCAGCACGGATCCCGCCTACGGGATCCGGGTGGTCATCGGAGGGAGTAGTTCTCAATGGCTGGGAGCGGGTGCCGGCGGGGTGGCCTATATGAATTCGTTCGGGTGGAACACAGACACTCCGGCTTTTGTTTTCCCCGACCAATTGGGCAATGGTTTCCCGAAATATGTGGCCGAAGCCACCAGCCATGAAGTCGGGCACACGGTCGCGTTGAATCATGATGGCAAGACGGATGGAACCGAATATTACACGGGCACCAGTGCCTGGGCTCCGATCATGGGAGTTGGTTATTCCAGCACCCTCACCCAATTCAGCCGGGGGGAATATGCCGGTGCCAACAATACCGAAAACGATACTGCCGATATTGATGGGTTCATCCCCCGCAGTGCGGACCTCGCCGGAGATGATATCCTGACGGCAGTTCCGCTCTCCGGTGCTTCGGTTTCGGCCACCGGTATCATCCAGAGCCAGGCCGATGCCGATCTCTACCGGGTCGATACCGGAACCGGTCTGCTTTCCTTCAATGTGGTTCCCGCCAATCCGGATGCCAACCTGGACATCATGCTGGCGCTGTATAACGGCTCGGGCAATCTGATTGCCAGTGCCAATCCGGCGACCCTGGAGGCCAGCCTCAGCCTGAATGTTCCTGACGGAACCTATTATTTGTCGGTGGATGGCACCGGCGCCGCCGGCTATTCGGATTATGGCTCGCTGGGGCAGTTCAGTTTGACCGGCAGTGTGCCATCCCCCTCGGGCAGCCCACCGGTCGCCGCCGCTTCCGTGGTAGGCAGCAGCAGTGGAACGGCTCCCTTGCCGGTCAGTTTTTCAAGCAGTGGCTCATTTGATCCTGAAGGAAGCGCTTTGACCTATGATTGGGATTTTGGTGACGGCAGCACGTCCGCCGAACCGAATCCCTCGCACACCTATATCACTCCTGGCAGTTATAGGGCCTCGCTCGTGGTGAAGGACAGCACCGGGCTCTCCAGACCGGCTTCACTTGCCGTCGCGGTGCAGAGCCCTCCCGTCCTCGTCTACGTCTCGAATATCGCAATGAGCAAAACCATTTCCAACCGGGGCACCCGGGCCTCGGCGGTGGTGACGATCAAGGATGCGGCGGGAAATCTGAAGTCCAATGCTTCTGTAACGGGGACCTGGTCAGGCCTCACGACGGGGACCTCCACCGTGAAAACAGGCAGCACCGGAACCGCCAAATTCTCCAGCGCCTTCACTAAAAATGCCGGAACGTTTACCTTTAAGGTCACCAGAGTCGTCCTGAATGGATCGGTCTACAACGCCAATCTGAATCTGGAGACCACCGACTTTATCGTCAAGTAAGCCGGGGCCGGTCCTCCTTTGCTTCAGGGCAGGCGGACGGGCAGTGATTACTGGAGGGGTGGCCATGGCCATACTGCCGGGCCAAGTCCCGGGCTCCCCGTCCTGCTCCTCAAGGCTGCTGGGCTTTTCCGATCAGTTCCTGGTCGGCACTGGAGAGCTTGTCGATCGCATAGCTGAAGGTGGTCCCATCCTTGCGGCGGAACATACCCTGACCATCCGTCACCGTAATCAGAGCGGCGGCGAGCGGCTTGCCCCCGGCATTCGTCCAGGTGCGCTCCGGCACCAGTGGGACGGTGGCCTTGGTCGTGGCAGGAGCATCATCCGTGGCTTTGTCTTTGGCAGGGCTGGCGGTCTTCAGGGCGTCGCGCACCGCGCGGTCGAAATCCTTGTCACCAGGGTGCCCCTCAAACAGCATGGTGCCATCGGCCGCAAAGACCGCACTGTGCGGAATGCCGCTGAATTTCAGGGGGTGCTGTGCGCTGGCGGTCACGGGGAATTTAATCTTGAGCGACTTCACCACTTTTTGCACTTCCTCGTCTGTGGCGGATTGGGAGTGCGCTCCGATAATTTTGAGGCCCTTGGATTCGTGGCGTTTGGCCAGCGAGTTGAACATCGGCATCGCGGCCAGGCACGGGCCGCAATTCACTCCCCAGAATTCCACGATGACGGGACTGCCCTTGAGGGAGTCGGTGGTAACCTCCGCTCCTGAAAGGGTCTTGCCGAAGGTGAATTGGCTCAAGTTGACCTTGGTGGTGGCAGCGGTTTCCTCTTTGTCGGCTGCAAAAACCGGACAGGGCAAGGCGAGGCAAAGAAAAAGAGCAGGAAGCAGTTTCATGGTGGAATCAGCGGGTTGGAGGCAAGCATCATTATCCGATGCCGGGATTTTATGTCCACGGGATTTTCCGGGACGGATTTTGGTATGGTGGAATCTCCCGGTGTTCCGGAGCCGCCCTCCGGAATCCTCCCCGGCCGGGTGCGGAGGATCAGCCCATCCGGTCCCGGAAATCCCCGTAGGTGAACTGCCGGACTGTTTTCAGAGTCCTGGATTCAGGATCCCACAGGCAGAAGGCCGGGTGCTTGACTCCGTTGAACATGCTGGTCTTCACCATGGTGTAGTGCGCCATATCTTCAAAAATCAGCCGCTGCCCGGTGACCAAGGGCTCCGGAAAGGAATAGTCGCCAATGATGTCCCCCGCCAAACAGGTCCCGCCGCCCAGCCGGTAGGTGTGGGCCAGCTCCCTCGGATGCCCGGCTCCCCGGATGTCTGGACGGTAGGGCATCTCCAGGCAGTCCGGCATGTGACAGGTGATCGACACATCCAGAATCGCCAGATCCATCGCATTGTGCAGCGTATCCAGCACGGTCGAAACCAGCACGCCGGTGCCCAGGGCAATGGCCTCTCCCGGTTCCAGATACACCGCGATCCCATAACGTTCTTTGATGCCTTTGATCAGGCGGATCAGGCGTTCCGTGTCGTAGCCTGCCCGCGTGATGTGGTGCCCGCCGCCCATGTTGAGCCATTTCACCCGCCGCAGCAGATCGCCGAATTTTGCCTCCACCCCTTCGAGGGTCGCTTCCAGGGCATCGCTGTCCTGTTCGCAGAGGGTGTGGAAGTTCAGCCCGTCGAGTCCCTCCAGATCCGCCCCGGTCAACGCCGATGATGGACTCCCCAGCCGGCTCCCGGGCACACAGGGATCGTAGAGCGGCGTCTGGCCGGTGGAGACTTCCGGATTGATCCGGAGCCCGCACTCGATTTTCCGCCCGCAGCCCTTCACCCGGTCCCGGAACCGCTGATACTGTGCAGGCGTATTGAAGGAAAGATGATCGGCGATCGGCAGGATCTCGTCCATGTCCACATCGGTGTAGGCCGGGCTGTAAACATGCACCTCGCCCCCAAATTTTTCATGCGCCAGCTGCGCTTCCCATGCCCCGCTGGAACAAGTCCCGTCCAGATACTCCCGGATGATGGGATACACCGGCCACAAGGAAAACGCCTTTTGCGCGAGGAGGATTTTGCATCCTGCCGCTTCCTGGACCGACCGCAGATGGGCTAGGTTTTTCCGCAGTCTTCCCAAATCGACAATGAATGCAGGGGAAGGAGCCTGCGCAGGATCAAGTCCGGCACAGACATCATGATTGGGGCCAGCGATGGTCATGGGAAAAAGTGAAGCAGGATCAGGGAAGGGAAAGCAGTCATTCCACGAAAACCACGGATGCACACCGGTTTTCAGCAGAAAGGCGTGCCGATTTGATCCCGGGCCTGGAGCGGGCCCGGCTGAGCCCGTTTTCGGGTTGCGGCAAGGTCTGGAAAGGTCACTCTGAATGATGAAACGGATCAAAACAGCGGTCATCGGGGCGAGTGGTTATTCGGGCATTGAGTTGCTGCGGATTCTGGTGCGCCATCCCGGTGCGGAGTTGGTGGCGGTGACTTCGCGGCAGTTTGCCGGCAAAACGCTGGAGACCGTGTTTCCGCGTTTCCGGGCTTGCGGGCCGGAGGCCCTGCTGAAATTCATCGAACCTGACATGGATGCGGTCGTCGCCAGCGGCGCGGAGATCGCGTTTTTGGCATTGCCGCATGGCGTGGCCTCGGAATTTGCCATCGGCCTGCTGGCGCGGGGCCTGAAGGTGATCGATCTCAGTGCGGACTTCCGTCTGGATGATCCGGCCGTCTATCAGGAGTTTTACGACCATCCGCATCCCGCGCCGGAGTTGTTGAAGGAATCGGTCTACGGTTTGCCGGAAATCCATGGCACGGCGATTTCCCAGGCCCGCCTGGTGGCCTCGCCCGGATGTTATCCCACCAGTGTGCTGCTGCCGCTGATTCCCTTGCTGCGGGCCAAACTGATCGATCCTGACAGCATCTGCGTTTTCAGCATGAGCGGCGTCAGTGGAGCGGGCCGCAAGGAGGCGCTGCCGCTGCTGTTCTGCGAGTGCAATGAAAGCCTGCGTCCCTACAGCGTGCCCAAGCACCGGCACCTCAGTGAAATTGAACAGGAACTGTCCCGGGCCGCCGGCACGTCCGTCGTCATCTCGTTCACCCCGCATCTCGTGCCGGTTACCGCCGGCATGCTGACCACGACCTACGTCAATCCTGCAGCCGGGCAGGGCCGGGCGGACCTGGATGCCCTCTACGCGGCCACCTACGCGGACGAGCCTTTCGTGCGCCTCCTCGGCCGTAATGGCATGCCTGATACTAAAAACGTGGTGGGCACCAATTTTCTGGATCTGGGGTGGGCCTGGGACCCACGCACGGCCCGCTACGTGCTCATGAGCGCTTTGGACAATCTATGGAAAGGGGCGGCCTCGCAGGCGATGCAATCCTTTAATCTTCTTAACCAATTTCCTGCGGTGACTGGCTTGCAATCCGTCTGAACACTCCTTACTACGACTCCTGTTTTCCGCCGCCAGACCATGTCCCTGAAATCCAAACCATATAAAGAAATCCCCGGGGGCATCAGCGCTCCGGAAGGCTTTCTCTGCCACGCCGTCAGTGCCGGGATTAAAGATCCCGCCAAACCGCGGCTCGATCTCGGGCTGATCTATTCCACGGCGCCCTGCGTCACCGCCGCTACTTTCACCTCCAATAAGGTCAAGGCCGCCCCGGTCCGCGTCTGCCAGGCGCACCTCAAGTCGAACGACATCCGCGCCATCATCGTCAATAGTGGCAACGCCAACGCCTGCACCGGTCCGCGTGGTATTCAGGATGCCAAAGCCATGGCTGTCGCCACCGGTCTCGCCCTCGGCCTGAAGCCCACCCAGGTCATGGTCAATTCCACCGGCATCATCGGCCTGCCCATGCCGATCGACCGTATCACCGACGCCGTGCCCGCCCTCGCCAAAGGCCTGTCCCGCGACCACCATGCGGCCATCGCCCAGGCTATCATGACCAGCGATACCAAGCCCAAGTCGCTCGCCATCGAAGTGCCGCTCGGCTCCAAAACCATCCGTATCGCCGCCATCGCCAAGGGGGCCGGCATGATCTGCCCCAGCATGGGCACCATGCTCTGTTTTGTCACTACCGATGCCGCGATTGGTCTGGCGGACTTGAAAAAGTGCACCAGCGAGGCGGTGCAGAACACCTTTAACCGGATCTCCATCGACGGCGATACCAGCACCAATGACACCGTCATCGTGATGGCCAACGGCATGGCCGGGAACCGCAAGATCGCTTCCGGCGGGCCGCAGCACGATGCTTTCTGCGCCGCCCTCGAATACATCATGCGCCGCATGGCCCGCATGATCGTCAGTGACGGCGAACGCGTCACCAAGTTCGTTGAAATCGCCGTGCGCGGCGCCGCCACTTACATGGATGCCCGCAAGGTCGCGGAAACCGTGGCCAATTCCCTGCTGGTGAAGTGCTCATGGAACGGCAGCGATCCAAACTGGGGCCGCGTGATGCATGCGATCGGTTACAGCCGGGCCAAAATCCGTGAGGAGCATATCGACATTTATTTCGACGGCCACATCGCCACCCGGAATGGCATCTGCGCCGGCACCCCGCTGGAGGTTCTCAAGGCCGCGGTGGCCAAACGCGAATTCACCGTCACCATCGACCTCAATATCGGCGATGCCACCTACACCGTTTACACCAGCGACCTCTCGCAGGAATACGTCGATTTCAACAAAGCCGAATATGCGGTGAGAGTGGCTCCCTAGAATTTTTCCCCAACCCCTGACCTCATGCGTGACCCCCGGATTACCCAACTCGCCCGCAATCTGATCACCCACTCCATCGCCCTGCAGCCGGGGGAGCGGATTCTGATCGATCTCTTTGATACGCCTGCGGATATGGGCATTGCGCTGATCCAGGCCGCCCGCGAGGCCGGCGGTCTGCCTTATGTGAATGTGCAGGACGCCCGCCTCACCCGCGAACTCCAGCTCGGAGCCACCGAGGCCCAATATGACGTGCAAAGTGCCACCCAGCTGGCCTTCATGCAGGAAATGCAGGCTTACATCGCCATCCGCGGCAGCCTGAATATCACGGAGTCTGCCGACGTTCCTCCCGACCGCATGAAACTGGTCGCGCAAAAGATGCGGCCGGTGACCGACTACCGGGTCAAAAAAACCAAATGGTGTGTCCTCCGCTGGCCGAATCCCAGCATGGCCCAGCTGGCCGGAATGAGCACCGAAGCTTTTGAGGATTTTTATTTCCGCGTCTGCCTGCTGGATTATGCCGCGCTGCGCCCCGCCATGCAGGCCCTCCAGGACTTGATGGACCGGACCAAAAACGTCCAGATCACCGGCCCCGGCACCGACCTCCGTTTCAGCATCGAGGGCATCACTTCGGAATACTGCGGCGGCTCTAAAAACATCCCGGATGGCGAATGTTATACCGCTCCCGTGAAAAACTCCGTGGAAGGGGTGCTCAGCTACAATGCCCCCTCGGTTTATCAGGGTATTGCCTTTGATAACGTCAAATTCGAGTTCTCCCAGGGGAAGATCGTCAAGGCCACTGCCAACAACACCGAGGCCCTCAACCGTATCCTCGACTCCGACGAAGGCGCCCGCTACATCGGGGAATTCGCGATCGGTTTTAACCGCGAGATCATGCAGCCGATGCGCGATATCCTCTTCGATGAAAAGATCGCCGGCAGTTTCCACTTCACTCCCGGCCAGGCCTACGAAGGCGGCACCGACAACGGCAATGTGAGTCAGGTCCACTGGGACCTCGTCTGCATCCAGCGCCCCGATTACGGCGGCGGCGAAATCCGTTTCGACGGCGAACTGATCCGCAAGGACGGGCAATTCCTTCTGCCCGAACTGAAACCGCTGAATTACTGACCGCCTTCGTCCGGCCTTGGCGGCAGACCGCTTTCAGCCCCGAATATTTCCATTGCATTCCCGGGAACGGACGGCAGATTGCGTTTCCGCTTTACCGCGTTTTTTACTCCCAACTTTTCCAGATTCCCATGTCCCAGCATCCTTCCCTCAAGTCCGGCGGCGGCGCCGTTGGTGCCAAGCGCAGCGTCCTCAAGCGTTTTGAACGCGTCAAGCTGCTCAAAAAGCGCGGTCAATGGAAAGAAGGCCAAAGCGCCCTCAACCTCCCGAAAACCACCCCGGACATCTGATCCCGGCTGGGTCCGCCTTGCTTTGGCAGGCATTCCCCTGACTCTCCCCGGACTGGACGGCAGTATGTCGTCCGGTCCGGTTTCGTTTATACCCGACTTCCAGCACCATGGCCGAATCTCTTGATACCATGCGGTTAAACCGCTACCTCGCCCTTGCCGGGCTGGGTTCCCGCCGTGCTTGTGAAGGCCTGATCCTGAACGGTGAAGTCGAGATCAATGGGAACATCACCACCAATCTCGCCACCCAGGTCGGTCCGCGGGATGTGGTCAGCCTGAATGGCAAGGAAATCTCCGCCTCCAAGTTCCAGACCATCGTCCTGCACAAACCCCCCGGCGTGCATTGCACCAAAAGCGACCCCAAAGGCCGCCCCACCGTCTACAAGCTGCTCGCCCCGCAGCATAAAAAACTCCACTACGTCGGCCGCCTTGATGCCGATAGTGAGGGCCTGCTGGTCTTCACCAACGATGGCGATCTGACGCAGCAGCTGACCCACCCCAGTCACAAGGTGGAGAAGGAATACATCGTCACGCTGGACAAACCCTGCCGCAGCGAACGGGTGGCCGAACTTCTCGAAGGCATCCAACTGGAGGAAGGTCTCGCCAAAGCAGCCGCCATCCACGTCATTTCCCCCCGCCGCATGGTCATCGTGCTGGAGCAGGGCATGAACCGCCAGATCCGCCGCATGTTTGCCCACATGGGCTATGAAGTGGAACGCCTCATCCGCGTCCGGATCGGCAACCTTACCCTGCCTGACCTCAAAATGGGCAAGTGGCGCGTCCTCGAACCCCGCGACATCGCCAAGCTCAGCGAAACCTATCAAGGCGGCCGGAAATAACATCCTGGGCCTCTCCGCACCCTGCGCATGATGGCCGCCAGTCCGGAGCCGCCGCCCTGGCGGCATCTCCGGGCCCAAAATGAGCCGCAGGCTCCGTGGACTGCGGCAGGCCTCCTGCCGCTATAGGCCGATGGCAGCCCTGCTGCCGGCAACCGGCTTGCTTCGCCCTCCCCGGCCCAACCCAGCGCATCGCCGCAGCAGGCTGCGGGCGAAAAGCGGCAGTAGACTGCCGCAGTCCAAGGCGGCGGTGCCGCGCGTCCTCCACCGGTTTCCTATGCACCCGGTAACCCCCATGGTCTGATCCCACGGCTGCCAAACGGCCTGGCCCTTTCTCTCCGCATCAGTCCCTTCCGCAAAAATTTCCTGTCACCTTTCCCCTGTCCGGGGCAAAGAGTTCTGACAGCCCTGACCGCGTCGGTTCCCTGTTTTGTTATTCACTTTCGACAGCTCCTTCGTGTCCTCGCCCGATTTCCTCCATTTTTTCCGCAAGGCGGAGACGGATCTGCGGGCATTTATCGGCTCAGTGATCCGCGATCCTCATGCCCGTGAGGACATTTTTCAGGAAGTCAGCCGCACGCTCTGGCAAAAGTTTGATGACTACGATCTGAGCCGGTCCTTTGGAGCCTGGGCGCGGGGCATCGCCTCCCGCAAGATCCTTGAAGCCCGCCGCCGCAGTGCCCGGTTTCCCCTCCTGTTCCCGCCGGAAACCGTCGAAGCCATTGCCGAAGCCTTTGACGAATCCGATGAACCCGCCGCTGCCCGCGAGGCTGCGCTAAAGCTATGTCTGGACGCCCTGCCGCCCCGCTCCCGGCAGATCCTGATGGCCCGTTATGACGGGCGCCAGCCTTGCGAACAAATCGCCCGGTCCACCGGCAGCAGTCTCAAAGCGATCCACCAAACCCTCAGCCGTCTCCGCCGGGCTCTGCACGCGTGCATCACCACCCGGCTGGAGAACGATGATTTCCGGCCGGTACCGGCTTTGGCAGAGCCTGACGAAGCAAAAGACCATGAAGGCGCCAGCGCAGAACGCCTGGCCTCTGAATCCATCAAACTCACCCTCCCTGCCCACCATGAATGAGGCCCCCGCATCCATCGACGAATTAATTTCCCGGCACTTCGACGAAGCGCTGCCGCCCGCTGAGCATCAGCGTCTCATGGAGGCCCTGAACGCCGACCCCGTAGCCCGCCTGAGCTTCGCCGCCACCGCCCGGCTGCACGCTGGCCTCGAAGCCCTCGAGCCGGCCCTGCCGCCGGTCAGGAAAGGCCGCCTCACGCGCTGGTCCCTCGCAGGAGCCGCCGCTGCCGCCGTGGTCATCTCGGGAGGCATCCTCTTTTTAAACCACCGAGACCGATTCCAAACCAGCATCACCCTGGAAGACATGGATGCCCGTCCCGACGGCAAACCAGAAAAGCCCAAACCCCCGGGCCTCACCAAGCGGGTGGTGAAATCCCCCGCCGCAGCCCTGACGGCTGGAACTGAGCCGGTCGATGTGAAGGAGTTGCTCTCCCGGTATTACGTGAATGTCAGTCCTCATGGCCTCACCGTTTCACAGGCGCTGGTGCAGCTGGAGGAAGCCATCAAATTCGAGAATGTGCTGAGGCGGCCGGAACTGGACCAGCTCACCTTTTCCGCTGCCACTTCCGTCGATCTGGAATCCGCCGACCCCGTGGTTTATACGCCCCGGAAGGCTCCCCTGACGGTCCAGGATTATATTGAGACCTGCGGTCTCTACCGT
>CAIZWU010000163.1 GCA_903936775.1 uncultured bacterium | reverse complement strand
CTCCCGCAGCACCGGCACCCGGTGCAGCATCTGCCGCAGGGATGAGATCGGTGTCGTAGTCTCGTCGCCATGCACTCCCAGATCATGCGCCAACTCCCGCTCAAAATGGAGCATCGCCTTCCGCGTGGGTTCGTGGGAGGTAAGATAGTCCAAGGCCCGCCGCAGCAGATCGTAGAGGCTCTCCACCGGAGTCTCCACCTCCGCTACCCCCTCCAGCAGCTTCACGAAATACGAGGCGCAAAGCACCCGCAGGTAGCTGGACTGCAGCCCGAGGCGGAAGTCGGTGACCTCCAGTTCCTTCAGCGTGTGGAGATCGGATTTCCGGGCCGGCAGCCACGCCAGCTCCGCAGTATAAAACAAATCCAGCTTGCCCGCATAGGGACTGCCGGGCCGCCGGGCCCCCTTGGCCACGGTGCGGATAAAGCCATGCTCCCGGGAGCACCAGTGAATGATCAGACTGGTCTCCGTCAGCAGCGTCTTGCGGATCAGGATGGCGTGGGATTTTTCGATGCCCGTATCCTGGCACCTGCCGTCCGCCGTGCCAGCGGATTCCCGGCTGGAATGAAGGCGCTGGATTCCTTCCTTGCAGCGCCGGGATTCCAGGATTACGGACGCAACCTGTATGGATCCTGTTAATAAATCCCTGACGATCGACCTCCAGGCGTTCGACCCAGCCGCGCTGAAAAGCCGGCTGACCGAACTCCGGAGGTATCTTTGACTTGCCCGCCCTTGAAGCCCGCTCCGCCGAGCTGGAAGCCAAAATGCTGGCCCCCGATTTCTGGGACCGCCACAGCACCGCCCAAGCCGTCGTGGGCGAACGGGCCGTCATTCAACGGAAACTCGAAACCTGGCGGGGACTCGAAACCCGGCTTGCTGACTTCGAGGTCCTGCTCGAAATGGCCGCCGATGACAGCGACCCCTCGCTGCGGATTGAGGCCCATAATGAATTTCATGGCATCGGCCAGGCGCTCAGCGATTTCGAAATCGTCACCCTCATGTCCGGCTCCCTCGATGGAGCCAATGCCTTCCTCAATATCCACGCGGGAGCGGGCGGTACTGAATCCCAGGACTGGGCCGAGATGCTCTACCGGATGTTCAGCCGTTGGGCTGAGCGCAAGGGGATGGAAGCCGAATTGATGGACTTCACCGAAGGCGATGGCGCCGGTTACCGCTCCGTGACCATGAAAATCACCGGGCCCTATGCTTATGGTTATCTGCAGAACGAGCGCGGGGTGCACCGCCTCGTGCGCATCTCGCCGTTTGATAGTCAGAGCCGCCGCCATACTTCGTTTTGCAGCGTGGACGTCGTCCCGGAAGTGGAGGACGACGGAGAAATTGTTATCAAGGATGGCGACCTGAAACGGGATACCTACCGTTCCGGAGGCAAGGGCGGGCAGAATGTAAACAAGGTGGAAACCGCCGTCCGCCTCACCCACCTTCCCACCGGCATCATCGTAGCTTGTCAGGTCAACCGCACCCAGGGGAAAAATACGGAAATGGCGATGAACATGCTGCGGGCCAAGCTCTATCAGATGCAGCAGGATGCCAAGCGCCGCGAGGGCGACCGCATCTACAGCGAGAAGGGGGAGATCGCCTGGGGCAGCCAGATCCGCTCCTATGTCTTCCAGCCCTATCAATTGGTCAAGGATCACCGCACCGGTCAAAGCACCGGCACGGTGGCGGCCGTGATGGATGGCGACCTCGATCCCTTTATCGAAGCCAAGCTGCGCGGTAAAACCGCCTCCGGCACGGATGACGATTTGCCATAGGCGGGCAGCATGAAGGTGAACGTGCTGGTGATCAATTCCTAACCTGATTGGGCGCGGATGCCGGAAACCGCGGAAAAGATGGACGAGACGATGCAGTAGGCAATCAGGGTAACGACAACAGCGAGGAAAATAATGATGACTGGTGAGACCATGGCGGTGAGCCGTTTGATCCGGCCATCGAGCTCCTTGTCATAGCGCCCGGCGGCTTTTTGCAGGGCGCGGGAAAGGTGACCGGTCTGTTCCCCGACACCAATGATGTCTGTCATCAGCGGTTGGAAATCACCGGCGCGCACGAGGGCGGTCGAAAGCGGGTCACCGGCGGAGACGGCGTCGATGGCGCTGGAGAGACGTTGCCGGAAAAAGGAGTTGGACGTGCCGGTGACGAGGAGTTTCAAGGCCGAGAGCAGCGGAACTCCATTGGTGAGGAGATTCCCGAGGGCTTGGGTGAAGGAAGCATAAAACCGGGTTTCCAGGATGGGCCCGAGGAGCGGAATATGGAGCTTGGCACGGTCCCACCAATGGCGGCCGGCGGTGGTCGCGATGGCGGCGCGGAAGGCGATCAGGGCTCCAGCTCCGCCCAGCAGCATCGTCCACAGGTGTTGGGTGCAGAAGTGACTGAAGTCCAGCAGCAGCCGGGTGACGGCGGGTAATTGCTGTCCTGTTTTGGAGAGGAGATCGGTCAGCTGCGGGACGAGGAACAAGGTGAAAACCGCCATCAGCAAAGCACAGGCTCCGGCCATGAAGGCTGGATAGACCATGGCGGACGTGAAGCGGCGTTGCAGGTCCTGCAGCTGGGTCATGCTTTGGGCCATGCGGCTGAGCACCCCGCCCAGCGAGCCGGAGGCCTCACCGGCGGCGACGAGCGAGGTGAAGAGATCGTCGAAGCTGGGCGATGCCAGCCGGAAGGAGGCCGAGAGCGTTTGGCCTTCGCTGAGATGCTGGCGGGAGAGCAGGCTGACGCGCCGGATGGCCGGGTCCTGCTGTTTCTCGGCCATCACTGTCAGGGCCTGCTGCACGGGCAAGCCGGCATCAAGCAGGTCGGCCAGTTCGCTGGTGAAATAAATGAGGCGGGTGCGGTTCAGCCGGGGGGCTCCGGCGCTGGCGGTGGCGGCTGCGGGGGTGCCGCTGCGGCCGGCTTCCTGCAGATTGAGGGGCGCGAGCTGACGGGCCTCCAATTGCCGGTAGGCCTCGGCACGGGTGGTGGCTTCGAGGGTGCCGCTGACTTTGCCGCCGGCGGCGGCAAGCGCTTGATAGGTGAACTGCGGCATGAGGCGAGGAGAT
>CAIZWU010000162.1 GCA_903936775.1 uncultured bacterium | reverse complement strand
TGCCTCCCGGCGGTCTGCGGTGACGCCCTGTATGGTATCGGCATTGCTTTGCAGGGAGGTCCCACTGGCCTTCCGCTGTTCATATACGGTGGTTTCCACGACATCCCGGAACTGGCCCGGAGTGACTTTGCGCTCGATGGTACGGTAGCGGCTGGTATTCACGCTGCCACTGGTGCGCTGGAGGGAGGACTCGCCATATCCGGGAAAGAACTCCGGGGCCAGATTGCGCTGGCGCTCGAGGGATGAATAGCTTTCGCCGGCCGTGATGCGCTCGGTGGCCTGCTCGGTGAAGGGTTCGCTGAGCCGTTCGTCCTGATCCCAGGCATAACCGATCCGCAGTTCCGGGTTTTCCCAGTCGCCGGCGCCTTTGGCCTTGGCCCGGGCGATCAGAATTTCCGAGCGGCGGCGGGCGAGTTCGGCATTGTTGGCGATGGCCAAGCGGATGATATCGTCTTCCCCAAGTGGGCCGGTGCCGGGAACGCTCCTCTGAATCGATCCTTCCTCCGGGGCGGTGCGCTGGGGGGCCACGGGAATCGCGGAACCTGACGGCAGGACGGGATCAAGGGCGGGGACCGGGACCGCGGCAGGACGGGATGCGGGGACGGGTTTGGACTTGGTTGCTTTGGCCTTGGGCTTGCTCTGTTGCCAACCGGGGCCGGATTGATTCCCCGCGGTGAGAGGGAGGGGCAGCAGGGCCATCCCCAGCACGGGGATGAGCGCGCGGCGGAACGACAGGGACAGCAGAGGCGTGGAGCGGGACATGGCGCGGGGACGAAGGGGACGGGATAAAGGCGGAATCTTAATCCGATTTAAGAAGAACGGTCCATCGCAAACCTTAAGGATATGGCCTGAAGGGAAGATGAAAGCCGGGGGATGGTTGAAGGAGTCAGCTTAATTTCTGATTTTCCACCCAGCGGACGGCATACCGCACCAATTCATTGCCGCTCTTCAGCAGCAGTTTGTCTTTGATATTGGCGCGGTGGGCGTCCACCGTTTTGATGGAGACCTTCAACTCCTCGGCGATGGTTCGGGTGCCTTTGCCATGGCCGATCATCTGGAAAATCTCAAACTGCCGGTCACTAAGGGCCTCGACGGGATCGGTGGAGGCCCCGCGGCGGCCTGAGAAAATTTCGATGATTTTTCCGGACATGGCCGGACTGACGTAAATCTCCCCCTCAAGGATCTTTTGAATCGCCTCCATCATCTTTTTGCCGCCTTCCTGTTTCATGATGTAGCCCTGCCCTCCGGCGCGCAGGACGCGCTCCACGTAGAGGCTTTCGTCATGCATGGAGTGCACCAGCAGGGCGGGCTCCTTGGTGCAGGCGCGGATGTCCTTGATCAGTTCGAGGCCATTTTTACCCGGCAGGGAGATGTCGATGATGACCAGATCCGGCTTGAGTTCGATCACAGCCGAGAGGCCGGCGGCGGCATCGCTGGCTTCTCCCACGACCAGCAGGCCGGGCTCGTGGTTGATCAATTGGGCCAATCCCTGACGCATCAGGGGGTGGTCATCGACGATAAGAACGCGTTTTTTGAACATGGGCTGCTTAGTTGAATGCCGGGGATCGGAGGGTTTGTCGAGGAATTTGACCACTTCCGGCTAACGTTTCAGGCGGACGTCCCGGGGCATCCGCGGAGGCTCGATGGCACAGGTGATCGCCACTCCGCCGCCCTCGCGGGTCCCGATATGCAGGGTGCCCCCGATCAATCCGGCCCGGTATTGCATCACCCGCAGCCCCATGCCGCCACTGCCTCCGGTGAAATCAGGGGGCAGACCGATGCCATTGTCCTCCACGGTCAATTCGACGCGGCCTTCGATATTGCCCAAAGAAAGCGTCACCTGGGAGGCCTTGCCATGTTTGGCCGCATTGGCCACCGCCTCCTGGGCGATCCGGTAGAGGTGGATCGCCAGCTCCGGATCCTCCACGGCCCCGGGGCTCTCGGCGGGGAGCCGGCACTGGCATTCCAACCGCAGGTGCTTGGTGGCACTGGCAGCCAGGTCCTGCAGCGCCACCGCCAGCCCCTTGCTCTGCAGCACCACCGGCGACAGGCCCCGCGCCAGATCCCGCGTCTGTCCGATCGCTTCCCGGATCAATCCTGTGATCTGATCCAAATCCGCCGCTTCCTCGGGCCGGCCACGGGCCGCCAGCCGTTGCGAAAGCACCTGACTCATGAATTCGATCCCGGTCAAATGCTGGCCCAGCCCATCATGGAGGTCATGCCCAAACCGGCTCTGCTCCCGCTCGGCCACATTGAGCACCTCGGCCTCCAGCCGTTTCGTATCGGTGACATCAATCCCGCTCATGATGACATATTCCACGGTCCGTCCATCCTCGGAAAGCAACGCGGTATTGGACCAGGAGATCACGCGCCGCTTTCCAAACCGCGATACCACTCCGCCCTCGAAGGCGCTCGCCGTGGCCGCAGTAGTCAGCTGCTTGAAACTCCGCCTCGCCGCCACCCGTTCATCGTGCGGGATGAACAGGTCCCAGGGGACTTTCCCCAGCACATCGTCCTGCACGTAACCGCTGACGGATTCGGCGGCATGATTGAACCGCACGATTCTGCCCTCCGCATCCAACACAATGAACAGGGCACCAGTCGCGTTCAGCAGCGCCTGGGTGAAGTCATTTTCCTTGCGCAGCGCATCCTCGGCCCGCCGCCTGTCCAAAGCATCTGCAAGGATTCCTCCCACGATTTTCAGCAATGAAATCGCATCCTCCGTCCAATGCATCTCCAGTTCTGTCGAATCCAATCCAATGAATCCCACCAACCGGCCGCCCACCGCCATGGGCACAAAAATCACCGATTTGATCCCCTGCGCCCGGAAGGTCGCTTGGTCCACGGCGGCCTCCCCACTCAGGGTATCCACCGAATAGATCGCGATCCCATCCAGCCGCCGCAGCCGCACCGCCGACCATGGCAGATGCTCATCCAGGCGCAGTCCCCGGGTGCCGGCCCATGGATGCGGCCGCCCGCCCGCAGCCCATTCGTGCGTGTGATCCACCCATTCCCCACTCCCATCCACCCGGCACAAATGACAATGATCCACCCCCAGAAACTCCCCCATCTCCCGCAGCGCCTCATAAATCCCCCGGTCGATCTCCTCACTCTTGAGCCGGACAAACAAACTCGAAATCCGCGAGACAAGGGCCTCAAATTCCACCCGCTGCTGCAGGGCATTCTCCGCGCGCAGAATCTTGCGGGTGACCGGGCCCGCCGACAGCGGTTCCTGCTCCATGACCCGCGCCGGGAGCACACTATGGGAAAAACGGATATCTCGATCGTGATCGTGGGACATGAGAGGGAGTATGCAGGGTGAACCGGGAAGGAAGAAGCCGTATTTTTAGTTTCCTCATGCCCGGGTTCATCCCCCCTTCCCCGCCTCCCGTGCCGTTTTAATTTCCCACCGGAGGAGCGGCTCCGTCATAACTGGCGAGGAGGGATTCCAAATGACGCTGCCTTGGTCCGAGGACCCGCCGGTCCCGCCATAACATCCAGCCGGAGACTCCCAGCATGAGCAGCGGCAACAGGACAAAAGCGGGGATCAGGATTTCATCGCCCGCTTTCCCGGCCGCCCGCAGTTGATGCACCAGCAGCGGCATCAGCACCATCATGAGCGCCCACAGCCCAGCCACCCATTTCTGGCGCTCCCGCGCGATCCGGTTTTCATCCAGCAAGGCCCGCAGGCTGGCGCTGATGGATTGCGCGAAGCCGGCATGCCGGGCCCGGTGTTGCCGGTAGCGCCGGAAGAAGAGGAACAGGCAAGCCCAGGGCAAGGCCATAAACAGCAGGAAGCCCCATTCCCGGGCGGGATCGATCCGGTCCAGGGCCGGATCCGGCCAGATCAGCTGAATCACCACTTTACCCGTGAGGAAGGTCATGACCATCAGAATCCAGATCATGAAAATAACAGTCCCACGGTGGCGGCGGCGAAGATCGGTGAGGAATTTTATGTTGTTTTGTTCAAGTTGCGCCGCGGACGGCTGGTTGTGTGGCGAACGCCACAGACGGTCGAGATCATCAAGTTTCATGGCAGGTCTCCTTCAGGGTTATGGCTAGCTTTTGCCGCAGCCGGGTGAGCCGGGCTCCCACATTTCCCTCGCTGAGGCCATGCAGGGCCGCCATCCCGCGGTAGGACAGGCCGTCGAGGGAAAGGAGGATGAGCGAACGGTCGAGCGGGGGCAGCTCCCGGATCGCGGCATAGAGCGCTTCCAGGCGCTCCGCATCCGGGGCCGCCGCTCCGCCCGCTTCCGCCACCGGTGCCAGGGTGCTGAACTGCTCCACGTTGCGACGGTAGTTCCGCCGGGTGCGCTGCCACGTCATGGCGGCGTTGTGCGTCACCCGGTAGAGAAAGGTGGACGGCTGCGCCTCCCAGCGGAATGCCGGAATCGCTTTCCACACCGCCAGCAGCAATTCCTGCATCAGGTCCTGCCGGTCGTCCCCTTCGGCGAATCCGTGGGCCACATGATGCAGAATGGCCCCGTGCTCCCGCGTCCAGCAGTCGAAGAGTTGATGTTGTTCCGGAGAGTTCACGCGTTGAGAAGTAGGAAGCCGCCCGGCGCGTTTTCTTACAAAACACGGCAAACTCCGGTTTTGCCACTCCTCAAAGTGGAAGCCCGGCCCGCATCAGCGGGCCGGGACCGCGAAGGGATCCGCCGCGCCCCGCTGCTGTGATTCCACGAGCCGGGCCAGCTTCGCCTGGGCCTCATCCTCATCATAAACCGCCAGCCCGATTACGCCGACATTGCGGGCCACCCCGGCTTTTGCGGCGGCAGACGCATCCACGCTGCCGAACACAAAACTCTTCACCTTCTGTGCATTCACCCGGAAGCCTTCAATGGCCAGCTCGCTTTTCGCCGGAATGATATAACCGCGTTTCCTCACGGAAGCCGTCTTGCCGTCCATCACATCCAGGCTGTCCACACTGGCCACCACTTCGACCGCGTGTTTGGTCCGGTTGGACAGCAAAATCCCGTAACTGCTGCCGGGAGTGCCGATCACGATCCGCTTTCCTGCCGCTTCATAACGTTGGTAGGGACCGGAATAGGTGCCCTTCAAAGCCACGTCCAAACGTCCTCCCGCCATGGAAAAGGAGCCGCTCCTCCGGTGGCCTCCGCCCAGCGCTTCCGCCATGGCCCGCGCGCCGGTTTCGTCATTGTAGTGGAAGGAATCCACCGCATCCGGCTGGCCGGTGGTTTTCCGGTAGAACGGAAGGTCGGCAACGGCGGACCAAGTCTCATCCCCCGCCTTGGTCGCGAGGCCCGGACGGGACTTGTTGCGTTTTGCCAAAGCGGCAGGGGATGTTTCCCGGGACGCCGCCAGAGGAGCGGAGGGTGCCGCAGCATAGCCACCGGTTTCAGCCATCGGCGCCGGCGCCGGCAAATAGGCGGTGCCCGGCCCGGAAGCACAGTTGGCCAAAGGCAGCACCGCCGCTGCCAGCAGCAGAAAACGGAAAACAGGACGCAGATGGATTTTCATAGGTGGATGGAAGCAGGTGATTTGAGGATAATAAAGGCCGGGACCCGGCACAAGTGCGGTAAAATCCGCACTTTGTTCCTGAATGCAAGTTTTAATGCGGTTTTTACTGCATTTAAATCGAGTTTTCCTTGTGTTCCGGGTCAAAGTGCGTAAAAGGACGCAGATGGCCGCGAACGAAACAGAGCTCAGCCGCCGGGAGCGGCAGGTGATGGATGTGTTATATCAACGGAACCGGGCCACCGCCCGGGAGGTGCTGGAAGCCTTGCCGGACCGGCCTCAATATTCGGCGGTGCGTTCCCTGCTCGCCGTATTGGAGGAGAAAGGCGTGGTGAAACACACCCGCGAATCCCGGAAATATGTTTATGAACCCACCGTCTCGCCGGTGCGCGCCCGGAAAGGGGCGCTGAAACGGTTGCTGGCCACTTTTTTCGACGGCTCCCCGGAACAGCTGGTGCAGAGTCTGCTGGATCCCGTGGACGGACCGCTCTCCGCCGCCGAAGTCGCGCGGGTCCGCCAACTGCTGGATGAACACGATGCCTCCCCTCAGACAGGAGGGACCCCATGAGCCCCGCCACTGATTGGCTGATGCAGGCGGCGCTGCGGGCGACCCTGCTCCTGGCCGGATTGTTTGCCACTTGGAAATTCCTGCCGGCTTCCCAACCCGCGCTGCGCCGCAAGGTGCTGCTGGGGATCGCCGCCGGGCTGCTGGCCGCCCCCTGGCTGTCCGGCTGGTGGAGCCCGGGCCAGGCCAGCACCGCGGCAGTCCCGGCAGCGGCCCCTGACAAAGCCTTCCCTGCCGCATGGTCCACCCTCGCCGCAGGACTCTGGCTCGGCGGCACCACCCTGGCATTGACCCGGGTGCTGCTGGAAGCCCGGGCGCTGCACCAACTGATCCGCCGGGCCCGTCCGTGGGGCGGCTCCCCTGCCCTGCCTCATGAAATCACGGCCTTGCAATCCTCCGCCATCTCCGGCCCCTGCGTGGCCCGTGGCCGCAAGCCGGTGCTGCTCCTTCCTGACAGCGCCCGGACCTGGACACCCTCCCAATGGCAAATGGTGATCGCCCATGAACAGCAGCACCTCCGCCAACAGGATCTGCAGCTGGCCTGGCTGCCGCGCCTCGTGCACTGTTTCTATTGGTGGCATCCACTGGCCCATTGGCTGAAACGTCAGTTTCATGCCGAAAGCGAAGCCCTCTGCGACCGCGCAGCGCTGACCCACTCCGGACACAGTCCCCGGGAGTATGTCGAATTCCTCCTATCGCTGAATGCTGCCCGGATGCCGGCCCCGGTGGCGGGCATGGCCCTGAAATCGCCCCTTGGCCAAAGAATCGAGCGCCTGCTTCCGGCAGGTCAACGCGCCGGGCGCCGATGGGCGGGAGGATTGGCGCTGTTGATCCTGTGTGGTATTGCAGGCTTCTCGTTTTCCCTCCGCACCCTGCCTCCTGATTCCACCCCCGGCAACCCCCGGGCTGTGGTCACGGAAGCCGGACCAGTGGAGACTCCCGTTGACGAAACGGCCCTGCGGCTGAGCGCCAACCCCTTCCCTGAGGACGGCAACTGACTTCCAGCGCGCTATCAGGCCTACTCCATCAGAACCAGGCCCAATACGTTATCCCCGAATGGAATTGCAGGCGCCTACTGGACGCTGTAACCCGTTTCCCCGTGCTCGCTGATGTCGAGTCCCTCCGCCTCCGCGGCTTCATCCACCCGCAGGCCAATCGTCCGGCGCAGCACGCTCAGCAGCCCCCACGTGACCACCCCGGAAAGTCCTGCGGTATAGACTGCAGCGAGGCATTGGGTCACCAGTTGGGTTCCGATGTCGAATTGGCCGAATCCTCCCATGGAAGCCGAGCCGAAGACCGCCACCAGCACAGTCCCGACGATCCCGCCGATGCCATGCACGCCGAATACGTCCAATGAATCATCGTAACGGAAACGATGCTTCAGCTTCGAACAACAGAACCAGCACAACGCGGCGGAGATGGCTCCGATCGCCAAGGCTCCGGCCGGAGCCACAAACCCGGCCGCTGGCGTGACCGCGGCCAGTCCGGCGATGCTCCCCGTGGCGATCCCCAGCGCGCTGGGCTTGCCATTCTTGAACCACTCGATCGCCATCCACGTCAACGCGGCGGCAGAAGCCGATAAATGGGTGACCACGACCGTCATGCCCGCCGCCCCATTGGCGGCAGTCTGGCTGCCGCCATTGAATCCGAACCAGCCTACCCAGAGCATGCCGGCCCCGGCGATGGTGAAAGGAAGATTGTGAGGCAGGAAAGGCATGTTGGGAAATCCCTTGCGCGGACCAACCATGATACAGGCTACGAGAGCCGCGATACCTGCGGTGATGTGCACCACGATCCCCCCGGCGAGATCGATGACATCAGTCAGGCCAAAGAAGGTGCCCGCCAGTTTTCCGGGGCCATTGTGCCAGATGCCGTAACAAACCGGAACATACACCAGCAGACTCCAGAGCAGGCTGAAAATGAGGATCGCGCTGAATTTCATGCGCTCGGCGAAAGCTCCAATGAAAAGTCCCGGGGTGATCATGAAAAACATCATCTGGAACAACGCGAAGACAATTTCAGGAACCGTCTGCGAAGCCAGGACCGGACCGGTGGGGCCCGCCACCAACCCGCTGCGCACCGAGTCCACTGAGATCCCCTGGAAAAACAGCCTGGAGGTGCCTCCCACCAGCGTCCCGCCATCCGTGAAGGCCAGGGAGTAGCCACAAACCATCCACAGCACGCTCAGGGCACAGGTCAGGACAAAGCACTGCATGAAAATGGAAAGCACGTTTCTCGATTTCACCAACCCGGCATAAAACAGGGCCAGGCCCGGGATCATCATGAAGAGCACCAACGCCGAGGAGGTCAGAAGCCAGGCCGTGTCGCCATGGTCGATGCCGGGCGCAACCGTCTGGGCTTGCAGAGGGCTGGTGAGAACCAGAAAAAGGAGAAGAACGGGAAGGAAACGCAGACTAAAAATGGGCATCGGGAATGAATAGTTTGCTGCAATTCATGAAGTCCATGAAAAAAACTCACCATTTCATCTTTTTTAATTCACGTGCCTTCCCCGGGCATTGGCGCACGCCGGGTGTTGTCGAAATGGGCCGCGACCTCTCCCCCGGCCCCGCTTTGCCGCTCGACTCCCCGCCAATCGGTGGCATGGAAACCGGCTGATGACCCCTTCCCGATTGGATTTCCGCCTCGAAGCGGTGGCGGACGGCTCCCGTGCCCGGGCTGCTGTCTTCCGCACCCTGCACAATGAAGTGCGCACCCCCCTTTTCATGCCAGTGGGCACGCAGGCGACCGTGAAAGCGCAACTCCCCGAAGCCCTCGAGGAAGCCGGTTCCCAGATCCTGCTGGCCAATACCTATCACCTGCTGCTGCGGCCGGGACCGGAGGTGTTTGAGCGGCTCGGCGGGATTCATGGATTCATGAAATGGGACCGGTCGGTCCTGACCGATTCCGGCGGCTTCCAGATTTTTTCCCTGCCGCACTCGCGCTCCATGAGTGAGGAAGGCGCGGTCTTCCAAAGTTACGTCGATGGCAAAACCATCCTGCTCAGCCCGGAGCGATCCATTCTGACCCAACGCAGCATCGGCAGCGACATTATGATGGTGCTGGATCAATGCATCCCCTCCACCGCCGACCGCCGCTCGGCGCGGGCCGCCCTGGGCATCACCCAGCGGTGGGCCGAACGCAGCCTGGCGGCACGGGGGGACTCATTGCAATCCATGTTCGCCATCATCCAGGGTGCGCTCTACCATGATCTCCGCGAGGAAAGCGCCCACGGTTTGACCGCCCTGCCCTTCGACGGATTTGCCATCGGGGGGCTGGCCGTCGGCGAGGAAAAAGCACAGCGGGAAGACACCTGCGAATTCACCGCCGGACTACTTCCAGCTGACCGTCCCCGCTATCTGATGGGAGTCGGCACCCCGCTGGATGTGCTGGAAGCGGTGCATCGCGGCGTCGATATGTTCGACTGCATCATTCCGACCCAGGTGGCCAAACGCGGCACTCTCTTCACCTCCCGGGGAATCGTCCAGCTCCGGCGCAGCGTCTACAAATTCCAGGACCTCCCTGCCGATCCTGCCTGCACCTGCCCGGTCTGCGCCAAATACAGCCGCGCCTACCTGCATCACCTGACCAAAACCCAGGAGACCCTGGGCTGGCAGCTGATGGGACAGCATAACATCTGGTTCTACCACCAGCTGATGCGGGAAATCCGCCGCGCCATCCTTTCGGGACGTTTCCTCGATTACTACCACACCGCCCGCCAGACCCTCGGGCGGGAGGACTTGGACCATCCTTCCCCGCCCACCGCCAAACAGGCGCCCACCAGCCGTCCCCTGACCCTCGGGGCCTATGAAGTGCACACCGCCCAGGAAGGATTTGCCAGCATCCGGCACACCACCTCCGGAGAGATCATGCATGCGCATACCCCGCCGATGGAGGAAGCCCGGATCCTCTACGTTGACCAGTCCCGTTTTGCCGAACGCGTCAAACTGCTTCCCGGCGAGTCCGCCGAAACGGCGGCCCCCCTCGTCATCTGGGACGTCGGACTGGGAGCCGCTGCCAATGCCATGGCGGCGCTGGAAGTGTATGAATCCCTCGCCGCGACCGGCCCGGTGCGGGGCCTGCAGATCATCAGCTTTGAAAACGATCTGGATCCCCTGCGGCTGGCCCTGCGCCATAAGCGGCGTTTTCCCTATCTCCAGCACGGCGCGGCCGATGCCCTCGCCATCCGCCGCCAATGGCACTCGCGCCGCTTCCCCCGGCTGTCCTGGCATCTCATCACGGGTGATTTCCATGAGACCCTGACCGAAGCCCCGGCGCTGCCGGATCTCATTTTCTACGATCTTTTCTCGCGCCGCACCCACGCCTCGGCCTGGACGCTGGGGGCCTTCCAGCGGCTCTTTGACGCCTGCGGTCATCACCCCTGCGCGCTCTTCACCTACAGCACTTCGACCGCCTCGCGGGTCGCGCTGCTGGCCACCGGATGGCACGTCGCCAAGGGCGTAGGCACCGGGGTGAAAAGCGAAACCACCATCGCCCTCAGTCCGCCGGCGGCCCCCGGCCCGTGGCCACTGCTGGGGCATGCGTGGCTGGGACGCTGGGAACGATCCCATGTCCAATTTCCGGAGGATCTGCCGGGTGAAGCGCACGCCGCCTTCGCCCGCCAGATCAGAGAGCATCCGCAATTCCTTCAGGGGGCGGCGCTGGCCACCCGCTAGACCAAGGACCGGCCGGCCCCGCCGCCTACCATTTCATCGCGGCGATTCTCCGGGCCACTTCCTCGACATTGGCGCGGCTGTTGAAGGCACTGATGCGGAAATAGCCTTCGCCCGCGGCCCCGAAGCCGGCCCCGGGAGTGATCACCACATTGGCCTCCTGCAACATCCGGTCGAACAATTCCCAGCTCTTCACTCCTTCCGGGCATTGCACCCAGATATAAGGGGCATTCACCCCGCCGAAGACATTCAATCCGGCCGCCGTGCAGGCCTCCCGCAGGATCGTGGCATTGCCCAGATAGTGACTGATCAGGTCGTTGACCTCCTTTTGACCCGCCGGGCTGAACAAGGCCTCCGCCGCGCGCTGGACTGGATAGGACACGCCATTGAACTTCGTGCTCTGGCGCCGCGACCACAAAGGGTGCAGCCGGTGCCTTTTCCCATCGAGGGAGGAAGCCATCAGATTTTTCGGCACCACCGTGAAGGCACAGCGCACCCCCGTGAATCCGCCATGTTTGGAGAAGCTCCGGAACTCGATGGCGCATTCCTCGGCCCCTTCGATCTCGAAGATGGAATGCGGCACGCCGGGCTCGGTGATGTAGGCTTCATAGGCGGCATCAAACAGAATGATGGCCTGGTTTTCCCTCGCAAACTGCACCCACGCGGCCAGCTCCTCATAGGTGGCGGTCGCCCCGGTCGGGTTGTTGGGATAACAGAGATAGATCAGATCAACCTTCTCCTTCGGCAGCGATGGCACAAAGCCGTTGGCCGGAGTGCAGGGCAGATAAACCAGACCCGCGTAGGCGCCCGCCTCGTCGGCCTCGCCCGTCTGGCCGCACATGACGTTGGTGTCCACATAGACTGGATACACCGGATCGGTGATGGCGATTTTGTTCTTCGAACCAAAAATATCGAGGATGTTGCCGGTGTCACACTTGGAGCCGTCGGAAATGAATATCTCGTCCGGGGAAATCTTGCATCCCAGAGGCGCGTAGGCGTGCTCGGCAATGGCTTCGCGCAGAAACGCATAACCCTGTTCGGGGCCATAACCGCGGAAGGTGTTCCGGTCGCCCAGTTCATCCACCGCCGCCTTCATGGCCTCGCGCGCCGTTGCAGGCAACGCCTCCGTCACATCACCGATCCCGCAGCGGATCAGGCGGGCCGCCGCTTCTTTATGATCCGCAGTGAAGGCCGCCACGCGGCGGGCGATTTCCGGGAAGAGGTATCCAGCTTTGAGTTTGAAATAATTTTCGTTGAGATAGGCCATGGCACGGGGACTTAGGCGGGCCCCGTGCTGAATCAAGACGAAACGCAGGACCGGATGACCCGTTTCGCGCATTAAAACAGGAACCCGCCTTATTTTTGCCGGGACGACCAATCCCTCATTTCCGCGAGTTCGGCCGTAAAACCACTGCTGAGGATCGGGAAGCGGCACCAGGTCTTGGGATCAAGGTTCTCGTCATCCAGATGGAAGGAGGGCGCGTAACGCTCGCGCTTCCATTGGTTGCGGCACCATAGCGTGAAAAAACGTTCCACCCAGCCGGTGAGCTGTGACAAGGGATATTGCGGGAAACGCAGCACCATCTGGCGCAGCACGTCGAGCGGCATGAATTTGTCGCGGATCGCGGCGCGCTCAATGGCATCCAATAAGGGGTAAGGCATCAGGTCATCCTCATCCGTCTGGTGGCTTCCCGGAGGCCGCAATTCAGCAGTGGGCGCCTGGACATTGACCAATCCCAGGACCGGCAGGGGATGGCGCTCCGCCGGACCGTGATGTTCCATCCAACGCAGCCACTCCCGCAGCCACGCCTTATCAATTCCGGCAATGGGGCTGAGTCCGCCGCTGGTGTCGCCATCCATGGTGGCGTAGCCCACGGCGGCCTCGCTGCGGTTGCTGGTTGAAAGCAGGAGAGCCCCCTGGAGATTGGCGACCATCCAGATCCCCGGACTGCGCACCCGGGCCTGGATATTCTGCAGCGTTACGTCATCATTCTCCCAGGTAAGCGGGCGGCCGATGCCCTCTTCCACCATCGCGGTGTAGCCGGCGACCAGACTGCTGATATCAAATTCGAGATGACGGGCACCGGTAGCTTCCGCCACCGCCCGGGCCGCGCTGCGGGTGACACTGCCACTATTTCCACTGGCCTGGTAGGCGGTGGTCAGCAGGGCCCGGACCAGCCCGGCAGAATCTGCGGCGGCCTGCACTTCAGCATGCCATGCCAACTTTTTCTTAAATCCATCGATCCCCAATTCCTCCGTCCCCAGTTCCACCATGAGCCGGATCAGGACCACCAGCGAAGTGCTGTCGGCACCGCCGCTCAGTGAAACCACAAACCCACGGGACCGGCTCTTGCGCAGGTAATCGAAAAGCGCCAGCGGCACCGCCCGGGAAAACTCCTCCAGTTTCAAATCCGGCGCGGCTTCCCACGGCTCGGCGTCGCGTCCGGCGGGCTCGGGATCAAGGTCCGGCCAAACAAAGGGCGCCGTCAAGCACCCCGCCTCCTGTCCGGCCAGGTCGGGGATCGCGGAAAAACTGCGTCCCTGGGCGACGCGGCCCAGATCCAGATCCACCTGGGCGCTGATGACACTGAAGTCCTGATAGGAAAACCGCTCGGCCGTTGCCACCAGTCGTCCCCCGCAGGCAATCATGGCCTCGCCGTCGAAGATGGCACGGCCGGATTCATTACCCAGCAGATTGGCGTAGACGTAGGCCGCGTGGAAGGCGCGGCTGCCTTCAAGGATGAAGCGTTGGCGCACCGCATTCTTGCCGAAGGCGAAATGGCTGGCACTGGGATTCAGAATCACATCCACCCCGCGCCGGCAGAGACTGATGCCCGGACGGTCAGCCGACCAGGCATCCTCACAAATCTCAAAACCAAACCGGACCCCGCCGGCATCGAAGGTCAGATCGCCCGCCATGCAGGCGCGGCCTTCGTCATCGGTCAGGAGCGCGGTAACGCCTTCCGGCCAGGCCTTGAACCATCGGGGTTCGTAATGAATGCCATCGCCTGCCAGATGGCGCTTGGCGGCCAACCCGGCGATGCGTCCGTCAACCACCAGCGCAACCATGTTATAAAGCGATTTCAGGTGCCAGACCGGCAACCCGAGCGTGACGATGAGTCCGCGCGTTTCCGGCGCGAGTTCATGCAGAATCTGCCAAGCCTTGCGGGCGACCCCGGGGGCGTGAAAGGCATCCTCACAGCCATAACCGGTCAGGCAGAGTTCCGGCAGGCAAACCACGGAGGCGCCCTGTTCCCGCGCCTGGGCGAGCGCCCCGCGGATGCGGGCCTGGTTGCCCGCCCAATCCAGCGGGGTCTGGTTGAGCACGGCAGCGGCGACTTTGATGAGCTTCATATCCTGAGTGAACTACGCCTGCACCGGAGGGATTGTCGAACGGGGAACTACGGATCAGGGGGCCGTTTTCAGCAACTGGGCACTCAAGTCCCGCACTGCCTGGGCATCGATGAGGAAGACGCCGGGCACGGCACTGTGTCGGCCGTAATACAGGGGCGCGCGTTCCTCCGTGGACATCGGGGCAAATTCGAGACGGACCTGATTCACTTTGGGAGCCTCAATCCCTTCGGCAGGGGTTTCGTAGGCCGCTTCGATGACAATGGGAGCGAGGGCCAGGGCGCGCAGACTGGCGTCGGATTCCCCCTGCCAGGAAGTGGCCTGAAGACTGCCGAGCCGGGCCGCCAGCGTTTCGGCGGCGGGCTGGTTGAGGAAAGGGGTGACGGTTTCTCCCGCGCGCTGAGCGGTCCATGTGAAGGAGTTGGCCTCCGCCTTCAGTTCCACCGCAGGCGCGGCTCCGAGCGTCTGCCGGAGGGCCCGCAAATTCATGCGCCCGAACCCGGGTAACTGGAGGGTGCGCCAGCGGATCAGCTGGCGGGGCACCAGTCCGGCGACTTCCGGACCCACCTGATATACGAAGGGTTCCCCGGCAAAATTGGCATAGACCTTCCCGGTGGGCATGACGCCAAACCGCAGGATCCGGCTATTGTCAGTGGTCAGGGGAGCGGGCTGCTTCAAGCTGGCATGCTTTCCAGTGGCAAATGTCAGGGTAAGGGCCGGCTGATCCAGACCATAGATCGCCTTGTCCATCAGGGAGTCACTGGTGAACTCCAGAATCTCCGCCGCATTCAGCGCTTTGATCAGCTTTTCCACCAGATCGCCCGAGGCCGCCTGAAAATCCTCCGTGCCTTTCTTCCGCACCGCCCAACGGTCACCCACCCGGTAAAGCCCTACGCTATCGCCATTGACCACCTCCACTTCCAAAGTGGCCACTTTATCAGGATCAATATTGCCCAGCTGCCGGTCGCGGAACGTGTTGGGACTGTCGGCGAGGGCGATCGAGTCCACCAGTTCACGCTCCACCTTGAATTCCACCTTGCGCTCGCGGTCGCGGCAGATGGCTTCCTTGGAGGCCGGATCAGGGTCCGGGAAAAACGTCAGGGTGATTCCCTTTCGGTCATACGCCCCATCCGGCCAAAACGTGACCTCCGCGAGAATCTGACCGGCAGGCAAAGCGGTGCCACTTCCGGTGGTGGGCGCGAAGCCGGTCAGTTTGGCGCCCGTGATCATGTTGAGGAAATCCTTGACCACCGCCTGATCCGCCCGGGCGTTGGGCAGCGGGCGGGAGATGACCCAGGGAGTGCCATCAGCCTCGTTGGTGGATTCGCGGCTGATTTCAATCTCGCCCTCTCCGCGTTTCACCGCGAATTTCCGGATCCGCTCGGCGGGATATTTGGCCAGCGCCCGGTCCCGGAATTCATCCGGCGGCTGCATCAGAAAATCGCGCAGATCCGGGCTGACGATGTAGACATCCTCGCGGGTTTTGACATCGGGGAACTGGACATACATCGCTTTCCCGAGGGGGGCGGTGCGGCCTACCTTCAATTCCACGAGGCGGGCGCCACCGGGCCGGCGGTAAGTGATTTCCACCGCACTGCTGTCATCCAGGCCGATGGTGGATTCCTTGACCTTGCCGGATCGGACCTCGTCCCGGTCGAGGGTGTCGAGGATGCGGGCCTTGGTCACAAAATCGAGCAGCAGCTTCACCGATTCACGGCTGGCCCGGTCCTTGACCCCCCGGGCGATCTCCCATGTGCCGTCCTCACTGCGGCGGAAGGCCAGCTGGCCCCCGGCGCTTTTCACATCGATCCCGCCAATCTCATCCGGGGTGATCTCCAGCGAGACCGCTTCATCCCGCAGGATATCCCCTTCCAGATCAAAAAGAAGAAAGCCCGCGAGGTCGCGCGGCGGCTGACGGCGTTCATGCAGCAGCACGTAGGTAATCAGGCCCGCCGTGAGCAGGAAAAGCAGGAGAGTGGTGCGCAGTTTCACAGAATGGGGGGAATCAGCTAGTTCCGGCGGGAACTCCAGACCATCAGGCCGGTCATGAGGGCCGCGAGGGGCAGGATGATGGTGGTGGTCCAGAAGATCCGCTGCCATTGCTCCGGTTTGATCATGATGCGGAACCGGTGCTTGGATTTGTCAGTGCTGCTGTCATTGGGCGCCACCACATCCCGGTGCAGCATCCAGTTCAGGCTGCGGGTCATGAAATCGTAATTCTGGGGAGTAATGCTGTCCGGATCCGCAAAAGCGCTGTTTCCAAACACCAGCAGGCGCGAGCTTTTCACTTGGACCCGGGGGTCCTTGGCCGCCCCGCGTTCTGCCGCGGCGGCGATGTAAACCGGCGCGGCATTGTCGACCCCGGCATTATAGACCG
This sequence comes from uncultured bacterium, assembly GCA_903936775.1. Taxonomy (GTDB): domain Bacteria; phylum Verrucomicrobiota; class Verrucomicrobiia; order Verrucomicrobiales; family V1-33; genus CAIZWU01. The sequence goes on along the minus strand of CAIZWU010000162.1, from coordinate 22,620 downwards.
GCAGTGCTTCATCGAAATTCTTTTCGCCCCAATAGTCTCCGGCATTGGGCGAAAGCAGGGGTTTCACCTCGATGTTTTCCGCCCGCTGCTTTTCGGTGCCGGTCTCGATTTTGAGGGATCGGGTCTGATCGAGGAAGATCGTATTCTGGGAAACAATGCCTTGGGTAAGCGGCGTTCCGTCGAGGAATCTGGCATCCACATCAAACCGTTTCACGGGCCCGGAAGCAGTGCTCTTGGCCGTCAGGACGCGGTCCTCCTGCGGGGAAATGCCGTAGGTTGCGAGGAATTTATCGAGCGTCGGCGTCCGGTTGGCCGGGTTCAGCATCAGCATCAGGGAATGCCCCGGGGTTTCAAAAAACCGCGTCAGGATCTCCTGCTCACGGTCGCTGATATCTTCGGCCGCAATCCAGAGCAGTCCATTCAGATGGGCCGGGACTTCCGTTTCGGCCAGAATCGGAAACGGTTCGAGGTCGATGTTCTGCAACCCACTGATACGTTTCAGTTCGTCATAGACGGATGTCATGTTGGGCAGCTGCCGCCAGGTGCCCAAGCCGGCGACAATGCCGATGGTGGGACGGTCCACGCTGGTGACCCCGCGGATCGCGGAGTTCAGCAGACTCTCGCCCTTGAAGGCGGTAGCGGTCTTTTTCACCGGGTCCACCTCATACATGGAATCTTCAGTGATGAATTTGTAGGGGTTCTGCCCGCTTTTGCTGCCGGCCGGACCATCGGCCTGGACGAGGATCCCGTTGCTCAGTTCCGTGGGGAAGCGGGATTTAAACAACTGGGCCTTAAAGGCCTCGTAGGCTTGAACGTCGCGGCGGGTGTCGATCACTTTCACTTCCACCCTGCCCTTGGTCGCTTCCTTATACTGCTGCAGCAGGGCGCTGAGATCCTTTTCCGGCTCGGAGCCCCGCACCGTAAGGGCGGTGATTTTGATGGGGACGGTGACTTTTTTCAGATAGTCCACCGTGCTGGGAGCGAGGGTGAATTTCCGGTCGAAGGTGTAGTCCCATTGTTTGAAATGCCGGGCGGCGAGGTAGTTGGCGAGACCGAACAACACCAGCAGCAGCAGGAGCTGGACAAAGACATTCACGCCGATGCGGAGCCGCTGGATGCGGGGCACGGCGGCTTCCACCACGGAGGCGGCAGGGGGTTCAGGAGGGGAATCCGGCGTCATGGGAGGGACAAAAAAGGAGTGATCGGATAGCAGAAGAACTCAGGCCTTCCAGCGGCGGTATTCGAGCACCTGGTGGGTGATCAGCAGGATCAGGACAGCTCCGCTGAAGTAGTAGGCAAGGGGGCGGGTATCGATGAGTCCGAGCGTGAAATAATCCATGTGCCGCATGGTCACGGCTTGATCCAACAAGGGACGCAGGCGGTCGGGGTTATCCTGCGAAAGATACATCAGGAAGGTGCCGGCGAGGAAATGCAGCAGGATCAGGGCGTAACCCAGAATCGCCGCGATAATCTGGTTCCGGGTCAGGGCCGAGGCCAGACAACCCAGCGCCAGATGGAATAATCCGGTGGCAAACAAAATCAGATAGCTGCCGCCCAGGGCGCCGAGCGGGATTTCCACGTCACCGCGCATCACCCAGTGCAGCAAACCAAAATAGAGCAACGCCGGGAGCCAGAGCACACAATAAAAAATCACGGCCGAACCGTATTTTGCCAACAGCACCTGCCAGGTGCGGACGGGAGCGGTCAGGAGGCTCTCCAAGGTGCCCTGCCGCTGTTCTTCGGCAAAAAGCCGCATGGTGATGAGCGGGAAGAGGAAGAAATAATAATACCAGAACCACTGGGGGAAAAAGGTCCAGCGCACGATGGAAAAGTCCGATGGTTTCTCCCGCAGCAGGCCAATGGACAGACTGAAGGACTGGCCGGTAATCACCATGAACAAAGCCAGCACCACCCACGCCACCGGCGACAGGAAGAAGGCCCGCAGCTCTTTGACGAGCAGAATAAAGAAGGTTCGCATAGAGTCAGAAATTCAGTTCCCTCGGGGGGATTCAGTCACGTTGGGTCAGTTCCACAAAAACATCCTCGAGGGTGGCAGTGTGCTGCGTCAGTTCGCGCAGTGGCCAGTTTTGAGCTTTGGCCAACTCTGAAATGGCGAGGCGCACTTCCTCCCCTGGTTCCACCCGCATTTCATAGCGGTGCCAGCCGCCACCAACTTCAGAAAAGGAGAGCCGCCTCACATGCGCCAGCGCTTGGAGTTTTTCCTCCACCTGGACTGGAACGGCATCTAATTCCACGGTCACGGTCCCGCTGGATTGGAGACTCCCGGCGAGGGCGTCCGGCGTATTGTCGGCTCGGATCTCACCCTTGTTGATGATGATGACGCGGCGGCAATTCAACTGCACTTCACTCAAAATGTGGGTCGAGAGCAAAATGGTGTGTTCCCCCGCCAATTGCGTGATCAGCCCGCGCACCGCCCGGATTTGGTTCGGATCCAGTCCGTTGGTCGGCTCATCGAGGATCAGCAGGCGGGGCCGGTGCACCAAGGCATCCGCGAGGCCCACCCGTTGCCGGAAGCCTTTGGAGAGGGTGCCGATCATTTTTTTCTTCACCTCGCCGAGGCCGCAATATTCCACCGCCCGGTCCACACTGCTGCGCACTTCCCGGATTTTGACCCCTTTGAGGGCCGCACGGAAGCTAAGATACTCCGCGACCCGCATATCTTCATAGAGCGGGACATTCTCCGGCATGTAGCCAATTTCCCGCCGCGCCTTCAGGGAATCATTAAAAACATCGTGCCCATTGATCGCTGCCGATCCGCTGGTGGGCGGCAGGTAGCCGGTCAGCATCCGCATGGTGGTGGACTTCCCTGCCCCGTTGGGCCCCAGAAACCCGACAATCTCTCCCGGCTGCACCTGAAACGAAATTCCGTTCACTGCCGTCCGCCCCGAAAAGCGTTTCGTCAGGTTTTGCACATCGATCATCATAGGGATTCAAAAAGGAAAAGCCTGAAACAGCGTGCCGCAGGCGTAAGAGGGGCCGTCTTCATAGCCCGCCGCAACCGGCTTGGCAACAAACAGTTGTCCTCAGCCTCCCGGAGCCCGTTTTCCACCGCTCCAGCTCCCTGCGGGAGAACGGTGGGAGAAACCCACCGGAGCGCCCGACCGGCAGGGCCCTATTTTAACTGTGCCGCCACCACCGCGAAGTCGTGCGCCATGCGGTCCGAGGTGAACTCGCGGAGCACCGTTTCCCGTCCCCTCGCTGCCAATTCCTGACGGCGCGGTTCGTCGCGCAGCAGCGCCTCCAAGGCGTCGGCGAGCGCCCCGGGATCATCCGGGGCACAGAGCACCCCGCCGCCAGTGGCCTTGACGACTTCGGTCAATCCGGCGTGCTCCGGCTCCACCACAGGGACCCCGCAGGCGAGGGCTTCGATGACGTAAAGGCCGAAGGCTTCCCCATAGGTGGCCGGGACACTGAGCACGCTGAGACCTTGCAGATGCCGCACCTTCTCCTCAAAGCTGAGATTTTCCTGCCAGGCAACGCGCTCCGTCAGCCCTGCCTTTGCCAGTATTTTCTTTTGTGAGGCAATGAACGGCGCATCCGCGGCAGTGGTCGTCCCGGCGATCGCGAGGCGGGCTTCCGGCAACCGGGGCGCCAGCAGGACAAAGGCGTCCACGAGGGTCTGCAGTCCCTTCCCATGGCAAAGCCGCGCCAGATACCCGATCACCGGCACCGCCGGCGGCGCGGCGGCTGGCAGGTAACCGCTGAAGTCCATGCCATTCCGGACCGTGACGATCTGATCGTCTGCCAGTTGAAGCCGCTCCTTCATCACGCAGCGGTAATAATCACTGGTGGCCAGATACCGGCCGACACTGGAATTATTGGCCCGGAAAGCATCCCAGGCCCCGGTTTTATAAGGCTCCGGCAAGGTATCGAGGAAGGAGTCTTCGCCTTGGAGCGAACACAACACCGGCACCCCAAGGGTTTTCCGGATGGCTGGCGCGAGACCACTGAGCAGTCCATTGGAGAGGGAAATCAAATCCGGTTTCCCCTCGGCGCCGATCCAGTCCACCAACCGCTGCCAATCCTCCGCCTGCCGTCCATTCTGGCCGCGCAGGGTTTCGAGGGTCATCTCCCCCAGTTCTTTCGCGCTGGTCATGCTGGCCCGGTCGGCCGCGGCGCGGAGCACGCCGGGCTTGTCCAGAAACCGGAACAGGACCCGCGGGAGAAAACGAAACAGGGACAGCTTTTGCCGCAGATATAGATTGATCCCGCCCACCTGCACCGGAGCGGACCCGCTGGCCGGTTCGTCGTCCGTGACCAGCGGCAGGTAGAGCGGCACCATCGTGACCTCGTGGCCCAACCGGCGCAGGGCTTTCACGAGGTGATTGTCCCGCAGGCAGGAGCCGCAGTGGAAATTCCCGGTTCCGGGCGTGAGATGGACGATTTTCATGGAGGGGGATTTGAACTGACGGGCAACAATGACACCCGCATTTACGTCTGTGCCACCGGCGTACGCCGTGAATCCCATACGCCCCCAACCCCTTCCCTTCATTCAACCCGATGGGTGGTGACATCTTTCGAACCGCAGGTGCGCGCGGCACGCCGGCTTGTGAAGCTTATGCTTAAAAACTCACCTTCCTCCTCCTGGGGGGAAGCGCTTGCGGTGCTCCCCGTCCGGCGGTAATCCCGGGGCATGAAATTCAGTTGGTTCATCGCTCTGCGGTATTTAAAGCCGAAGGGCACATTCGTGTCGGTGATCACCCTGATTTCCGTCGCCGGGGTGGCGCTCGGCGTGGGGGTGTTGCTGGTGGTGATCGCGGTGATGAGCGGGTTTGAGAAGAAGATCAAAGAGGAACTCTTGAAGTCCGAACCGGCCCTCGTGGTGCAGAATCCCGACCGGGACTTCCCGGATGCAGCGGCGGAGGAAAGCATCCCGGCGTGGCGGTCGATCGCCACCGCCGTGCGGCAGCATCCCGAGGTGAAATCGGTCTCGCCCGTCGTGACGGTGACGGCGGTGCTGGAAAAGAAACCGACCGCAGAGGAGGAAAAGGAATTGGAAGCCAGCGGTACGGGAACCGATGAGGCGCAGTGTCTTTTGATCGGAGTGGACCCTCAGGACACCGTGCAGATGGAACGGCTGCAGAAGCTGATGACGGATCAGGGCAGCGGCAGCTTTGAACTGGCGGGGGACAATATTGTGATCAGCCGGGCGCTGGCGAACAAGCTGGGACGCACCCTTGGCCTGACGCTGGGCGAAAGCGCGGTGAATGTCTTCGGCCCTTCCTTCCTGCGGGAATACCGGACCTACTATCAGGAGCAGCAACGGGCGAAAAAGAGTGACGATCCCTCCAAAAAGGAAGCCGTGGAAAACAAGGACCGCGACCTGCCCTTGCCGGAGGAATTTGTGGTGCAGGGCGTGCTGGAGGATGAAAAAATGGGGGATCAACTGACGGGTTTCATCTCCCTGAAAAATGCCCAGAAACTGGCGGGCAAAGGCAAGTCCATCGATGGTCTGACGGTGGAACTGGCGGATGCCTACCGCGCCGGGGAAGTCAAATTCGCACTGCTGGAAAAAGACACCCTGCAAGGCTGGATGCCTCAAACCTGGATGGAGCGGAACCAACGGTTTTTTGACGCCATCGCCAACGAACGAGGCATGATGTATCTGGTGCTGGGATTCATTTCGGTAGTGGCGGCCTTCTGTATTATGAACACCATGATCACCATGGCGGTGCAGAAGCGCAAGGAGATCGGCATGATGCGCGCCCTCGGTGCGAAAACCTCCCAGATCGTCGGACTGTTTGTGGTGAAGGGACTGATCGTGGCGGGCTTCGGAGTCGGCAGTGGTTATCTGCTGGGAAGCATGGTGCTGCATTTCCGGAATGATCTGCGGCGCTGGATCAGCAGCACCTTCAACTGGCAGATTTTCGACGAACGCATCTACGGCCTGCGCGAAATCCCGGCCGATCCCCGGCTGGTGGATAACCTGATGATCTGCGGTATCGCTTTCGTGCTCTGCACCCTCGCCGCCGTGCCTCCTGCCTGGCTGGTGGGCCGCATGGACCCGGCCCGGGCCCTGCGCAGCGACCGCTAACCATCCATCGGTTCTACTACTTCTCCCTCCCCCTTGACCGGAAAACCAGGCCTCTGTGAGCGAATCCACCCCTGACACCGCCGAGCGGAATATCCGGGCCTTCCTGTGGTTCCGGGTGCTCTTCAATTCCCGGTTCTATTATCCCATCTTCACGATTCTGTTTCTCGACTTCGGGCTGTCGATCGAAGACTTCGCGGCGCTGAATGCCTTGTGGGCCGCCAGCATTGTGATCTTTGAGGTGCCTTCCGGTGCCTTGGCCGACAAACTCGGGCGCAAGCGTCTGGTGGTCTTTTCCACCTGGCTGATGGTGGTGGAAATGGGCCTGCTGTGTGTCATGCCCATCGGCGGAGCCTGGGTCTGGCCGCTGATGGCGCTCAACCGGATCGTCAGTGGTCTGGCCGAGGCATGTTGCTCAGGCGCGGATGAAGCCCTCGTCTATGATGCCCTGCCCGCTGCCGGCCGTGATGAAGCCTGGACCCGGGTGCTGGCCCGTCTGATGCGCTGGCAATCCCTCACTTTCATGCTGGTGGCCCTCGTCGGAGCCGCCACCTACAGCGCGGATTTCATGAACCGGGCGGCGCACTTCCTCCACCTTGATTTCACTTTCACCAAGGAACTCTGCATGAGGATCCCCCTCGTGCTCAATCTGCTGATGGCGTGCGCGGCGGTGCGGGTCAGCCTCCGGTTCCAGGACACCCATGAACATGCTCCGGACATGTCAGGGTTGCGGCTCCTGATCCGCTCCAGCTTCCATCAGATGATGCAGGCCGCCCGCTACATCCTGCGCAGTCCGGCGGCCATGGTGATCATCCTGACGGGTCTGCTCTTTGATTCCTTTCTGCGCCTTTTTTACACCGTCGGCAGCAATTATTACCGGCTGCTCGGCATTGATGAGGCATGGAATGGCGTCATCCTCGCCTCCAGTTCTATCCTGGGCATCGGGACCGCCCTGATGGTGGAGAAACTGGTGGGCAAAGCCACCCCGTCACGGAACATGGGCATGGTGGCCGTGTTGATTCTGATTGGGTTGTCCGGCATTTCCCTCATGATCCCTGGTTGGGTGGGCGTCCTGTTTGTCGTGCCGTTCTGGCTGGGAATGCGTTCCCTGCATTATTTTATCTCCCAATACCTGAACCGGGTCAGCGAACCGGCCACCCGGGCCACGGTGCTCAGTTTCAAAGGACTGACCATGAATCTGGCGTATGGCACCATCATGCTGGCCTATCAGGCGCAGACCTGGGCGCTGCGCGCCAGTGAAAAAGAGGTCATGACCGGCATGGACAAACCACAGACCGACATGCACCTGCTTGCGGTGGCCATGCCATGGTGGCCGTGGGTGTTCGGCACCCTCGCCGTGGCCCTCGCCATCGGGATCCGATTAAAATTCGGAGGCGGCCTGACCACCTTGCTGGCCCGGGAACACCAGGGAGCACCCGGGCCTCCCGCCGGTTGACCCCCACACAAAGCGGCGGACCGGCCGTCGGATTTCAGCTCCGCGCGCGCCCCCCAGGTGCCAGGCTAACCTCGCCGGGCCTGAACGACCGGCTCCACCACTGGAAGCACTTCCTTGGTGAGCGCCGCAGATCCGGCATCGGTCAGGATGACATCATTGAAAAAATGATCCAGATCCCGTGGCACCCGTCCATTCAGATTGACCCAGGGGAGCCCGGCGGATGAAGCAAAGGATTCTGCCGCCTCCGCATAACGGGCCATTTCCCGCTCCACCCAGGCGGGTTCAGGTCGGACGTATTTCGCATCCGGACCGGGATCGGCTTTCAAGGGAACAAACGCCATCAGATTTTCCTGCTGGGACAAGTTATTGGTCGAATCATGCAGACTGGCCTCTCCGGTCATGACGAGGGCCGCCCCATGCTGGTTGCAGAGGTCCCGCAGGACGCGCCATCCATCGATGAACTCCACCATCGGGTCCTGCCGGGGATCCCGGGCCGGCAAGGGCTGGACCGCCGTTTCATTGACCTTTTTCCTCATCTGGTTGAATTGGTTTTTCCAGTGATCCCGGCGGCCGATCTCATTCTGAATCAGGGAAGCTTCATTGCGGCGTGCCCACCAGCGGGAGAGCCGGGCCGTCTGGCTGGCCTTCAGAATGGCCAATTTCCATCCGGCCGTGCGGGCCGGCCCCTGCATGCCCCGGGCTTTCTCCGGCTGATAAGTATATTCCAGCGGCTGGCCCACCACGTCATCAAAACCAAAATTTCCGATCACCACATCCGGTTGCCACTCATCCATCAGGACCGCGGCCACCGCCGTGGAGGCCACGATGCCGGTGCGGTCCTGCCCCCACGCCGCGACCTGCACCGGATGGCCTTGAGACTGCAGTTGCCGGCCCAGCCGTCCCCACCAGGTATCCTCCGCGTTCTGCAGCCTGGCGAAGGTGGCGCTCCCGCCCAGGCAGAGAATCCGGATCGTGCCGGGCGGCTTCTTACCGGCAGCATCATCCAGATACCGGGTCAGATTCCGGTCAAACACCAGCCTCACTTCGGGTTTCAGGCCCGGCAGGTCGTTGGACAGATCCAGCCGCTTCAAAGGTTCCAATGGAATCCTGACAAAAATCCACAGGCCCAGTTCGAGAATCAGAAAGAGGACCACCGGAGCGAGCAGGAGTCGGCGTAAAAGTTTGGAAGACACGTCGGTGGGAGTGGGATGGCGAACCGCGTGGAGGAAAGCACACCCCCTGACTTTTGCCAAGTTCCAACCCCGGTCCGCCCGCACAAAAGGCCTGGCGCTCCGGAACACCGTCAGATTTTCCTTTCCGCCCCACGGCAAAAAGCTATCATGAGCTCTCAATTTATTTACCATTATGAGCACCAGCCGCCGCCAATTCATCAAACAATCCGCCGTTTTCGCCATTCCCATCATCATCCCCGCCGCTGCCCGCGGGGCGGATGGCAATGTTGCCCCCTCCAACCGGATGGTCGTGGGTGCCGTCGGATGGGGCATGCAGGGCCCCGGAAACACCACCTCCACCATGGGCTTGGATAACGCCAAAGTCGTGGCGGTCTGCGATCTCGACAAAAACCACCTCGCGGCCGCCAAAGGCAAGGTGGACGAATTTTACAAGAATACCGACTGCGCCGCTTACTCCGACTATCTGGAATTGATGGCCCGGAAGGACATCGATGCCGTCACCCTGGCGGTACCGGATCATTGGCACGCCCTGGTCGCCACCGCCGCCGCCAAAGCCGGCAAACATATCTGGGGCGAAAAACCACTCGCCCGCACCATCGCTGAACAGCAGGCCATCGTGAAGGCCGTCCAGGACAACAAGGTGATCTGGCAAACGGGTTCGTGGCAGCGCAGCGTGGACAATTTCACCAAAGCCGTGGAACTGGTGCGGGGGGGGTATATCGGTGAAATCAAGGAGGTGCAGGTCGGCCTGCCCGCCGGACACCACGATTTCGCCGGCACCAAGGACAAAAATACCGTCACGGCCCCCCCGGCCCAGCTCGATTATGACAAATGGGTCGGCCCCTCCACCATGGTCGACTACATTGAGGCCCGCGTGCACAAAAACTGGCGTTGGCACTATAACTTCGGCGGCGGTCAACTCCTCGATTGGGTCGGCCACCATGTGGACATCGCCCACTGGGGAATGAATATGGACAATGGCGGACCTTCCGAGGTCGAATGCGCCGGAGAACTCCCCGACGCCAACGCCATGTGGAATACCTGCACGAAATACCGGGGTGAGCTCAAATATCCCAAGGGCATCAAAATGACCATCGCCGGCGGCCATCCCGACATTGCGATGGGCACCAAGTGGATCGGCAGCGAAGGCTGGGTTTATGTGAACCGGGGTGCCTTCGACGCCTCCAATGCCGACTGGAAACGCTTCCGGGTCCTCCCTGACAATATGCGCAAAGCTGAAATTTACCGGTCCGGAAACCACTTCAAAAACTGGATCGACTGTGCCCTTGCCGGGAAACCCACCATTACCCCGGTTGAAACCGCCCACCACTCCGCCATCCCGGGGCATCTCTGCCTCATCTCCATGCTCTCCAGGAGCAAGGTCCAGTGGGATGCGGCCAAACAGGAAATCATCGGCAACCCGGAAGCCGCCAAATTCCTCACCCGCGCCTACCGCAGCCCTTACCAGCTCGGATAACCTCAAGGAGCCGCCCTGCGGAACTTACGCTTGACCGGCCCATTCCAGCGGGTTGGCCGTAAGTTCCGGGGCTGGCCGGGACCCAAAATCCCCTCCCCTCCGCGGTGTTCCTCTCCGCAGGCTGGACGCCTCCAGCCTGCCGGCTTGGAACCACTCAGGCCACCTCATGCGCCAGCATGAGGCGCATCGGAACCATGTGGGAAAGGACAAAACCATTCCGGGCAAAAAATCGCTGGGATTCCTCACTGACCCGGTCGGTCAGGAGGGTGATGCGTTTGAAGTCCTTCTTTTCCGCAAAGTCCTTCACATGATTCACTAGGCGGGATCCATACCCTTGGCCCCGGTGCTCCAGGCGGATGATGACATCCTCCATGAGGATGACAAAACCACCCTCGGCAGTACTGATCGTGAACAGGAGATTCACCATGCCAATCACCCGGTGATCATTGCGCAGGACAAAGATGCGGCCGCGGGAAGGTTGTTCGAGGATCAATTGCAGACCGTGACGCTGTTTCTCGGCATTGGGCTTAAAGTCGGCCTCAATGGCCATCAGGGACATGACGAGATCGGTGAGCTCGGAGAGGTCCTCAATCGTGGCGGGTTCAATGCGGATGGAATCAGCAGGCATGGCCTGACCAGAATAGCAGAAACTCCGCCGGACGCCACGCGGAAAAAACGTCAGCAACTGGATCAGGTTTCTGGAGGGGGCAAGGGAGGTGGCACGTTGCGGAATTGGAAACGGAAATCGAACTGCCCCCCATTGTGTTTCCGGCAGCAGTGCAGGCAAGCCGTAGGCCGCTTGAACCGGCGGACCCGGCGCACCGCCACCCCGCAACCGGGGCACTCGTAGAAAAACCGGGCGGCCTGCCGGCGGCGGGGCGCCAGCGGCAAGGTGTGGGTGACCGTTTCACCGGGGATTCCGAGATCGGCACAAGCCTGACGCCACTCCGGGCCATGCGTCTGAATCCGGCGGCGGCCCGCCCGCCAGTGGGCAAGCAGATGCGCGGCCTCGTGCCGCAGCGTGCGTTCCACTTCCCCCGTGCCCATCGCAGGCAGCCTTGGATTCAAATCGATCCGCCCGGTGCGTGGTTGAGCCGTCCCGGCCGTGGTCCGCATCCTCGCATTCCAGCGGACATGGACTGTCCCCGCCAACGCGGAAGCTCCCAGGATGACCAGCCAAGCCCTCACCTGATCGGTCAACAACGCATCGGAATCTGCTCCGGTCATGCTTTTCAACGAGGAGTGGAAACCGTGGGGGCAGCCGCAGCCGGGGAGGCGGACCTGGCCCGCACCTGATGTTTCACTTCACCGAGTGCCACCACACAATCCGGCGGGACATCCTCTGTGACAAAAACATTGGCCCCGAGCGTGCAGCGGCGCCCGATCGTAATATCTCCGACAATGGTGGCATTGGCGTAAATCGTCACGTGGTCCTCCAAGCGGGGATGCCGGGATTTCCCTTTGAGTTTCTGGCCGGCGGAGAGGGACCGCGCCACCAAACCGACGCCTTGGTAAAGTTTGACGTGGCTGCCAATGACCGAGGTCTCCCCGATTACTACGCCGGTGCCATGATCGATGAAAAAATGGGTCCCGATCACCGCGCCGGGGTGGATGTCGATCCCGGTGCGGTTATGCGCCCATTCCGTCATCATCCGGGGAATCAGAGGAAGCGCCGCGAGATACAGCACGTGGGCCATGCGCTGGATGGCGATGGCCTCCAGACCGGGATACGCCAGAATCACTTCCTCGTAGCTGCCCGCGGCAGGGTCACCGTCAAAAGCCGCCTTGACGTCGGTGCGGAGCAGGCGGCGCACTTCCGGCAACTGACGCATGAAGGCACAGACCAAGCGGTGCGCTTGATCGTCCAGACTGGTATCCCCTTGGTTTTGATGGGCAAGGCTGCGACGCACTTCGACCTTCAGTCCCGCAATGATTGCCTGCACGCGCGCGGCGGTGCGGCAGGCCAGATTTCCCGTGTGGAGCGCCTCTGATTCATAAAATCCCGGAAAAATGATCTGCAGCAGATCCGAGCACAGTGCCGCGATGGCGCATTTGGAGGGCAGGTCCACGCCTTCAAGGTGATTGATTCCGCCCTCGGTCCGGTAGGACTCGACGAGAGCTTCAGTAATAGCGGTCTGATCACACTGCATGTTCATTCGAATAACTCAGCCGGAACCGGAGGGAAACCGGTTTTTCGACCCTGCCCCCTGGACGAATCCGGAGTGAGTCTCTATTCTTGGGAGTGCCCCCCTTCCTCGCCGGCCTTTTCAGCCAGTTTCTTTACAAGCCCGTGCTGGGGCCGGTGATCCGGGTCCTCAGCGGCCTGGTGGCGATTCCGCTATTCCGTTTTCTGCTGCGCCGGGTCTTGCGCCTGCAGACCAGTGATGCCGAATTGGAGCGCGATCTGGAACACTGGTTCCGCGGCAGCATCCTGCTGATCGCCGCCACGGCCAATCTGGAGGATTATCTTTTTGGATGGACCCCGCTGCAGGACTGGTTCACCACCCTTTTGCGGTTGTTGCTCGCCATCGGGGTGATCGAATCCATGCCAGACGAGGATCTTTTCGCCTTGGTGCATAAAGGCCCTCCGAAGCTGCGGTTCCAGCGCGGGGCCGCCGGATTGGCCTGGTCCCAACGTTCGGCTATTGTGAAGGGACTGGGAGTACTGCATCTGAAGCGCTCCTCCCCGGTCTTTGTGATCATGTGCGTGGTGTTCGGAGGTCCTGCCGGCAGCATTCACTGGACGGTCGGCTGGTGGTGTTATGCCCTCGCCCTGATTCAATATCTGATTATCGCGCTGGCCACGGACCGTAGCCGGGCCTCAGCGCTTTTGGCCGCCATCGATGCGGAAACGACGTCAGCCGATGCCCATGTCCAACGCATGAGGGAGGCTGCCGGGGAGGGTGGTGCGTTTGCTGAAACGGATGAATCTTCCTGATCGTTTTACTAACGACGCGAATCGGCGGCCGCCCCTCCCGGCCCGGACATCATTTCGAGGAAAATCTTCTCCAGCTTCTGGGCACCATGCTCCGCCCTCAGGTCGCTCATGGTTCCCAGGGAAATCAGTTTCCCGGCCTGGATGATGGCAATGCGGTCCGCCAGTTCCTCCGCAATATTCAACAGATGGGTGGACATGAAAACCGTGACTCCGGCCCGGCTGCGGGCCTTCAACTCCTCCTTTACCACCCTCACATGCACAGGGTCCAGACCGACCATGGGCTCGTCGATGATAATGACTTTCGGATCATGCAGCAGCGCCGCCGCAATCGCCAGGCGCTGGCGCGTGCCATGGCTGAGATGCTCAATTTGTTCACGCGCGTAAGGCCGGAGGGAAAACTGCTCAAACAAGTCGCCGGTAAGCCGTTTGGCCCGGGTCTCATCCAGCTCAAAGAGATCGGCGATGAATTCCATGAACTCCAACGCCGTCAATTTATCGTAAAAGACCGCCACATCCGGCACGAAACCCAACTGACGGCGGGCCAGCAGGGGTTCCTCCTGCACATGGTGACCACACAGCCAGGCATCGCCGGCGGTGGGCCGCAGGAGGCCGGTGATGAGCTTGATGGTGGTGGTTTTCCCCGCCGCGTTGGCTCCCAAAAATGCAAAGAACTCCCCAGGTTCGATATCCAGGTTCAGTCCCTGCAGCGCCTTCAGGCCGCCATAATGCATCGTCAGGTCGCGGGTGCGGATCATGGGCTGAGGGGGGGAACCGGACGGAGTGATTCCGTCACGAGCTGATAGGCTACAGGGGTTTCCAAAAGAACGATCTCGCCGGTATTTTCGATGCACATCCGGAATCCACGCCTGCCAGGAGCCCCCAGGGTGACCACAAATCCCTGACGTTCCCGGCCCGCCAGATCAAACTTCCCTTGCCTGGCCTCAAGGACCATTTTGGATGCATCGGCCCCGGTCTGCTCCCGGATCGCAGTCAATTCAGGTTGGGAAATCCCCAATAGGCCCAGCAAAAAGGTGGCGAGGGGACTTGATTCCGCATTTTCCCGGGGGAATGCCCCGGAGTCTAACAACACCGTTCCAGACTGGGTCAGCAACAGGGACGGTGGAACTTCCGGACCGGCCTGTGAAACCTGGAGAACCATCCCATTTTTACCCGTCGCCAGCCGCAGGTTGAAGGCTAAAACCCCTCCGCCATGATCCAGTTCGGCCCAGCTCTCCAATTCCAATTTCACCCCGGCCAGCAGTGGAAGATCCGGGTTCATCCGGCCATTGAGCCGCAGTTTGATCGGGTGGCGCGCACCCTGCCGCAATTGGGTGGCTAAAATGGTGATCTGCCCTACAATCCTGCGGTCGTCATAAACATCCAGTGCGGAAGGCTCCCCCCGGGCCGCAATGAGTTGAAACACGGCACCGGGATCCACTTTCATCAGCCGGCTGTCCGCAGGAAACCAAATGGACTGCACCAGCATCCCCGTCATCACGGTCCAAAAACCGATGATGAGCACTGAAAAGAGTCGGGGAGCCACGCCGGGGAGGGAGTAGAGAAATAAAGCAGAACCCTTTCAGACCATCCCGGGCTCAGAGGGTTCAGACATCAGTGCACAAAAAAGGGTGGAGATTGCTCTCCACCCTTTTTTAGAGATTAGACTGATTAACCAGCGTAGCCGGCAGGACCACCAAATGGCACCACGGAAGTGCGGCTGCCGTAGACCCGGATTTTAACGGAATCCATCACGTTCGGGTAGTTATTTGTGGCTCCGGTAGTCCGCGTGGTCGTGCCGGTGCCTGGAGGATTACTGGTCCCGATCAGGTTCAAGCCGGTATCAAGGTCAAAACTTGGATCCTGAAACACGCCGGTGCTGGACACCCGGTTGAAAGTCGTCGTTTCGCTGGCCGAACCCATAAAGGACATTTGACCGCTGGCTTTGAAACGCATGGTCTGATTGCTCTTGGTGATTTTACCATTCCAATAGCTGTTCGCGGTCAGAATGGGAAACTGGGCCGTAGCTCCCACGTCAATGGTATTCAAACCCAACTGGGTCGCCGTGCCATTCTGAACTCCAAAGCCGCCCCCGAAGAGGTTGCGGTATTGGGGGCTGGAGTTGGGGTCGTTTTGGTTGGAACCAGCGCTCGAGCCATTGGTGACTCCACTGACGGTCTTGGAGTCAAAGTCCACTTGGCCAAAGCACTCACCGTAGTAGGTCAACCCCTTGTGGTAGACGATGGAGTCACCGAAAGGACTCACATAGGCTTCATTACCTTGGGAAAACTTAAAAATCCCTGAGGTATTTGAACCACGGATGGTGCCACCGAAGACGCCGCCATCAAGGCCGTCGTAGGTGTTGTTGCTGTAAGGACCACCCACCCATGCGAGGGCGGTGGATTGAGAAAGAATACCGATAAGGGAGAGATAAGCGCCGAATTTTTTCATAGCTGGGGAGATATTGGTGGGGGGAAATGAAACGATCAAGACAAAAAGTTTCTAAAAGCTAAATTTATTGCGAAGCGGGCTGAAAACCGTGTGATTTCTGGATAAAGATTCCATTTATCCCGTAGGATGGCCCCAAAAACCTTCATCCACAAGGGCCATCACCGCCTCGCCCGCTGCAATTTTCACGTCAACGAACCCTCAGCCGGCAAATTATTGGCTTCCGGGACGAGCAGCAGGGGCACCACCGGTCCGCTTTTCGGTCGGAAGGTCAACGCTCCCAAAACCGCTCCGGCGGCAGTCAACACGAGGAACAGGATGAAATGCCACGGGTCCATGAAGGGACGGTCCGCCCCCGGATCCATCGGGGCAAAGACGACCGCAGGTGGATTCAGCCAATCAAATCGCGGCACTTGCGGCAGGAGCAACGCGGGACGACTCCACGCCGCCACTGTGGCCGAGCCCAGGCAAGCCCCCGCCAAACCGCCGGACGCCGTCGTCAATCCGGGCTGGCGCCACCTCAGCCAAAGGAGCACGGCAATCCAAAGCACCGGACAGCAGGCCAGTTGCGCGGCATTCAAAGGATCACGGTGCAGGATGGGCAAGACGCACAGTAGACCGGCAAATATCAACCAAGCCTGGGTGGAGAGAGACAATTGTCCGTCCATTTTGCGGCCACCGGTCCACCAGCCATACAAGATGAAGGGAAGCGGGAGATGAATCATCCCCAGCAAAGCAGCCGGACCGGCCCGCACGGACCAAGGGACCAGAGACTGCCACTCCATGGCCAGCAGCATCCCCGTGAAGAAGACCAGTGCCCCGGTTTGATATGGCGCTGAATTCCTTGCTTCCTTCGTTTCTCCCGATGCCAGCACGACCAGGATGGCGGGTAGTCCGATCAATCCCAATAAGCCAGCGCCCCACGGAAACCCGGCCGGAGCTACCGCCCCCGTCAGGGTGTCGCCCACTGCTGCCAAACCCGCCAAAGCAGCTATCCAGAGCGCATTCAACCGGTGCAGCGTTTGCAATGATTCCCTGCCCCTCCGCAGGAATCCCAACCCCAAAATGACCACCACCACCCCGGTCCAGGCATGTGCCTGAATTGCCATCAGCCAGCGGTCCGGCCACGATTGACCCCATTGGACCACGACCAGAGGCAGGGCTCCCGCCAATCCACCACTGCTGTGGGTAGCCAGCCATTCCAGCAGGGTCACTCCCAGCCACAAGGACGGCAGGATCCATCGCGCACCATTCCGGCCCCGGCCCCGCACCCATGGCCCGGTAGCCCAACATACTCCTTTCGCGAGGAATGTGGCAAAGATACCCCCGAGCCAAAACCACGCCAAAGCGGCCCAGGGGGCCGAGGCCTCCACCACGCCCCACGCCCAGCCTTCTGCCGCCGTCATGTCCCGGATGGCCGATGCCCCCAACCCGATCGCCATGACGGCCAACCCGCCGATCCACACCCGCCCAAAGGCCGGCTCAGTCCACTCCAACCGGCGCAATACCGGTCTCAGTTTTACCCCCGCCCACGCGATGGTGGTCCCCAGAATCAGTGGCCCGATCCATGGCGGAGCTCCACCGGCGCGGCCCAGCAGCCGGTTCCAACCCGTCATTTCCGCCAAAACCCAACCGGCAAGACCCGCCATCACGAGCCAGAAGGCCAGCCATGCCGCTTTGTGCCGCGGCCCCTTCCAGGCAAGCATCGTCAGCATCACTCCGAGGACCCAGATTACCGGCAAGGCCATCAAGGGAGTTCCCGCCCAGGGAGCCATCAGGGATACCCCATGCCAAGCCAGCCAAAGACCCGCCCCGGCAAATCCCACCACCGGCAGTGCTGCCGCCGCCGCCACCGCCGCCGCCCACACCACCCCCACCAAAAGCAGAATCGACCCGGTTGGCCATGGGGAGGCAGGGCCGCGTCCCAGCAGCCAGGTCGTCATGGCTCCCATGACTCCCACCAAAACACAACTCACCACCCCGGCCCAGCCCAACCGGGCCACCAGCCGCCGCCCCCACCACAGCGGAGGAAGGCGCTCCAAGGAGGAAGGCTCACTCATCACCCCCCCAGTATTGCGCGGAGAAGCCGCTAAGGGAAAGCGGGATTCCTCCGCACCAGCCGCGAGGCAACGGGAGACTCCAGCCCAGCCCGGTTGAATCCCAAGCAAAATCCACGGTTTCCACCGCTCCACGCTGACCTCCACTCCGATTAGGTATTCATTTTTCCATTCCCTGCTTTCCCGATTCCGCCCAGCGCGTTATTCCTTATTCCCATTTCCCATGAAATTCGCCCGCCCACTGCTGCTTCTGCTCCTCCTCCCCGGCCTGCCCGCCGTCCTGCATGCCCAGGATGCCAAAGGCCCCCTGTCCACCCCACCCGTCACCCTCGATACCCCCGCCCACTGGGCGCAGGACCGCAGCGACCTCAAGCCTGACGCCAAAGCCCAGTTCGGCCGCCTGCCCAACGGCGTCCGCTACACGATCCTTCCCCACAGCGAACCTCCCAAAAAGGTCAGCGCCCGCCTCTACATCGGGACCGGCTCGCTGATGGAACAGGACGACCAGCAAGGCCTCGCCCACTTCCTTGAACACATGGCCTTCAATGGCACCACCCATTTCCCGGCTGACGAAATGGTCGAGTTCTTCCAACGGCTCGGCATGGCCTTCGGGGCCGACACCAATGCCCACACCTCCTTCAAGGAAACTGTTTATAAACTGGAGCTTCCGGAAGCCACCGAACCACTCCTCGAAAAAGGCCTCCTTTTCTTCACCGATGTCGCCCAGAATATGTTCCTCGCGGACAAGGAACTCGAAAAGGAACGCGGCGTCATCATGAGCGAAAAACTCGCCCGCGACGATGTGGACTACCGCATGATGATCGAGGGCTTCAAATTCTCCCTGCCCGATTCCCTCATCCCCCGCCGCCTGCCTATCGGTGAGGAAGCCGTCATCAAAACCGCCCCGCGCGCCCGCTTCACCGACTATTATAAAAAGTGGTACACCCCCGACCGCATGGCCGTCGTGATCACCGGGGACGTCGACCCGGCCCTCGCCGTCAAGGTCATCACCTCCCAATTCTCCAGTCTCAAGG
Organism: uncultured bacterium; assembly: GCA_903936775.1. Classification (GTDB taxonomy): domain Bacteria; phylum Verrucomicrobiota; class Verrucomicrobiia; order Verrucomicrobiales; family V1-33; genus CAIZWU01. The sequence continues at coordinate 3,968 of CAIZWU010000162.1, read as the reverse complement.
CTCCTGTCAAACCCGCCGCTGAGCCCGATCTCGGCCCCATCACCCCATCCAAAGGGCTGGAAGCCCGGCTGCTCAGCGAAAAGGAATCCGGCCAGGTCACCATCAACGTGGAATCCAGCCGCCCCTCCCGCCAGCGTCCTGACAAAGCCCTCACCCGGCACCAGGACCTCGTCCGCAGCCTCGGTGATTCCATCGTCAACCGCCGCTTCGAAATCCTCGCCAAAAAACCCAACAGCCCGTTCCTCGCCGCCGGAGTCAGCGCCGACGACTGGATGCGCTATCTCGAAAGCGCCACCCTGCAGGTCACCGCCAAGCCCGAAAACTGGGACAAGGCCCTCGCCGTAGGGGAGCAGGAAATCCGCCGCGCCGTCCAGCACGGGTTCACCGCGGCTGAACTCGCTGAGGCCAAGGCCAATATCCTCACCGCCTACGAAAACAATGCCCAGGGGGCCGCCACCCGGAAGAGCCGTGAACTCGCCGATCAACTCGTCAAACGCATCGCCGAAGACGAAGTCTTCACCCACCCCGACGACGACCTCGCCCGCGTCAAATCCTCCCTGCCCGCCATCACGCCTGACGAATGCCACCAGGCCTTCAACCGCGACTGGTCCACGGAAAACCTCCGTATCTTCGTCGCCGGCAATCTCGTCCTCGACAACGCCCCTGCCACCATCACCAGCTCCTGGCAGGCCAGCGCCGCCCAGCCCGTCGCTGCTCCGGTGCAACAGGCCGACCAGGCCTTCGCTTACACCGACTTCGGCCCCGCCGGCAAAATCGCTTCGGAGAAAACCATCGACGACCTGAAAGTCACCCAGGTCACCTTCGCCAACGGCGTCCGCCTCAACATCAAGCCCACCGACTTCAAAAAGGACCTCATTCAGATCTCCTGCCTGCTCGGCAATGGCCGCCTCACCCTCCCCAAGGACCAGCCCGGCCTCGACGTCTTCACCAGCTCCGTTTTCGACCTCGGCGGCCTCGCCCAACACAGCGCCGATGACCTCCAGCGCCTCCTTGCCGGCCGCACCGTCGGCACCCAATTCATCGTCGGCGAAGAAAACTTCCTCCTCGCCGGCAAGACCAACCGCAAGGACCTCCTCCTCCAGTGCCAGCTCCTCGCCGCCCAGCTGAGCGCCCCCGGCTGGCGGGAAGACGGCGTCAGCCAGTTCCGCGAAAGCCTCCCTGCCATGTATCAGCAGCTCGGCCACACCGCTGAGGGCATCATGCAGACCCAGCTCAATGCCTTCACCCATGGCGACGACTACCGCTTCGTCCTCCCCCCGCAGGCCGTCCTCGAAAAACGCACCATGGAGGAAGTGAAAGCCTGGCTCGCCCCCGTCCTCACCAGCGGCTATCTGGAAATCGGCATCGTCGGCGACTGCGACCCCGCTGAGGTCACCGCCGCCATCGCCTCCACCCTCGGCGCCCTCCCTGCCCGGGACGCCGCCAAACCCGCCCTCGCCGACGCCCGGAAAATCGCCTTCCCCACCGGCGTGAAGGACCAAGCCTTCCCCTTCACCAGCAAAATCCCCAAATCCGTCGTCGCCGTCTACTGGCCCACCACCGACCGCATGTCCAACATCCGGCAGTCCCGCCACATGACCCTCCTCTCCGAAATCCTCGACGACCGCGTCCGCCTCAAAATCCGTGAGGAACTCGGCGAATCCTACAGCCCCCAGGTCGCCAGCATGATGAGCGACACCTTCCCCGGCTATGGCCAGACCTTCGCCATGATGATCACCGAGCCCAAGCACGCCGACAAGCTGGGCCCCATCGTCCGCGACCTCGCCGACAAGCTCGCCAGGGAAGGCGCCACCGCCGACGAACTCGACCGCGCCCGCAAGCCCCTCCTCACCGCCCTCGAAGAGCAGCGCCGCAATAACACCTACTGGCTCTCCACCGTCGTCGCCGCCAGCCAATCCCAGCCCCAGCGCCTCGACTGGTCCCGCTCCATGGTCGAAGACTTCACCAGCGCCACCCTGGCGGACCTCAACGCCCTCGCCAAACAATACCTCAAAGCCGACCGCGCCACCATCGCCCGCATCACCGCGGAGGAAGAGAAGGCGGCCAAGCCCTAAGTCTCCCATTCCACCAAATGACCCGTCGCCGCACTATCCTCCTCGCCACCGCAGGGATCTTGCTTCTGGCGACTACATACTTGGAGTCATCCATCCGCTATCACTACGACACGTTGCGCACGGAGAGACGAATGAGGCTGCGCCTGCTCGGAATACCGATCCCATTGAGCCAGAGGGAATACGAAGACCCCTACCCCGAGATCTACCAGCAGATCACCGGAAGGATACCCGACCCTCAGCGCTGGCGGCAAATGCCGGCGGATTTTGTTTGTTTCCTTTGGGGTAGTCAAAATTTTTGCCATGGCTCGGGTATTTTTAGGGACCGGGGCGAGTTACTGGCTGCAGTTTACAAAAAGTTCCGTACCGGCGGGTCACAGACGGAAGCCGCCGCGCACATCGCCCGCATTGATCTTCTTCTCCCCATGCCATGGAATCCCCGGCAGCAAATCGACCTCATGGCCGTCCACACCTTACGCAAAGAGCTTGGGCTAGAGTCCGCCTTTGACCACGAAACGCCTGCCAATCTGTAATCCCCCCGCTAAAACGGCCCAGTCTCCGTCACCGGGTTGCTGCCGAGTTCCGCGCCGGAGGAGAGGGCGGATCATTCCCACAAATCACCAGTATTCCCCGACCATCAAGTTGCCGCATTATTCGTTATCACCGTGGTTGCTGATCCGTCCCGCATCTTCCTTCAGCCTCGAGGGTATATCCGCTCGCGTGCAGCACCGTGATGACCCCGATGCCTCCCTCCGACAATTCCCGGAAGAACACAAAATAATGCCGGTGCCGGAAGAACCAAACGCCGCGCAGTGCGCGGTCCGTCACCGGACGCCATCGGGAACGCCGACGCGCCGTGATCCCAATCTCCGCGACCAATTCGCTGACATATTCATCCGCTTGAGCCTCGTCCCATTTTCCAGCGTGTCGTCCCGGATCTCGATTAACCGGGCTTCCGCCTGAGGGAAAAACTTAACCATGGGCATCACGGCGGGTTTTCGCTTTGAGCAACAACGCCGCGACATCCAGCGGCACAAATTCCGCCTCATCCGCCTCCACGCCCGCCTTCAACTCATCCCGCAGCCAGCCCCACTTCCGTTCCTCCTCCCTCTCAAAATCCCGCCGCACCAAATCCTGGAGGTATTCCCCGGCGGAACTGTAAAGCCCGGCCCCATCCACCCGCTCATGGATGAACCGCTCCAACGCCCCCGCGAACTGGACCTGTATTGCTTGTGCCATATTGACGGATAGTAAGCCTTGTCCCAATTAACCTCAACTCTTCGGCAAACCCGCTTGGACCATTCAATTCAAATCCAAATACAAATACAACTCCACCGCCTCCCGCAGATTCGCCAAGGCCTCCCCCTCCGTGGCTCCAAAGCTCGACACATCGTAATCAATGCACTGCGCCACGAAGTCCTCATCTTCCCGGTAAAGCGTGTAGTGGATCTTCTTCATGATATCTTTTTGCGTGCGGATCATCCCCTCGCCTCAGCCACCATTTCCGTCTCCAGTAAACCAACGGGCCAGTTCCTCCGGCCATTGATGATCCACCAAAACTTCACGCCGACAGGATGGTTTGGTCGGTTTACCCGCCAAGCTTGACGGGGCCCACCCCAAGACGATAGCCTTGAATCCCATGGACAGTCAATCCCGCCACCAAGGCTTTACCCGCAAGGAACTTCTGGTGGCCTTGGCTTTGGTCATCATCCTCGGGACCTGTTTTGCTATTTATATGGGTTTTTCAGGCAGCAGAATCATCCCCGGGGTGAAGGTGAATTCCACCGCCCAAACAGCCCGCGAAATTCACACCCTGCTGGTGACATGGGCCGGGGATCATGACGGAGAGTTCCCCACCGCCCAGCAATTCTCCAACGAAGCCTTCCGGGAGTTATT
>CAIZWU010000161.1 GCA_903936775.1 uncultured bacterium | reverse complement strand
GGAGGCCATGATGACAGCGGCGGAAACTCCTCCTCCAGCAGCAGCTCCAGCTCCCATAGCCGGGGCCGGGATCTCGATGCCGATGGCATCCCCAATATTACAGATCCGGACGTCGACAACGATGGTCTTCCCAACGGACAGGATCCCAATGTGGATGGCGGCATCGCCACCTCGGGTAAATTCCAGGGAAAATACATCGGGGACCGGCTTCCCGATGACCACCCGGCGGAAAAGGATGTCGATGATGATGGTCTGTCGGACGACAGCGCCGCCGAACTGGATATTGATGGAGATGGGAAAGCCGATGACAGTGCGGACGAACTGGATATCGATGGGGATGGGCGGAATGATGACGCCGCTGATGAATTGGATATCGATGGCGATGGCAAAGCGGATGATGCCCCCCATGAATATGATATCGACGGCGACGGTCTCTCCAACGCCAATGACTCGGACATCGACGGCGATGGTCTGTTGAATTCAGTGGATGACGACGACGATGGCGATGGGGTGGCGGATGCCACGGATGACTCCCCTTCTGGGGCCGCTTCGATGGTTTCACCTGGCCCTGTCAATCCGCCTGTCGCCGTGCCGGTGGGTGATGGCAATGCTCCAGCAGCCCTGACCGGTTTGGTTTACGTGGTCCGGCAAAATAACGGTGCCATCGAGGCCAACCTGAATTTTGCCAGCGCGGCCGCCGGAGCAGAAACCGACCCGCTTGGCGACAATGACCCATTCGCCTATACCTACACTCCGTCCGGGACCACGGCCTCCCTGCGCCTGCAATTCAAGACCGACAAATGGGATGAATATGATCTCAACTATGCCACGGGAAGGTATGTCCGCCGGGAATTCGACAAGAATGTCCTGAAGGATACCGACACCGGCCACTTCAACCTGGAAGGCGCCGCGACTCCTCCACAACCACCCACTGGCGGTGGCACCGTCACCCAGGTCGGCGACGGCACCGCCCCGGCCTCGATTGCCGGGGTCAACTGGATGGTCAAGCAATTGAACGGACGCCTCGAGGCAAACCTGGCGTTTACGACAGCCACCACGGGTTCGGAAAACGATCCTGACGGCGACATTGCTCTCTTCACCTACGTCTATGAGTCCAATGGCGCGACGGCCACGTTGCGGCTGAACTTCAAACCCGGGAAGTGGGACGAATATGACCTGAACTTCGCCACGGGCCTCTTGACCCGCCGGGAGTTCAAAAATAACGCTCTGAACGATACCGACGCCGGTCGCTTCGCTCCGGTTGCGCTCTAACTCCCCGCTATTGACTGGCCGGAGCCTTTCGGGGCTCCGGCCACCCCTATTTTCCGTTCCCTGACGATTCCATGAAAATTGCCCTGAAACACTGTCTTGGACCTGCGGCGACCCTGGTGGCCTTTGCCGCTGGTTTCAGCCTTGGCAAACCGGAGAGCCCCGGCATGCCGGCTCCGGCCATGGAATCGGCCCATTCAACCGGCGCTTCGCCGGGACCACATCCGCCCGTGGCCAAGCCGGCCCCGGCGGAACGACTTTCCGATACCTTGGCGATGCTGGATACGGCGCGGAGAAACCGCCGTCTGCGGGATTTGGCTGCAGAAGTTTCCGCCTCCGATCCAGCCAGCGCCTGGGCGCTCCAGGCGCAAATCGCGGGCACCGCCGACCGTACAGAGTTTTGTCAGGAAACCCTGACTGCCTGGTCCGCCAAGGATCCTGCGGCGGCCCTGAATGCTGCGGCCGCCCTGCCCACAGGCAGTTTGCGCACCGCTTGCCTCTCCACCGCATTGCAGGGTCTGGCCCGGCAGGACCCCATGGCGGCGCTTGACTACGCTGCCAGTCAACTCACCGGCAGCCCCCGGGAAAGCGCCCTGACTGCCATCGTGGGCAGTTGGGCCGCGCAGAATCCTCCCGCCGCTGCCGATTGGGCCCGGCAAAACTTGTCCAATCCTGGCGCTTCCAGCACCCTGCGTGCGGCGGTGGCGACGTGGGCGGATTCCACCCCGGCGGCAGCCAGCCAGTGGGTGGCGGGTCTGCCGCCGGGTGACTCCACCACCATCGCGGTCTCCGCCCTCGTGGAAACCTGGGCCGAACAGACGCCTGCCGAAACGGCCGCGTGGCTTTCCAGTCAGGGTGTCAGTGCTCTCACCGATGCCCCCTCGGAGGCTCTTGCCATCCAATGGGCTGCCAGCGATCCCCTTGCCGCCGCGGAGTGGGCCATCAGTCTTCCCCGCACCATGACGGCACGTGCCTCGGCTGCCCACGCGGTGGGGGAATGGGCTGCGGCAGCCCCGGAGGAAGCCGTCGCATGGCTCTCGTCCAAAGCCCAGGAAATTCCCCAACTGGCCCCGGCGCTGTATCAATCCCTGGCGGCGGGCTGGGCCGGTCAGGATGCCCTGGCCTCTGCTGCGTGGGTGGATGGCCTGACAGATCCCGCAGTGCAGGGTCAATCCGCCCAGAGCGTCTTCAACATCTGGGCCTCCGCGGACACCGATGGTCTCTCGGCATGGATAGACCAGCATCCGGCCTCCCCCATTGCGGATCACGCCCGCGAGCAATTGGCTTTGAGCCGGTCGGATACGGCTCCGGCCGACGCCCTTTCGGTAGCCTTGCAATTGGCAGAACCGCAGGCGGCCAGCGGTTTGGCCCGGCGGATTTTCCAGGATTGGCAGGCCCGTGATCTCTCCGCCGCCGGCCAATGGGCGGTGGCCAATCCGGCGGTGGCCCGGTCCTTTCAACCCTGATCTTTAAATACCAGCCCTGGCCATTCATGAAAATCCTGACATTGCTCCTTTTGGGTACTCTGCCGGCCTTGGCCGTGCCTTTGAATGACACTTTCGCCAACCGCATTTCCCTTGGGGGCGGCCCGGTGGCGGAGGCGTCCGGGGACAATACGGGTGCCACCCTGCAATCCAATGAGAACGATCTTGATTCCATTGGCGGAGCCTCCGTCTGGTGGAAGTGGACGGCTCCGGAAACGGCCTGGGTGAGTGTGGATACCCAGGGCAGTGGCATTGATACAGTGCTGGCGGTGCTGGCTGATGGCCCGGCCCTGAAGGATGCCTATGTGGTAGGATACAATGATGAAACCGGCGACCCTGCCGGGAACGGCGGCAGCAGCCGGGTGATTTTCGCTGCGGTGGCCGGCACCGAATACCACATCGCCGTCCATGGGTTTCTGGGCGTCCAGGGGCCGGTCCAGCTCCACCTGCAATCCGGGGTCATCCCTCCCCTCAGGATCACCTCTCTCGCTTTCGCGCCCGGCAGCGT
>CAIZWU010000160.1 GCA_903936775.1 uncultured bacterium | reverse complement strand
GGCGGGTGGCGGTTGGCAGGGCGGGGCGAAAATTATGTTAAAGCTATCATTGCCAAGATATCTCTTGGCAGAGGGCGGGGAGGCTGGTATGGATGGTTGGATTGGAGACCATTCCATGAATCCTGCGGCCTCTCCCGGCTCTTTTGTTTAGCCCGGGATCCCAGCCGCCCGGAGCCTGTTGAGGGGCCCGGTGTGATTCCTCCTGCTCACTCCTGGTGCCCTGCGCTTCCCCCTCCTCCCCTGCTGCCGATCTGCCGTGGCTGCGCTGCTGCCCGGGACGCTGCCCGGATAAATAATCTTCTGTCTCTGGAATCCCATCACCCTCCATCCATAAAGTTATGAAAAAAATCATGAAAGGCCTGGTCTATGGCGGACCTGGCAAAATCGAACTGAAGGAAATCCCCCGGCCGGAGCTTTTGAAGCCGACGGATGTGGTGGTCAAAGTCCTGAAGACCACGATCTGTGGAACGGATCTGGGGATCCTGCACGGCAAGACCCCGAGCTGCCTGCCAGGCACGACCCTGGGGCATGAGGGCGTGGGCATCGTGGATGAAGCCGGAAGCTCGGTGCGGAATTTCAAGAAGGGGGACCATGTTATCATTTCCTGTATCACCTCGGACGGATCCTGTGAGTATTGCAAGAAGCAGATGTATGCCCACTGCGAGGATGGCGGCTGGATCCTGGGCCATCTCGTTAATGGCACCCAGGCGGAGTATGTCCGGATTCCCCATGCGGATAACAGTCTCCACCATGTGCCGGCACGGGCGGACGAGGAGGCACTGGTGATGCTGAGTGATATCCTGCCCACCGGCCATGAAATCGGCGTGCTCAACGGACGGGTCAAACCGGGCGATACCATCGCCATCGTGGGCGCGGGGCCGATCGGGATGTCGGTGCTGCTGACGGCGCTTTTCTATTCCCCGGCGCGGATCTTCATGATCGATCTGGATGGGAACCGGCTGAAGATGGCGAAAAAGTTCGGAGCCACGGACCTGATCAATTCCGAAAAGGAGGATGCGGTCAAAGCGATCATGTCCTCGACCAAGGATGGGGTGGATGTGGCCATCGAAGCGGTGGGCTACCCGGCCACCTTTGATATTTGCCAGCAAATCGTGCGGCCCGGCGGACACATCGCCAATGTGGGAGTCCATGGCAAACCGGTGGACCTGCAACTGCAGAAGCTCTGGATCCGGAACATCACCCTGACGACCGGTCTGGTGAATACCAACACCACACCGATGCTGCTGAAGACCGTGATGTCGGGTAAAATCGATCCGAACCAATTGATTACCCATCATTTTAAACTGGATGACGTGCTGAAGGCTTATGGGGTGTTCGGCAATGCTGGCAAGGAGAAGGCCATGAAGGTGATCATATCGCCCTGAGGGGGGCTGCCGGGGGGCGGATCAGAGGCAGCGGTCCGCGGTTTTTAAGGCGGAGGCGCGGAGGACGCAGAGAGGGGAATGGGGTCGATACGGACCCTGCCTCTGCGGTGGTCCCGTGGGTGTTGCTTAAAGCAGGATAGGGTATTTTTGTATTTTGATTGATCGTCAGGCGGGTAATATTTTACTCAACGCTCACCCTTGGCACGGCGGACCCTGCTGCGGTCCAACGGATCTGTTCCATTCAACCCACCCTACCACCATGAAAAAGATGAAACCGATGCTCGCCCTTCTCGCGTTCCTGCCAGCTTTCGCGGCGTCTCCCCTGCCTGCGGCGGATCAGGAGATGGAATGCAAAATGTGCAAGGAATGTCCCATGTGCCAAGAGAAGATGGAGAAGATGAAAGGCATGGAGAAGAGGCAAGACCTGCCGGAGGGAAAACCCGTGCCCCCGATAGAGCGCCTGCAGAAAATGCAGCGTCAGATGCAGGAGAAGATGCAGGGCATGGAGCCCGGGCAGCGCAGGGAGCTCATGGAGCGGATGCAACAGGAACGCATGGAGCCGCGTGGGCCCATGGAACGTCCGCAACGGGAGCGTATGGAGCGCAGGCCACGCATGGAGCCTAAAATGCCCCCGCCGCCCATGGGGCCGATGGATGTGAAAAAGCGCCTCGCCGAGGTGGATCTGGCTGCGACCGTCCAGCAGTATGGGAAGGTCCGCCACATGCTGGAGGAAACCAGAACCGAACTGAGGCTGCTGGAGCAGACGGAGGGCCAGGAAAAGGAAACTGCTTTGCTGTCCAAGAGGCTCGAAGCGCTGGGGAGACTGGCGGAAGAACTCCGGGGCAAGGCCGAGGCCTGCTGTGAAATGGACGGGAAGAAGATGGCGACCGGAGAGCAGCCCTCAGACCATGACCATGGGGATAAACAAAAGGATAGCGATCAGCATGACCAGCCGGCAAAGCCTGAAGAGGGCAAACCCGCCGCCGAACCGCACCACTGAGGAGCGCGGCAACGGCCAAGGGCAATCCGCGATGCCTGCCCGCCTCTTCCTGCATGGGAGGGGGCGGGCTCGTGGATCGCTCCCGCGCTACGGTCGCCTGCAAGTTATCCGGAGCAACCCAGTCCTGACACCCGGCCCCGGGGCTGGCTTTCACCGGGAGCATGAATCTTTCCGGGAAGGCCCAGGGAGCGGCCCGCTGGTTTTTGCTTGCCGGGGCAGAGCCGGGGTTTTACAACACGGCAATGCGTTCCCTGCTCTTGCTGATGCTGCTGACTATGACGGCCCCGCTTTCCGCTGACCCGCTCCGGCTCACCCTGCGCTCGCGGGATAAGGCCACCGGCACGGCGGTGGAAACGACGGACGCGTGGGACCCGTCGCGCACCGCCATCATTGTCTGTGATATGTGGGACGACCACTGGTGCCGCAGCGCGTCGCGCCGGGTCACGGAGTTGGCCGGTCCCCTGAATGCCATGCTCCAGACGGCGCGGGCGAAGGGCGTCTTCATCATTCACGCCCCGAGCAGCGTGACCGGATTTTACAAGGACACTCCGCAGCGCCGCCTCGCCCAGGCCGCGCCCTTCGCGAAAACTCCCGTGCCCCTGCAGGACGCGCCGCGCTGGGGGACATCCTGGTGCTGGACCGACCCCAAACACGAAGCGGTGCTCCCGGTGGACGATAGTGATATGGGATGCTCCTGCACGGGGAAGAAATGTGAAATCATCCCGCCCTGGAAACGCCAGCACCCCGCGATCGGGCTGGTGGAGGGCGATGCCCTGACGGATGATGGCCAGGAGACGTGGAACCTCCTGACCGCCCGCGGCATCGACCAGGTGATTCTGTGCGGGGTGCACCTGAACATGTGTGTGCTGGGACGCCCCTTCGCGATCCGCCAACAGGTCTATCTCGGTAAAAAAGTCGTCTTCATGCGCGATCTGACGGATTCCATGTACAACCCGGAGCGCCCGCCGGGAGTGGATCACTTCACCGGCCACGACCTCATTATCGGCCACGTGGAACGTTATTGGTGCCCCAGCATCACCAGCGACGGCATCACCGGTGGCCGGCCGTTCCGGTTCAAGGAGGATTCGCGGCCCGTCCCGTAAGGAGGCGCGGGCTCAGCCTTGGGCTGAGGGATGGCATCAAACTGCGCGGAAAATGGCCCGGTGTGCCGCGGCGGAAGCGCCTTGGATTTCCGGACCACTTCCGGTGCGGTCCTCAGCGGGCAGCGGCAACGGTCAGGAGGGCGGCTGACTGGAGGTGGACGAGGGTCCTCCCGAGTCAGAAGAGGAGCTTTCGGAAGGGATTTGGGCCGGGGTTCCGGGGACGGGTGGGGACCCCCGTCAAACTTCCCCGCACCTTTTGTCTGGCGGGCATTGTTTCTGCTGATATGGGGCGCTCATGCCATCTTCCTCCGTCTCCCTGCGCACCCTCGGATTCCAACTCCTTGATGTCGAACTCACTTTCCTGATGCAAGCCTTTGCGGCGGTGCTGCGGCGGCTGGGGGAGCCGGAACTGGCGGAGCAGTTGCCATGGCTGGGGCACCCGCCGCAGGGGGCGGCCACGTCCCACCGGTCGCTGGGGCAGGCGTATTCCATTGCCTTTCAACTGCTGAACGTGGTGGAGGAACGGGTGGCCTCGCAGGTGCGCCGTCTGCGGGAAAAGCAGGAAGGGGCTCCGGCGGAGCAGGGACTGTGGCCGGACAATCTGAAGGAGCTGGGCAAGCTGGGGCTGACGCAGGACGGGTTGCTGGCGGTGCTGCGGGAGGTGCAGGTGGAACCGGTGCTGACGGCCCACCCGACGGAAGCCAAACGCGAAACGGTGCGGGAACTGCACGGCGAAATTTATGCCTTGATGAACCGGCATGATAATCCCGCCTACACCCCGCGGGAGCAGGCCCGGCTGAAAAGCCAGTTGGAAACGCATCTGGAAAACCTGTGGCGGACGGGGGAAATCCACGTCACCCGGCCCACCATCGAGGCCGAACTGCAAAATGCGCTGCACTACCTGCGGGAAGTCTTCCCCGAGGCCTTGAGCCGCGCCCATCTGCATCTGCGGGAGGCGTGGATCACGGCGGGTTTCGATCCTGCCGGGGTGGATGCCCTGCCGCCCCTGATCCGGTTTGGGACGTGGATCGGCGGGGACCGCGATGGCCATCCCTTTGTCACGGCGGAAGTCACTGGCCGCTCCCTGACGGCGCTGCGGGCCAATGCCCTGCGGGTGCACCGCCGGTCCCTTGAAGCGCTGGCGGGGCATTCTCCCATCAGTTCCCTCTTCCGGGAAACGCCTCCCGTCCTGACCCATCTGATCGCCCGGCTGCGCGGGGAATTGTCAGGGGCTCCGGGAGTGGATCTGGAGTTCATCAAGGCGCGCAATCCAGAGGAACCGTGGCGGGAGGCGGCCTATCTGATGCGGGCCAAGGTGGTAATGGCCTCGGAGGACCACGCCGCCGGGTATGCCAATCCGGGGGAATTGGATGCGGATCTGGTCACCTTCAAGGAATCCCTTGAGGCGGTGGGCGCGTCCGCCCTCGTGACGGAGCAGGTCGTCCCCTTCCGCCGCCGGGTGGAGGCTTTTGGATTCCACTCCGCCGTGCTGGATATCCGGCAGAACTCAGCCTTCCACGAAGCGGCGCTGCAGCAACTGATGCAGACCGCCGGTCTGCTGCCCGCGGGCACCCAGTTCAAACAGATGCCTCTGGCAGAAAAGCGCGCCCTCTTGGAAAAAGAACTCACTTCCCCGCGGCCTTTCCTCAGCCCCGGAGTTTCCGCCGGGCCGGAGGCGGATGCGGTGCTGGATTGTTATCGGGTGCTGGCGGCGCACCGTGCCCGCTTCGGCAATGCCGGGCTGGGCACCCTGATCGTGAGCATGACCCGTAACGTGGAGGATCTGCTGACGGTGTATGTGCTCGCCCGCGAAGCCGGGCTGATGGAATGGACCGCCGCCGGCTTGCGCTGCCCGCTGCCGGTGGCGCCTTTGTTTGAAACCATGGGCGACCTTGAGGCGGGGCCGGGGATTTCGGAGGCTTTCCTGAGCCATCCGATCACGCAGCGCAGTCTGCTGCCGGCCCGGCCCACCTTCCAGATGATGATCGGTTATTCCGACAGCAACAAGGACTGCGGCATCCTCGCCAGCCAATGGGCGCTGCACCGCGCGCAGACGGAACTGGCCGCCACCTGTGCCCGGCATGGGGTGCGGCCGGTGTTCTTCCACGGCCGCGGCGGCACGGTGGGACGCGGGGCAGGCCCGACCCATTGGTTCATGGAGGCGTTGCCCGAGGGCTCGCTCAGCGGATTCCTGCGCATGACGGAACAGGGCGAAACGATTGCCCAGAAGTATGCCCACCTCAGCTCGGCGGTTTATAACATCGAGCTGCTGATGGCCTCAGCGGCGTCGGCCACGGCGCGCCACCGCCATGGGCCGCGCGGGACCGAAGCCATCCAACCGATCATGGAAAAACTGGCGCCGTGGAGCCGCGATGCCTACCGGGCCTTCCTCGAAGAACCTGATTTCATGGCCTTCTACCGCAGCGCCACGCCGATCGATGCCCTGGAGCACAGCCGGATCGGGTCGCGCCCGGCCCGCCGCACCGGCCAGGCCACCCTGGACGATCTCCGGGCCATCCCGTGGGTTTTCTCCTGGACCCAGGCGCGCTTCTATCTGCCAGGCTGGTATGGGGCGGGCTCCGCTTTGGAAAAACTCAAAAGGGAGGACCCCGCCAGCTTCGCTGCGCTGGGGGCGGCCTTGAGGGAATCCGCCTTTCTCCGCTACGTCCTGACCAATATTGAAAGCTCCCTGGTCAGTGCCAATGTGGTCCTGATGCAGGAGTATGCCAATCTGGTGCCCGACCCGGCCCTGCGCGACCGCTTCATGGCCCTGATTCTTGCTGAGCACACCCGCACCCGCACCCTGCTGGAGGAGTTGTTCAATGGCCCCTTTGCGGCGCGCCGCCCGCGTCTGGCTTATACCCTGGCCATCCGGGAGGAACCCCTGCGCGTCCTCCACGTCCAACAAATCGCCCTCCTCAAAACCTGGCGGGCCCACGTCAGGGCGGGGGAGACCGATGCCAGCGAGGCCCTGCTGCCGGATCTCCTGCTGAGTATCAATGCTCTGGCGTCAGGGCTGCGGACCACGGGTTAGGCGGGGTGGGGGGAGGGATGATCAATGGTTTAACGGAGCGGGCGGATCGCCCGAAAATCGTATCGACAAACGGGTAATTATCAAATAGATGGGCACCGGATGCCGCAGGGCCAGCCGCAGGCTGGCATCCATCCTGAACCCATAACGATTCGAATAACCATTACACCATCTGAATGAAAATTCGTCATTTCCTCGCCGCCCTCGCCCTCATGGGATCTACCCATGCCGGAACCGAAACTCCCCACGCTCCTGTCCCACCGCCTCCGGCACCCGCTGACAGCGGCTGGTGGTTCCGCGCCGCTCCTTATGCCTGGCTCACCGCTGTAGATGGGGACGTCACCATCGGCCCGCTGACCGCTCCGGTGGACATCAGTATTTCGGATACCCTGGACTCCCTGGACATGGCCTACATGGGCGTGTTTGAAGTAGGGAAAGGGAATCTCTCTCTCGGCCTGGATGTGATCTATGGTAAGTTGTCGTCTGATAACGAAGCGGGCGGCCGGATCTTCGACAGCTTCCGCTTTGAACAAAAGCAGTGGGTCCTGACTCCTTTTCTCGCCTACCGCGCCATCCAGACCGAGCGTTACCACATGGACGTCTTTGCCGGGGCCCGGATCACCCTCCTGGAAGCGGAACTGACCGGCCGCTTTGCCCGGGGCGGGGAAACCTCGGCCACCCGTGACACCGATTGGGCGGATCCCATCATCGGCATCCGTGGCCAGGCGGAACTGACCGACAAGGTGTTCTTCCGCTACAACGGTGACATCGGCGGTTTTGGGGTCAGCTCCGACTTCACCTGGCAGGCCTTTGCGGGTTTTGGCTATCACTTCACCGGAAACGTCAGCGCCGCCATCGGTTATCGCGGGCTGGGCGTCGATTACAGCAAGGACTCCTTCTCCGTGGACACGGTCAGCCACGGTCCAGTGATCGGATTGGAAGTGGTGTTTTAAGCGATGCCTCCGATCCGTTGCCGGGGCTCCGCCGGGAGTCCCGGCAGCGGTGAATTCCGGCTGCCTCTGCGGGGGCAGGGGTGGGTGGCGGCTAGAGGCGCGCCGCTTTGATGGTATTGGAAATCAGCATGGCGATGGTCATGGGGCCGACTCCTCCGGGCACGGGGGTAATGGCGTGACATTTCGGGGCGACGGCTTCGAAGTCCACGTCGCCGACAAGGCGGGAGCCGGATTTGGTGGTGGGATCGCCGATCCGGTTGATGCCGACATCGATGACGACGGCCCCCTCCCTGACGAAATCGGCAGTGACAAAACGGGGTTTCCCAATGGCGGCGATCAGGATATCCGCTGAGCGGCAGAGGCCGGGCAGGTCCTTGCTGCGGCTGTGGGCGACGGTGACGGTGGCATTGCCGCCCGGGCCTTTGGCCATCAGGAGCAGGGCCAACGGTTTGCCCACGATCATGCTGCGGCCGAGCACCACCACGCGGGCGCCTTCGGTGGGGATTTGATAGTCAAGCAGGAGCCGCTGGCAGCCGAGCGGGGTGCAGGGCACAAACCCGGAAGGGTCCTCGAGGGCCAGTTTGGCGACGTTTTCCGGATGGAATCCATCCACATCCTTGCGCGGATCAATTGCCCGGATGATCGCGGCTTCATCGATGTGCCGGGGCGGCGGGCTTTGCACGAGAATGCCATGAATGGCCGGGTCGGCATTCAATTGGCGGACCACGGCCAACAATTCCTCCTGAGTGGTGGTGGCGGGCAGTTCCAGCTTCACGGAATGCATTCCGAGATCGCGGCAGGTGCGGTCCTTGGAGCCGACGTAGGCTTTGGAGGCGGGATCATCGCCGACCAGCACCACCGCGAGGCCGGGGCGGATGCCGGAGGCGGCGAGGGTGGTCAGGGTGGCGCGGCATTCTTCGAGGACGCGGGCGGCGGTGGCTTTACCATCAATCAGGATCATAATAAAAACAGGGCAGAGGTGGGGGAAAAGTCAGGGCACTTCCGGCTTCAGCAGGGCGGAAAGCCGTTCCCGGGCGGCCTCGGGGGATTCGTCCTCCGGGATGTGGATAAAAGGCAGAAAGCGCACGCGCACCACGGAAAAGGGCTTGGGAATGAAAAATTGATCCCACGACTTGAGCCGCCAGAACTTTTCGTATTCAACGGAGATGGGGAGGATGGGCACGGCGCAGAGGCGCGCCAACTGCACCACCCCGGGCTGCATGTCATAAAGCGGGCCGCGCGGGCCGTCCGGCGTGATGCCGATGTAGTAATTCCGGCGCAGGCGGCGGCGGCATTCGATCATGGCCTGCGCGCCGCGCCGGGAAGAGGACCCCCGCACGGACTCGAGCCCGAATTGCCGCATCACCGCGGCCAGCACCGCGCCATCCCGGCTGGCACTGGTGAGGACCGCGGCCTGACGGAATTTCCGGGTATAACGCGAATACAGACTGGGCACGATCAGCATCCGGTTGTGCCAGAACATCCAGATCAACCCGTGGAGGGGGGGATTGCTGAGGAGTCCGGAATCGTCGGTGATGCGGACCCGGAGGGTTTTGGTGAGGAGTCGGACCAGATTGCCGATCAGGAAGCCCATTACGCGCGGTTTGAACGCGGTGTCGGACTTGGCTTCGGCGGGTTTCAGCATGCGGGGCAGGGGGAGGAGGGCTTCAGTCAGGGAGGATCACAGCCAGCCGGTGGTTTTCAGCGATTGGGTGAGTTTCATCTGCCGGTCCAACTGAGTGGCATAGAGTCCCTTCAGCCCAACATCAGGCAGGGCGCGGGTGGATTCATCAAGGGAAACCAGCCGGTCGGCCAGTCCGCCGAGGGTGACGCTGGAGTCGGCCTCATGCTGTACCACGTAAGCGGCCTGGAGGGCGGCCCCCAGTCCGGCTCCTTCGGCAGTGGCCAGACTGACCACCGGCACGCCAAAGACATCGGCCACCACCTGACGCCAGCCGGCACTGCGGCTGCCCCCACCGGTCAGGCGGATTTCCGTGGGCGAGACGCCGAGGGATTCGAAACGCTTCATGCCATAGGCTAATCCGATGGTGACTCCTTCCACCGCCGCCCGCACGAGGTGGGCCGGGGTGAGGTTTTCGGTGCGGAGTCCGTGCAGCACGCCGCTGCCATCCGGGAGGTTGGGGGTGCGCTCGCCATTCAGATAGGGCAGGAAGGTCAGGCCATCGGCACCGGCCGGGGCGGACTTCAGCTGCGCTTCCAGCTGGGCGTGATCGTAACCAAACAGGCCGCGCATGGCTTCGGTGAGGACGGTCACATTCATGGTGCACACCAGCGGCATCCATTGGTCGGCGCTGTCACAGAAAGCGGCGACTTCGCCCATCGGGTCGATCACGGGCTGGTCCGCACAGGCAAAAAGAGTGCCGGAGGTGCCGAGCGACACCGTGACCACGCCGGGCCGCACGTTGCCGGTGCCGATGGCTCCCATCATGTTATCGCCGCCGCCGGCGCTGACGATCACGCCGGGTGCCAGTCCCCAGCGGGCGCGCAACTCCTCCCGCAGGGTGCCGTGGGCCGCGAGTGAGGAGCCGAGCGGGGGCAGCATATCGTGCAGCCGGGGATCAATCACGTCGATCAGTCCGCGATGCCATTCCCGGGTCCTGACATTGAGCAGGCCGGTGCCGGAGGCATCGCCGAATTCCATGCGTTTCACTCCGGTCAGGTGGAAATTGAGATAGTCGTGCGGCAGCAGCACTGAGGCGGTGCGGGCAAAGTTTTCCGGTTCGTTCCGTTTCAGCCAGAGGATTTTCGGCGCGGTGAAGCCCGGGGGAATGGTATTCCCGGCTTCTGCAATCAAACCGGCCGGACCGGCGAAAGCCTCCGCCAGCAGGCCGCACTCGGTGGTGGTCGAAGTGTCGCACCAGAGTTTGGCGGGGCGGACCACTTCATTCATCGCATCCAGGACCACCAGGCCATGCTGCTGGCCACTGACCCCGATTCCCCGGATTTCCTTCCGCCGGTCGCCCAGTTGCGCCAGACAGGACCCGATGGTGAGGTCCACGGCCCGCGTCCAATCGTGTGGATTCTGCTCCATGTGGCCGGGCGGCAGGCCTTCGAGGCATTCGTATTTTTCCGAGGCGTGGGCCACGATGGCTCCGGTTTCAAAATCGAGCACCACGGCTTTGGTGCTTTGGGTGCCACTGTCGAGTCCGATGAATAACATAAAGGTGGATTGCGGGTTTGGAGGATAAGAGGATGGAAAAGGGAGACGGCTCAGCCAGGGGGCAGGGCATTTAAACCTGGAAAGAGGACCGCTTCGATCTGCATGCACAGGATGTGGAGCAGGACCTGATGGGCTTCCTGGATATGCATTGTCGCCGGAGCCGGCACAACCAGCGCGATGTCGGCGAGGGCTGCCGCAGCACCGCCATCCCGGCCGAGCAGGGCAATGGTGTGGACGCCTTTTTCCCGCGCGGCTGCAAGGGCCCGCAGGACGTTGGGAGAGTTGCCGCTGGTGGTGAAGGCCACCAGAACATCCCCTTCCTGGCCGAGGCCGGTCACTTGCCGGGCAAAGACCTCCTCGAACTGGTAGTCATTGGCGGTGGCCGTGAGAAACGAGGCATCCCCGGATAGATTCAGGGCGGGCAGGGCCCGGCGGTCCTTGTCGAGGCGGCACAGCAGTTCGGTCGCGAGGTGGGCGCTTTCCGCGGCGCTGCCGCCATTGCCGCAGCACAGCACCTTTTTTCCGGAGGCCAAAGCCTCCGCCATGGCCGAGGACGCGGCCGTCACGCGTTCCTCCAACGCCCGGAGACTGGAGATGGCGGCCAGACTTTGATCGATAAGGTGATGAAAAGGAAGTGATCCCATCCTTCAAACTAGGACGCCCATTCCAGCCCACAAACGCAAAAGCGCCTCGTGGGTGCCAGCACAGGGCAACCTAATTAATTCCCCGGGCACTGGAAAGTCCCAGCCCGCCAGTTCCGGAGATTGCGGAACCGCTTGGTTTTGCTGGTTTGCCGCAGGCGGCCTCACCCAGAAAGTCTCCGGCAGGGGGGAAGCAGGTCCACCCAGGGGTAAACAAGCTATTGGGCTGGACAGGTCCCGGGATTCATGAATTACTCGCGGCTCACCCGACAGCCCATTTTCCCCACATGAAGTCTTCCCTCCTCGCCCTCACTCTCGTTTGCCTTGCCTCATCCGCTTCCGCCGGGGACCGGTGGTTGGTTTATTTCGGCTGCTACACGAATGCCAAGACTGGCAGCAAGGGGATCCATCTGTCGACTTTTGACAGCGCCAAGGGCACGCTGAGCGATGCGGTGGTGGCGGCGGAGACCGGCAGTCCCAGTTTCCTGGCGCTGCATCCCAGTGGGAAATACCTCTACGCGGTGGGCGAGATGGCGAGTGCGGGAGGCAAGGGAGGGGCGGTCAGTGCCTTTGCGGTGAACCGTCCGGACGGCACCCTGCGCCTCATCAATCAGGCGGACTCCGGCGGGAACGGCCCCTGCCACATTTCCCTGGATGCCACCGGGCACATGGCCATGGTGGCCAACTACGGCGGCGGCAGTGTGGCGTCCTATCAGATCAAGGCGGACGGTTCGCTGGCGGGTCCGGTCACCTTCGTCCAACATGAAGGCTCCAGCGTGGACCCGCAGCGCCAGAAAGGCCCTCACGCCCACAGCTTCAACCGCAGTCCGGATAACCGGTATGCCTTTGCCTGTGACCTCGGGCTGGACAAGGTGCTGACCTATAAAATCGACCCGGCCGCGGGTAGTTTCACGGCCAGCGGGTCGGTGGCGCTGCCACATGGTTCCGGGCCCCGGCATTTTGCCTTCCATCCCTCCGGTAAATTCGCCTTCGTGAATAACGAAATGTTGATGACCGTCTCGACCCTCAACTATGCAGCCGATACCGGCACTCTGACCTTGCTGGATACGGTTTCCACCCTGCCACTTGAGGATCAGGGGAAACCGGGATTCAGCACCGCAGAGACCGTGGCACATCCAAATGGCAAGGTGGTCTATGTGTCGAACCGGACCCATGATACCATAGCGGTATTTGCCTGTGATCCGGCCACGGGCCGCCTGAAGCTGATCCAGAACGCGCCTGCCGAGGGCAGCATTCCGCGCAACTTCAATCTCGATCCAACCGGCCAATGGATGATTGTGGCACATCAGGACAGCAACACCGCGGCGGTGCTGAAGGTCGATCCGGAGACCGGAAAGCTCAGCTCCACCGGCACCAAAATCAAGGTGGGCGGGGCGGTGTGTGTGCGGTTCCTCGCGGCGGATTGAGGCGGGCGGTGTGTGCGATTGACCAAACCGGCCGCGGGCACCACAGGCATGCCTCCCCGGGGTGGCCTGCCGCTGCCCTTGGGGACTTGATTGCTTCCCATGAAACCCATCCTCACCCTCGCCACCTGCCACACCCCGGAAGGCGTCCTGCTGGCCCTGATCAAACATGACCGGGATTATTTCCTGATGCTGGGGGGCGGGCAGCTCATGAGCACCGAGGCCTGCTCGTCCGAGCAAACCATGGCGGAACTGGCCTGCGCCAACATGCCGGCCAAGCCGCGCGTGCTGATCGGCGGGTTCGGGTTTGGCTTCACCCTGAAACGGGTGCTGGAGCTTTCCCCCGCCAATGCGGAGGTGGAGGTGGCGGAATTGCTGCCGGAGATCCTGGCGTGGAACCGTGAATTCATGCACGAGGTGAATGGCCACCTGATGGATGATCCCCGGGTGGCGGTCAAACTGCGGGATGTCTTCGATCTGATGGATGGCAACGAAGCCAACCGCTATCATGCCATTCTGCTGGATGTGGACAACAGTCCGGACCCTCTGGTGCAGAAAGGCAATGCCCGGCTTTACGCCCGGCCCGGACTCGCGAGAATCCGCGAATCGCTCCACCCGGGGGGGCGGGTGGTCTTCTGGTCGGCCAACCGCGATGAAGCTTTTGCCAAGTCGTTGCGGCAGACGTTTTCCAAGGTGGAATGCATTTCCGCCAAATCCTATCCCAAGGCCAAGCGTTTCACCCACACGTTGTTTGTGGCGGACCGGGATTAAATCCCATGGGTTGGCTGCTAACCGGTCATTCCGATGGATTTCGATGTGTTGGCGAAGGTCTATGGCGGCATGGAGGCGTTGTGCGCCGGACGGCTGATGCAGCGGGTGCGCACCGCCCATCTGGCTGCCTGCCCGGACCACGGCCGGGTGTTGCTGGCCGGGGAAGGGCATGGACGCACCTTGGCGGCACTGCGGAAATTGAAACCCGGTTTGGAGCTGACCTATCTGGACGCCAGTCCGGCCATGCAGCAGGCGGCGCGGCACCATCTGGCACGGCAGGGGCTGGAGGAGACCGGCATCACCTTCCATACCGGGAATGCCCTGACATTTTTACCTGAGGAAACCCGGTATGAGGTGATTATCACGCCGTTTTTCCTCGACTGCTTCACGGAAGCGGAACTGAGGGTGCTGATCCCGCGGCTGGCTGCCCTCGCCATGCCCGGGGCACGGTGGCTGATCGCCGATTTCCAGCTCCCTGCCGGCGGGTGGAAACGCCGCCGGGCCCGGTTGATCCACGCGATGCTGCATGCGTTTTTCCGCAAGGCCGGGGGGATCTCGGCACGATCCTGGACGGACCCCTCACCGATCCTGAGTGGCCTGGGGTGGCGTCTGGAGGATCGCTGCCAGTTCAGCCTGGAACTGCTGCGGAGCGACCGGTGGGTTTGTTAATCCGAAGGAATCCGGCGCAAGGCCCAGCGGTAGTAGAGTAGATGGCGGCTGGTCAGGTTGCGGTGGATTTTGCTGCCTTCGAGACCGGCAAATTCGCGGAACATGGCGCGTTGGGATTCCGGGATGAGTTCCCCGATCATCTGCTGTTTCCGGCCATGGTCAGCGGTGAGGGCGGCGGCGACATTTGGGGTCAGGTCTTCGGTTTCGACCACCTCCATGCCGGGCAGGGCGGCGAGTTGTTTTTCCAGGGCCGCCATCTCCGGGGCTTCCCTCAGGTCGGCAAAGAGAAAACAACCGCCGGGCCGGAGGACGCGGGTTACTTCCGCAAAAAAGGCGGACACGGAGCCATAACAATGACTGCTCTCCACGTTGATCACGGCGTCGAAGGAAGCGTCAGGGAAGGGCAGGGCTTCGGCATCACCCACTTTGAATTCCAATGGCGCCAGCCGGTGCCGGGCCTGGCAAAAGGCCACGGCCTGCGGTGAGAAATCCAGGGCGGTGAGGTGGCTGGGTTCGTGATAGCGGGCCACAAACGCCGCGCCGCCACCGCGCCCGGCGCCGACTTCGAGCACTTCCTCGCCTGACAGATACCCCGGGCTGACCACGCGATGATAAAGCTGGGCACAGAACCGGTCGGCCTCATCCTCCGGCTGGAGGGCGGGCGGGGTTTCCCCGGCGGGCCAGGCGAAGCCGTAGTTCATGAACGTCCACTGCCCGGACTCCACCCGGCGGGCCCAGCGCTCATACCACCATCGCCAGAGGGATCGGCGGGCCCGGGGGGACACTTCGCAGAGAAAGATCAGCAGTTTGGTCAGCATCGTGGAGCGTAGGAGAGGGCAGGGCGGGCGCCACCCGGAAAGTGTCTCCTTCCTTTGCGGGAATTTACGGGCTTTGGGCTTGCTCGGGCATGGGGCATTGGGCGCAGTTGGAGTCGTCGGCGAGGCAGAAGTCCTCGTAGACCTGGAGGAGGGCCTGTTGTTGCCAGAGCTTGCTGGTAAGCTTGGCAAGGTCCGGATGTCCGGCGAAGAGGCGGAGGGCGGCGCGGCGGGTCTTTTCGTTGTCGAGCGGCGCGGATAGTTTCTGATAGACGGGCCAGAGATCCTCGCGCTCCGGGATGAGGAGCGGGTAGCAGACGTTGGCGAGAATTTCGGTGAGGCGGTTGCGTCCGAGCAGGGCCATGGGCTTGGGGGCGGGGAGGGCCCGGAGAGTGTAGTGGCGGTCCCAGTAGGGATGGTGCAGGCCGGCGGCAAAAGTGAGGAGCGCCTTTTCGGAAAAATGGTCAGGCTGGAGCAGGCGCCGCAGGGTGGGCCAGTGTTTTACCAGCAGGTGCAGGGTGGCAATGCGGCGTTGCGGGTGATTCAGCGGGCGGGTGCCGGTCAGGTTCCACTTGAGCGGGAGGCGGGGTTGGCCGGGGGCGTAGGCATCGCGGTAGCGCCACCACTGGTCCCACAGGCGGCGCAGCCAAAGGCGGGTTTCGGTGTCGGCGTGATCAAAGGCCTCGCCGGTGAGGAAACCGCTGACGCCGAAGAGGAGGGCCTCGGCATCGTCCGGTCGGGTGGTGAGCAACCGGAGCGGGAGCCGCTGCGAAAGCACCGTGAGGGGGAGGCGGTTCCGGCTGTAGCCCAGGGCATCCGCGAGGGCCTGAAAAAGCATCTGATCCCGGCCGTGGATGGCAGCGGTGCGCTGGAGCCGGGTGGCTTTGCGCTCCAGTCGGTAGCGGGCAGCGGCTTCGAGAATGGTGATGGTTTTTCCCGGTCCCAGTTGACGGAAGACCTGCAGGCAGCGTCCAGGACGGGCGGGCGCGGGGGGCGGAGTATTGAAATCGCCGGCTGGCGTGGCCAGATCCAACCTGACCTGGGGGACCAGCCGGTGCTCATCGGTGCGGGTGAACCATTCGCTGCCGCTGCGGACCCCGAGTTGAAGATGCAGGATGGTGTCGCGGTAGGCAGGATTGGTGCTGTGGCCGTGATGGTCCCAATCGCGGGCATCGCGGTCGAGTTCGATACTGCCGCGGCGGGTTTCCCCTGACAGGGTGATGACGCAGTCGCGGAAGTCCGGGCCGGCTCCATGATTCCACCAGCCGAAATCGATCACGCTGACGGCTTCCCCGGCTACGGTGAGGAAATCGCGTCCGAAGTCGCCGGCAAACCAGCGGCTTTGCCATGCCAGTTCGTCAGGTTCCCGTCCGGGCAGGAGTTCCGGTTCCGCGAGGGAGACTGGGGGGAAATGGCTGGCGAGAAATGCCGGGTAGGCAGCTGCCGCAGGGGACAGGGTCACGGGGTAGGGCGGAGTTGCTGCAGCCAGGCGCGGGCGGCTTCGGTTTCCGGGGCCGTGGGGTAGTCGGCGATGATTTTGTCGAGGAGTTTGATGGCCGGTTTGTTGGTGCCTTCGCGGCGGCGGGCATCCGCCTGTTGGAGCAGGATGCGGATTTTATCAGGGACGGCAGAATAATTCTGCAGGGCCAGCTTGAACCACTCGTTGGCCTCCAGTTCCGGGGTATCGGTGCCCGCCTGGGAATGGAGGGCCATGAATTCGAAAATGGTGCCGCTCTTCAGGGAGGTGCCGGCCAGTTTCAGGTTTTTCATGAGGGCCTCATTGGCCGGCCCTTCCTTGCCCCAGCGGGCGAGGGCGAGGCGGAGCGCCTTGTAGTCAGGGTCGACCGTTTTATCCACTTTTTCCGGAATGGGGGAAAAAGGGCGGTAGAGGGGATCGCCCAGCACCACATTCATCCACGACAGCGTTTGGGTGGCGCCCCAGGCGGCTTCGGCAAGGGTGCGGCCGGCGAGCAGGCCGTCGGTGAATTTATCGAGTTGGGTGGTGAGTTGCAGATAGGGCTCCCAGGCATTGCCCAGCACCCCGCAGGCACCTTTGGCGAGGAGCGGTCCGCACCAGTATTCCTTGCTGCTGCGGAGGGTGGTGGCGCTGAAGGAATGGATATGGCAGGCGATGGCGCCGCGGCGGAATTTGAAGCTGGGATTCAGGAACGGGCCGTCTGCGGTTTGCACATACCAGCCGAGATAATAGGCCGCATCGGTCATGGGAAAATTGACCGGCAGGGTAGAGGCGAGGGAGTCCACCATCACAGGAATGCCTTTCAGTTCCAGGGCGCGCGCGGAGGCCAGAAGCCAGTCCTCACCGATTTTATAACCGGGTTCGTTTTTGAGTGCGAGGTCGATGTAGGCTTTGCCGTACAGGCCGGTGGCCTCGGTGGCGAGGGCGTCATCGATCAGGCGGCGGGCAGTAGTCTGGTCCGGTCCGTCAATCCGGCCGACCAAAAACATCGGCGTGATGGGCAGGAGGTAAAAGGGTTCAGGCCGGCCGAAGTAGGGGTTTTGCAGGGGGCCGGCGATGGGCTTGTCCAGCAGTCCGGCGATGGCCAGTTCAGAATCCACACTGGCGGCATTGTTCTGGCCCTGGGCGGGGGCGGGGGCTCCCGGGATGGTTTCCTCGGTGATTCTCAGGGGCAGGCCGCGGATGAGGGTGAGCACGCGGATGGTGGTCTGAATCGCGATATTGCCCTGATTTGGCACGCTGCCGGTCTTCCACCAACCCCGCTCGATAAAGGCCGCCCGGAGGGGTGATTCGATGGTTTTTTGGAATTCGGCGCGGGTGATGGTTTCCTCCAGACTGGTTTTCAGCCCCAGCAGGTTGG
>CAIZWU010000159.1 GCA_903936775.1 uncultured bacterium | reverse complement strand
GACTCAGAGGAATTATCCGAACCATGGGAGCCCGCTGCAGAACCCAATCTGATCCGGCGTTGGTTGAAAGGCTGGCGCCTCGTGATCGTGCTGGCGGAGCTGGCCCTCGGATACCTCAAATGGCGGGGTGGCCATGACTATGCCCACTTTAAAGGGTGGCGGGCCCGGGGCATCGCCGCAGAAGCCACGGCTGCGGCCGCGGCCGGAGACCCGGAAAAAGCCATCCGCCTCTTTGATAAAGCCGCCATCCTGGCACCGCTGGACCCCACCGTGATGCGCCGCCTCGCCGACTTTTGCGAGCCCCGCCAGGACGTCTCTGCGATCCATGCCCTGCGTCAGGTGATCCGCTCCGGAGCTGCCAGCCCGGCCGACTGCGAGCGCCTCTGCCGGCTCGCGCTCGACAGTGGCCAGGCGGAGCTGGCGCACGGGCCAACCCTCCAGGCATGGGGCAAGGCCAGCCCCGACACCCTCTCCGTCACCCAGCTCCGCCTGAGCGCCATCTGGCTGGCCAACCGGGGGCAATCCCAGGAAGGCAGCAACCGGCTGCGGCAGGCCCTCGTCAAAGCCGAAGGCACGGACCAGACGCCCCTCCTGCAGATCGCCCTCGCCCGGCTCATCATCGATGCTGCCTCCAGCGCAGGCATGGCGGAAAACGCCGCCCAGGAACCCCTGCAGTTGCTCACCGGGGTCGCCTACAGCCCTTCCGCCCCCCTCGCGCTGCGTCTCGAAGCGACCCAACTCCTCGGCGGACTCCTCCTCCACCCCGCCCGGCGCGCCCTGCTCACCCCGCTCCGGGCGGATCTCCTCCACACCGCCTTCATGGATCTGGCCAAGGAAATCGCCCCCGTCGATGCCAAGCGCGCCGTCAGCTATGAACTGGCCGCCTCCACGGTGGACTACACTGCCTATCCGGAGCGTCGCCCCGCCATCATCGAAAACGTCCTCAAAAGGGCCACCACTGCCGATACCGCACTCCCCGCCGCGGGCTGGCTGAATGAAAACCAGTGTTATCAGGAAGCGCTCGACCTCTGTGCCAAATACCAGGACACCGGCGGCGGCTTTGGCTGGTTCACGGCCCAACTCGACGCCCTCTTCGCCCTGAAATCCTACGATGAAGCTGAAGCCCTGCTGAACCTCAAGGTCCAGCCCCTGCCGGCCCACCTGCAACAACTCCTCCTCTACCGCATCGATCTCGCCAAGGGCCGCGACGAGGCCACCCTCGACGCCCGCCGCAAGGAACTGGAAAAAGCCGCCTTCCGCGCTTCCCCGGAAGCCGTCTTCGCCGCCGCCAAAAACCTCGAGCAATCCGGCGATAAACTCACCGCCTACAACCTCTACAGCACCCTCAAAGGCCACCCCAAGGCCGCGCTGCCCGCCCGCCTCGCCATGGTCCGCGGCCTTGACGGCCTGCCGGGCCGCTCCTCGGATTTGATCAAAACCCTCGAGGCCGTGCTCCAACTCTCCCCGCAGTCCGACCAAGCCCGGAACGACCTCGCCTACCTGCTCATCCTCAATGGCAATCCTACCAAGGAGGATCTCGCCACCGTCGCCCAATTGGACAAGGACTCCCCGTGGTATCTCTCCTTCCGCGTCTCCGCCGCGCTGGCCAAACTCCACGGGGAACAACCCGCCGAAGCGCTCGCCCTGCTCGAGCGCGACTCCGTCCCATGGGACCGCGTCCGCCCCGTCTGGCAAGCCATCTACGCCGCCGCCCTCAAGGCCAACGGCCGCAAGGAAGAAGCCGAGGTCATCGCCGCCCGCCTCAAAGACGTCGCCCTCCATCCCGGGGAGAGGGGATGGCTCGAAAAATAACCCGGCACGCCGGGGAGCCGGTCCCGCCCTGTGGTTAGATCCGGGCGGTTGGCTCCGCTGTCCCTGACCCTTCCATCCCCGCTCCTTCTCCCGCTCCTTCTTTTCATGGCGCATCCTGACTCCAGCCCCCCCCGGACGCAAATCCCCTGGTGGTCCCTGCTCCCCCTCGCCGCCGCCTTCGGACTCGCCATCTGGCAGATGCGCTTTGATTGGATCTATGACGAGTCCTACTACTACGGCTGGAGCGTGCTCCCCCTCGCCCTCTATCTGTTTTCCCTGCGCTGGCGGGACCGCCCCGCTCCTGGCCCGCCTCTGCCACCAGCGGTTATAAGCACCGGTTGGGTCCTGCTTTCCCTGCTCTATCCGCTCACCTGGCTGGTCCGCGGGGCCAACCCCGAGTGGCGGCTGATCGGCGTCGCCCTCGCCCTCCTCGCCGTCCTCACCAGCTGGCAATACCTCGCCGCCACCGGTGGGAAAACCTGGCTGAAGCACTTTGCCGGTCCAGCCCTCTTCTTCCTCACCTCCATCCCCTGGCCAAGCTTCCTCGAGAAATCCGCCACTGCCGTGCTGATGCCGGCCAATGCCGCCATCGCGCTCGAAGTCCTGAATTGGCTCGGCATCCCCGCCATCCGTAGCGGACACCTCATCACCATCGTCGGCGGCACCCTCGGCGTCGAGGAAGCCTGCAGCGGGATCCGCTCCCTCCAGTCCACCCTCATGATGGCGTGGTTCCTCGGGGAATTGCACCACCTCCGCTTCGTCACCCGCGGCACCCTGCTCGCCTGCGGGGTCGCCTTCGCCCTCTTCACCAATACCCTGCGCACCGTCTTCCTCAGCACCCTCGCCGCCCGCTCCGGGCTCGACGCCGCTCATAGCTGGCACGATACTGCCGGCTTGCTCGCCCTCGGGGCCAATCTCCTGCTCCTGTTCTTCCTGACCATGCGCTTGAGCGCCCGCCAAAACAAAGCCCCCCGGTCGTCCGCCCGGCCCCCTGCCGCGGCCAGCGCCGCTGGCCCTGCCGTGCCCGCAACCGGCTCCGCCCTTGCTTTCCTGCCGATCGCCCGGGCCCCGCTGCTGGTTTTTGCCCTCGCCCTGCTGGCCATTTTCCCCCTCACCTCATGGTGGTATACCCGGCGCGTCATGCCGGCCTTGCCCGCTTGGTACCTTGCGCCCCCCTTGCAGGAAGCCAACTACCGCCCGGCCATCATCAGCGACCGCGTCATGCACAGCATCCGCCCCAGCTCCGGCTGGTCCGCCCGCTGGAACACCCCCGCTGGCCTGCCGCTGCATGGCTTCTTCTTCGACTGGAAACCCGGCAATGTCCCACCCTAAAACATGAACGTCTACCAGCCCGGCGGGTGCCTCGGAGCCCTCGGTATCGAACTCATCAAGGAATTTTCCCCCATCCCCACCCTCCTTTGGGGCACCTCCCTCAACGTCCGGCACCTTCTCTTTGACGACCACGGGCGTCCCCTCCATCTGCTCTATCTGGTCT
>CAIZWU010000158.1 GCA_903936775.1 uncultured bacterium | reverse complement strand
GGTGCACCATGCCACCTGGCAAACGCTGCACCGCTCCTGGCAACAGCGCCGCCTTCCTGCCCAGGGCGCGGTCCGGCAGGGTTTTCTGCTGCTGGCCCAGCAGCGTCTGGCAGACGCCCTCGGCCGCCGACTGCATCCCCAGGCGCGGCACCTTGTTATTTCACAGACCCTGCTCCCCCATCTGTGGCGGGCGGGGCATCTGGGTGGACGCACCTTCGATGTGCTGGTCAACCGCTGGCCGCTGGCCCGGCTGCATGCTGGGCTGGAAGCCGCCGCCGCCTGCCATCCGGAGTCGGATACCCTGACTGATTTCCGGGCCGATCCGGCACTGGTGCGGGCAGAGTCCGATGCTCTCGCTGCCGCCGCCCGGCTGATCACACCGCATCAGGCCATGGCGGATTCCTTTGGGACGCGGGCATTGTTATTGGACTGGATGATGCCTGCGGCCCTGCCTGCTTCCCAGGCTCCGGCGCCGGCCTTCAGGTGGTTTTTTCCGGCTTCCGCTTTGGCACGGAAGGGAATTCATGAGCTGGCCGCAGCCCTCACCGGCACCCAGGACGAACTGCTGGTCCTCGGCAAAGCCCGCGAAGGCAGGCATGACCCGCTGCCAACGGTCCGCCACCGCACCGCTTCCGTGGGCGATCTGCCGGGCTGCACGGCCCTCGTGTTGCCGGCATGGGTGGAACACGAACCCCGCCTTGCGCTGCGCGCCCTCGCCAGCGGAATCCCGGTGATTGCCAGCCGGGAGTGTGGGCTTCCCCCCCATCCTTTCCTGATCACGATCCGTGCCGGGGATAGCCCCGGGTTGCAGCAGGCCATGGAGCAACTCCGCCAGGCGAAACATCCGACGGAGAGCGCTTCCTGCGGGCCGCGAAATCACACTGGCACCGCCCCAGGTTTTCCGGCAGAGTCCCCCTTATGAAATTGATCCGGATCCTCTGCGCCGTCAGCCTGCTGGGCGCGCTCACCGCCTGCCAGACGGAGCGGACCGTGCTGGCCGGGCCCACCGTGACCGGACTGGAAGCCCAGGGGTCCAGTGGCGAGTCCCGCTTTTCCAATGAGGATCCGTTTGGGTATAGGCAGAATGATTCCAAGGGGCTGAACGCGATGAGTGAAAAGATGTTCGGGGGCAAACTCCAATCGCAGAGCCAGAAGGAGTTCACCAAGAGCAAGGATTTCCTGACCCGCGAGTATGGCGGCAAAAAGGACTTTGCCGCGAAATCCTGGAAAGGCGATCCCAAGGGCCGGACCTGGACGGATAAACTCTTTGATACCGATGACCGCCCGGAAGGCGACGTGCTCTACCGCGAAGGTGGACGGGAAGCGTCTGTGAAGGACAACGCCGATGCCACCAGGATGGCCAATACCAAAGATTTCACCGGAGCCGACCGCACCGCCCGCACCAGCAACTACCGTCCCGCGGAAAAAGCGCTCGAGGATGGCCGGGATGCCCCGAGGCTGGGTGATGCCCGCCCGGAGCGCCTGTCCACTCAGGAAAGAGCCATCCGCGACCGCATTTCCAACAGCAACGCCAGCGCGGCGGATATCAACAAGCTGCTGGGCAAACCTTGAGCTTCCCGGAGGGGAGAGCCACCAGGAAGGTGAAACCCGCGCCGCTTCAAAACCGCCAGGACGGTTTCCAGTCGCGGGGCATCTCCGCCCCGGTCAGGATGGCACGGATCATTTCCAAAGGGATCGCATTCTGCTGGAGCACGGCATCATGGAAGGCCCGCGGGGTCAGCTTGCCGGGTCCGGTCAACTCCTGGTAGAGCGCACGCAATTGCAGACCGCCCAGCATGTAGGCGGCCTGATAAAGCGGCCCGTAGCTGCTGCCAATATAACGCCGCACCTCCGCGGTGGCTCCGGTGCGCTCGTGCCCTACCCGGTCCACCAGGAAATCCACCATCTCCGCCGGCGTCATCGCGCCCAGATGGAACTTCAAACTGACCATGATCCGCGCACAGCGGTGCATCCGCCAGAAGAGCGCTCCCACTTTTTCCTCCGGCGTCGCCACATACCCCAGATCCCACAATAACATTTCCCAATGCAATGCCCAGCCCTCCACAAAAAACGGGGTGCGGAACAGTTGCCGGTGCGGCGCATAACGTCTCGCCATGAAGCCCTGCAGGTGATGTCCTGGGATGAGTTCGTGCGGGGTCACGATGTGCAGGAAAGCCGCATTATTGCCGCGCATGGACATCAGTTTATCCTCGTGGGACATGGATTCATGGGCATAGGCCACCAGCATCCGCGGATCGGAATAAACCGCGTAAGGCAGACTCTTCTGCTGATCCACCCCCAGCATCCCCAGCCGCCAGGTCTCGCCTGCGAGGGCCGGGATGGTCACCAATTCCCTCTCCTCCACAAACCGGATCGCCTGCAGGCCTGCGGCCACCGCCATGGCTGCCTGGCCGCCCGGCGCCGCATGAGTCTCCTTGATTTTGGCGAGGGCCTGTTTGCCATCCTGACAGCCCATGGCGGCGGCGGCTTTTTGCAGCTCCCCCCCGCACCAGGCGAACTCCCGCTCCGCCACCGCCAGCAATTCCTCTGCGGAATACGGGATCATTTCGCGGGTAATGCGGGCCGCCAGGGCCGTGGCCCCGATGGGGTCGCCGACCAGGGGATCATCCGGTTCTCCTTTCAATCCCGCGACTTCCTTCCGCAGATAGATGGCAGTCTCCTCCAGTCCTTTGGCGAGGGCTTCGTGCGGCTGCCGCACCCACCACGAAAAGTCCGGCTGGAAGCCGTGGTAAAACTTGAACCATTCGCCCATGGCGTCCCGCAATTGGTCCATCGCCCCCGCCGTCCGGCTGGCCAGCACCGGACCCGGCTTCAAGGCCTCCGCCGGCGCGTCCTTGGCCCGCCCTTCCTCCAATCGTTTCCGCAATGCCTTCACCTCCGTCAGGGCCTGCGCCAGCACGCCCGCCGCCGCCTGGGGGTCGATGTCCTGACGAAGCTCCTGCCGGCCGAGCAGTTCCTGCAGCGGCCGCCGGAAGGCCAGCAGCGGTTCCATTCCGCCCAACCGTTCGCGTTCCAAAGTCAAAGTCTCCTGCCCGCCGGCCAGATGAGAGCGCAGCAAATGCCAGTCCACCCGTTCCGCCGGGGCCAAGGCCGCATAATCCACGGCCTCCACCTTTCCCTGCCAATCCTTCAGCAAGGCCGCCTCCCGGTCCAGCGCCGCCTCCGCCCACGGCACCGCATACGCCGATGCCACCGCCCGGCGATCGGCTGAAAATTCCGTGATGGCTGACTCCACCACCCCGGCCGCCGGGGCTGACGGCACCGCGCCGCCCGCCAGTGCCAGCACCCCAATCATAAAGCGGCCGCCCTTCCGGATCTGGAATCGTTTGATCATGGACGCGACTGTAAGCCGCCCGCGGCCCGGACCAAGCCACAATTCCGCGTTCCGGCAAATTTCCCGTCCCAACCTTCCCTCTCTCCGGAAGATCCGCCGGATTTCCTTATGACCAAACAAGGTTGACGGAGGAGTCTCATTCCATCAATAACAGCGGAGTATCCCGCTTCTTCAACGCCTTCTCTTTTATGTCCGACCGCTTTACTCCCTACGCTGAAAAGATGCGCGCCGACGGCCTCAGCGAGTCCGCCATCCGGGCCTTTGAAGGCAACTTCCGCGCCCTCGAACGCAACGAAACCGGTCTCATCCCTGAAACGGATCTCGCGCCCGTCGAGAGCCTGCCCAGCGCGGAAACCCTGCCCGTCCCCGACGCCGCCAGCCTGACACTGCTGCTGCGCCGCACCGTGGTCATCAAACTCAACGGAGGCCTCGGCACCGGGATGGGTCTGGAGAAGGCCAAAAGTCTCCTGACGGTCCGGGAGGGCCTCAGCTTCCTTGACCTGATCGCCCGGCAAATCCTCCACCTGCGCCAGTCCACCGGCGGCGGTCCGGTGCCGCGTTTCCTCCTGATGAACAGCTTTTCCACTTCGGAAGACACCCGCGCCCTGCTGGCCAAATACCCGGAACTCGGCGCCCCGGAGGAACTCGAGTTTCTCCAGAACCGGGTCCCGAAAATCCTGACCGATTCCCTCACTCCCCTCAGCTGGCCGGAGCATCCTGACCTCGAATGGTGTCCCCCCGGCCACGGCGACCTCTACGCCAGCCTTGCTGGCAGCGGCTGGCTGGACAAGCTGCTCGCCGAAGGCATCACCTACGCCTTTGTTTCCAATTCCGACAATCTCGGCGCGACCCTCGACCCCGCCCTGCTGGCCTGGTTCGCGGAAAGTGGAGCCCCCTTCCTCATGGAGGTCACCCGCCGCACTGCCGCCGATAAAAAGGGCGGCCACCTCGCCCTGCGCCCGCGTGACGGCCGTCTCATCCTCCGCGAAAGCGCCCAGTGCCCGGACGCCGATGCCGCGGCCTTCCAGGACATCGGCCGCCACCGTTTCTTCAACACCAACAATCTGTGGATCCGGCTCGACCACCTCAAGGAAACCCTGACGAAACACGGCGGCCTGATCCCACTGCCCATGATCCGGAACAGCAAGACCGCCGATCCGCGCGATAAAAACAGTCCCGCGGTCTATCAACTCGAAACCGCCATGGGTGCCGCCATCGAGTCCTTCCCCGGAGCCGCCGCCATCGAAGTCAGCCGCGCCCGCTTTGCCCCGGTGAAAACCACCAGCGACCTCCTCATCATCCGTTCCGACGCCTGCCGCCTCACTCCCGACTTCCGCCTCGAGCTCCATCCCGGACGCCACGGCGTGCCCCCGGAAGTCAATCTCGACAACGCCCACTACAAACTGGTGGACGGCCTCGACCTCCTGCTGGCCGACGCCATCCCCAGCCTGCTCCACTGTCAAAAACTAACCGTAAAAGGCCTGGCCCAATTCAAACCCAACGTCTGCATCAATGGGACGGTCAGCTTCAACAATCCCGGCCCGCAAGCCGCCCCGATCCGCCCGGGCGAGTATGAGGATGCGAGTTATCCGCTGCTCCCCTGAACCAGGCGGGATCCGCAAACTTGAAGGTCATGGCGGTGCTTCCTGGATATTTCCGGAATCTGAACGAGGGTCCTTTAAATTCATGATATGCCAGCCACCTTCATTCCAGTCTCCTGGCAACGTATGAGCGATGCTGTGGAGCAAGTGCGTCAGCGGCTGCTGCGCGCCGCGCACGCGTTGGAAACCGCCAAAGTTCCTTACGCCGTGGTGGGCGGCAATGCCGTGGCCGCATGGGTTTCCACCGTCGATGAAAGCGCCGTCCGCAACACCCGCGATGTGGATATTCTCCTGCGGCTATCAGACTTGGAGGCCGCTACCGCTGCCCTTTCAGCAGCGGGCTTTGTCCATCGGCGTCTCGCCTCCCTCGGCCAGGGTGGACACGTGGATATCTTCCTTGACGGTCCCGCAGCCAAAGTGCGCGATGCCGTCCATATCTTCCCGGCCGGTGAAAAGACCACCCGGGATAGCCCCGAACCGAGCCCCGACGTAAACGAGAGCGAACCCGCCGAAGGATTTACCCTTGTGAGCCTGCCCGCACTGGTCCGCATGAAGTTGACCGCATGGCGCGACAAGGACCGGATGCATCTGAGGGATCTCGCCAGCGTCGGCCTGCTCGGTCAGTCAGCAGCCTACCCGGAGCTTTCCGGGGAATTGCAAAATCGCCTCCAGCACATTTTGGATACTCCGGAGGATTACTGACTGCCCGGGCTCCTTGCCGACGGTCAAGGCGCTGGAGTCCGGTTCCAGTAGATCACCACATTTTTCGTGGACCGCCCGGAGGCGATGATATCCAGCCGTCCGTCCCCATCAAGATCGGCCAGCTTGAGATCCTCGCAGGCCATGGAGTTGCCGGAGGCGATCCAAGCTTTTTGCCAAGGCTCATCAGCCTTTTCCTGCCAATGGATCCGGATGCCGAACGCGCCATCGGCGTTCGGTTCACGCCAACCGGCGATGATTTGCTGGCGCCGCAGTCCCAGCAGATGGCCACAGGCGAGCGCGTGGCCTTGGTTCATGGTGGAATCCAGCACCTGCCGCTTCCATTCACGGGTGGCCTGATCCTTTTCGTAAAGTGCCAGGTGGGGACCATGGAAGGGTTCGATGGCGGCGATCGCTGATCCTGGGGCCATGTCTCCACCCACCGGTCCGAAGCGGATTTCGCCAATTCCAGCAAAGGGAACCGCGGTACCCGGCCGGTCTGTCAGGCTGGGATGAGCGGTCTCCCATCCGTCCCCCAGGGGCCGGGCTTCGGCAAATCCTTCCCGTCCCGCTATCACCATGGCTTCGCCCTGCCCCATCGCTTGCAGATCAAAATTGTGGGTGATGTGCAGCCGGTCGGTCAACAACTGCGGTTTCCATGCGGCCGGATCGGCCGGTTGCGCCGGAACGGCGAAGGTATGGATACGCACCCCATTTTCCCCTGCTCCGTTTTTGTTGCCCCGTCCGTGCAACGGCACCACCACCAAAGAAGGTTTACCCGCGCCATTTTTGACCCAGCCCATCCGGTGCACGGTCGGTTCGTGAGGCAGGGCCACCGCCGTCCAGTCCCCTTCCCCGGCGGCCGGCCGCTGGAGATAAAATACCGCTCCGCTTTCGGCTTCGTTGGAGGTTTCCCCGGGATTCCATTGCGCCCCCACGGCGACCTCCACCTTGCCGTCACCATCTACATCCCGGGCCGCGATGCAGACATGGTCACGCTTCGTCAGGCTTCCGGCGATCCGGTGTTTCTTCCAGGCAGGATTCTGATACCAGACAATCTCCTTCGCATCCGCGAGGAGAATGTCGGGCTTGGCATCGCCATCCACATCGCCAATGGCGAGCCCATAACCGATCCCGATGGCCGCATCGACCACCTGCGGTTCGAACCGGGGTTCCGCGGCGGCAGCGGATGACAGGGCAAAAAGGAGAAGCGCAGCGGGATGTTTCATACTCCCCCTTAACGTGGCTCCGGCGGAAGTTCCATCAAACGGACCATCAGGCGGCGGCCGCAGCGCTGTCCTTGGCCACCGTGCCCCCCGAGGTCACGGTCGGGCCGGCTTGTTTGTGGGCGAGGGATTCCAACAGTTTGACCACCGCCCCGAGGAGGACCACGAGGCTGATGATACAGTAGGCCAGAATGAGTTTTTCCTCAAGCCCCTGGGTGAAGCCGTAGCTGTGCAGGCCCACATTGAGCACGTTCACATGAAACCATGAGAAGATGCAGAAGTTCGCCCCAAAAGCGGTGCAGAGGTGCAGCCCGATCTCCTTGATCCAGCCGGCGAGCCTCATGTGCAGGACCGCGAGGCACCACAGCACGATGACCAGCGCGCCATTTTCCTTCGGATCCCAACCCCAGAAGCGGCCCCAGGAATCATTCCCCCAGATACCGCCGAGGATGGTGCCGATCAGGCTGAAAACGAGACCAAAACAGAGAATCCCGTAAGCGCTCTGGGTCAACATGCGGAAGAGCGCCTTATTCTGCCGGGTGATGTCAAAGAGCCGGCAGAAAATGTAGATCATCGAGAAGATCGCCGCGAGCAGCACGGTGGCATAACCAATATTAATGGTGGTGACATGGGTCCAGAGCCAGTAGTTGCTGCGCAGCACTGCTACGAGACTGGGCATGGTGTCGGCGGCATCGCCCGCCTCAAACCGGCCCGCGAGGAACATGCCCGCGGCGCCACAGGTGATGGCGACGATAAGAGGAATGCGGTTCTTGAAAATCAGTTCCATGCACAACGCAAACACGCCCGCCATGAGGGTGATGAACGGGATGGTTTCGTAGATATTGGTGATGGGTCCCCAGCCGGTGATCAGCACCCTCCAAGTAATCCCGGCGAGGATCAGGCCAAATCCGGCGAAACCGCCCCACAGGCTAAGCTTGGTGAGGATGCGGCCCCATCCACTGGCAGGCGCCAGCCACGACAGGGAAAGCAGCAGAAAGAGGAATAGGAAGACCCACTTGGCCCATCCGAAGAGACCGGCCTTCAAATAACCATGATCGAGCGGGACCTTTTTGTAGGTGTTGGATTTTTCCGCATCCGCGATGAGTCCCTGGCCCATGGCGAGGACGGCGGCCTGGAGTTCCCCGTTTTTGGCAGGATCGGCGGCGAGGGCGGCCAGTTTTTCCAGCGTCTGCAGATGACCCAGAGCGCTGGCCGCATGAGGGCCATCCGTCAAATAATCACGGATCAGCCCACCGGCCGGCACCCAGGCATCCGGTTGGCCGGCGGTGGGAGGCGCATACCAGGTGATGCTACTGGTATCACGCAGAAAGAGGTCGATGCTTTGCAGCAACGGGGGCATGGGGGAACGGTCACCAGTGCGGGCGGCGGCCATGAAATTCTTGAAGGTGGCGGACTCCTTCAATCCGGCCAGCGCCTCGCTGAGCGGAATGGTCTGACCGGCCTTGGATTTGAGTGGTTCATCCGCGAAGTCCTTGGGTACTTCGATGCCTTTGCGGGCAAAGTTGAGGAAATTGATCAGGTCCTCATAACGGATCAGGTTGGAGGCAAGATTGTTGACCTGCTGGTCGAGCCTGCTAAGTTTTTCGGCGGGAACTTCCGCGAGGCGGGTGCGGGCGGCAAAAAACTGTTCCCGGGCGGGGGCCAGCTCTTCATAGGCATATTTGTCGCGGCGTTTGTCGTGGGGATTCAGGCCGACCTGGAGGAGGGCTTCGCTGTCTTCGACGTTGAAGATGGGATAACGATTGGCCACTTCCGGGAAGAGGAGGACATCAAGGAACCAGGCGACCGGAGGAATGGTGCGGGTGGTTTTGTCCTCCAGCTTCAGCCGGACCGAGGGGATGGCCCGGTTCCGCAGCAACTCATAATAGGCGAAGGTATGCAGGGCCTTGGTGCGGCCATCGTCGGTCTTGGCCACACGGTCCATCACTTTAAGGACCTCCGGTTTCCAGGCCGGGGCCAATTGGTTGGCCGAAAAGACGCGGGCCGGATCGGCGATGCGGGTCTTGCTGGAGAGGTAGAGGGCACTGACAATGACGGTGAGCGCCAGGAAGATGCCGAGGAAAACAGGTGCTTTTTTCATGGGTTCAGGCGACTGGAGGGGTGACCGGCACGGCGGTGCGGCGGATGAAGCGGGCCAACTTGGTGAGGAAGGTGATCAGGAGACCGACGGTGGCGACGATCATGCTGTAGAGCGGCCATTGATCGGAAGGGTTTTTGACGACGGTGAGGACGCTGTATTTTTCCTGTCCGGGAGGTGACTGGTCATCAAAGCTGGTCTGATACGCTACGTAGCCACTGTCACGGAGCGGGTTGTTCATCCAGATGCGGAACTTGGTGTCCTTGCCCTCCGCATTGGTCATGGTGACATGGCTTTCATATTCCTTGGCCTTGCGGGTGCCGGGATAATATTCGGCTTTGAAGTCGTCCAGCTTCAGCGAGAAGGGCACTTCCCATGTTTCCCGGGTCAGGTTGACGGAGAACTGACGGTCACCCACCGTGAAGGAAAATGGCGCATCGGCACGGGTCACAATCTCTCCGCTGCGGATGACCTGGGCGAGCAGGGTGGACCCGACGGTTTTGCCTGACAAATCAACCGCATCAAGGAAGACCCCGGCCATGTTGGCCTCGTGCTGCGGATTGACCGGGAGGGGACGCAGCGTGTATCCATCAATGTTGCGCGACCCGGCCAGGACGCCAGGATCGCCGGTGGTGGTGATGGTGGCGTTTTTCTGGTAACCGGAAACCTTCAGTTCAAAGGGCCAGCCGGTGCGATGGAAGGTGGTGGTTTCCGCCGGGGAATCGGTGCGGAACGAGGTCTCCTGAATCATATAGATCCGGGAGTCAGCTCCGCCGGCTTCGCGCACTTCCAGCACCCAGTCCTGGAAAGCCTGGACGCGGTTGCTGCTTTCCCCTTCAAAGATGCGCATGTGGCCTTCCTGTTTATAATAGAGGGAAACCGCTCCAGCGGCGATCAGGCCGAGCATGGAAAGGTGGGCGATGACATTCCCGACGGTGCGCCAATTTTTGCGGATGCGGATCACGCCACCGGCCAGCAGATTCACGAACATCACGGCCAGCAGGAGGGCCATGCCCGGCAGCGGGATGAAACCCAGCAGCCAGTGTTCCCGGGGCACCACCCAACTCGTGAAATAGATGTTCAGGCTCTGGTAGAGTCCGAGGGTTTTCTGGCTGAAGGTCCCTAGCAGGGTCAGCAGGATCATCAGCAGGAAAACCACCACGGCGATGTGGTAGGATCCGATCAGGGAAAGAATACGGTCCATCATCCCGGCGCGGCGGCGCGGGGTTTCAGGAGGGGATAGGGTGGGGGATTCGGCGGACATGGGGACCGGGGGATAGAAATCAGAGGTCAGGTGACAACGGTCAGGAATTACTGGCCGGTGGCGGGAGTGCCGGCGACCCCGAGGGACTGCGCGAAGGCATCGAACCTGGCGGCATGGGCGGCGACGAGGGCTTCAGGGCCGGTCAGCTTCAGGGTGAAGAGGAAACCCGGTGCCTCAAAAATGGCGCCCAGCATGCGATAACCCGGTTTGGGCGTGGAGGCCGCCATCATGGGGCCGGAGCCTCCCGTGAAGGTGCCGGTGATATCGAGGCAAGGCACCGGGCGGCCGAACACTGTTTTGGTCGGCAGCGCGGCGAGTTCGCTTTCGGTCAGAGGGGGCTGATCCATTTGCTTCCGCCAGCGGTTGAGGTTATCGAGAACCCCGCCGCCGCCATTGACTGGCAGGAGCGTCAGATAGGCCTCACCCTCGCGGCTGGGGCCAAAATCGAAATTGAGATGGCGGAACTCGGTGGCGGGGAGGAAATTCCAGCCTTCCGGAGTGGTCCAGCGCAGCATCGACTGGGCATCGTTGGCGGCGTAACGCTGAGCCGTGGAGAGGCCTAACTTGGGGGCAGGCTCGTTGGTGAAGGGTGCGCGGGAATCCATCACCTCGACCCGGTCCTTGCGACCACAACCGGCAAGCAGGAGAACAGTGCCTGGAAGGATCAGGACAGCGGATTTAAGAGAGGGCAAAGCAGGCATGCAGGGGTCTGGCGTGAAGCGGGATTACGGGGGGATTGTATCAAGTCTTACGTCTTCCGCGGCTATGACGGGAATGTCATTCTGAGGATGCCGCAAGGGAGGAGGCAGCTTGCCCTGCCCTTTTGGCCGGAAGCGCCCCCCTTTACCGCCCATTTTTTAATAGTTCCGCCACGTCTTCCGGGGAAACCGGCGCCGCCAGGTCATCGATTTTCACCACGATCAGGTAACCCGGTGGCCCGCCCGCACGGCGGAGGGCGTCCACCAGCCTGGCCTGCCCGCTGGTGGCGCGCGCACCGGTGACCGGGTCCCACATTTCATCGCAGGTCGGGCACCCGTGGGAAGGGTTTGACCGGCAAAAAGAGTGTCCTGCCACGGCGCAGGATCGATGGTCGTGCCATGGGCCAGAATTTCATTCCGCCCAGCCAACCCAGCCCACCAAGCCTCCCGGATGGGCCACCAGTTACGCCAGGCAGGAGGAAGCAGGGCGTCGTACCGGGCCTCGGTCCCGCTGGGCCGTCCGCTGATGGCTTACTTTCCGCCGGGGTTCGTGCAACCCGGTCGCAAGGGCGGGCAGCCGCGTTTCGCAGGCCGGTCCTGCCGGGAGATGGAGATGGCCATTGATGCTCAGGTTGATGGTCTCCTGCGGTTTGGCCGCACGGGCAGATGCCGTGGTCCAAGGAGCAACCCCCGGCCGGCCAGGGTCTTCCGGCAACCGGCAGGACTGCCGGACAAATAAGATCACTCCGGCAAGGAAAAACAGGGCTACGAAGGCCCAGCCCATCTCCTTGGCCTGGGCGTGGGAATCAAGAAAATCAGACCTGACCGTCCGTGCGGAAGATGATTCGTGACCCTCCGGGAACTCACGGGAGGAACCATGGTTCATGGCCCTGTTTTGTAAAAATCAAAGCGGCCCGGCCACCATCAAAGAATCGTGGAGGAGTCCTCACGTTCCAGCTTGCCCAGTTTCTTTTTGAGCGTCTCCAGCTCCACGGTCATCTGATGCAGGGTCTTGTAGAATTCATCCTGGGTTTCCGGGTGCTGCAGGTGCGGCACCGCCGGATGGATCTTCATGAACTGCTGAACGATGATTTTGCAGGCATCGCGGATTTGTTGAATGGCTTCGGGGCGTTCCATGGGGATAGAAAAAGTTATTCGAGAGTGAATCAGAGGACCTCGACGAAACGGTTGTTATTCGCATCGGTTCCGGCGGGCTCTTCCCAGCCGCGGCCGACAGTTTCGATCCGGGCGGGGTCGATTTTAAATTGCCCGCCCAGGATCCGTTTGATTTCACTGGCGCGGTCCTGCCTGAGTTTCATGGCACTGGGCGCCATCTTGCGCCAGAAGGCATCCCCTTGGGATTTGAATGGCTCGTAGTTGCTGTTGTCCACGTAACCGCGCAGGCGTAGCACGCTGCCGGGGCTCAAGATACGCAGCACTCCGAAGAGACCGACCCCGATCCAGTTGGGCGCGACAAACATCCCGGCCGGTTTGGCATGGAAGGCTGCTTTGAGGTAATCGGAATAACGGCGGGGGGAAGCCATGGGAGAACGGATCGGCAGGGAGGGGAATACAATAACCGGGAAATCCTGGATCAGGACAGGGCCGGCGCCGGCAAGGCGGGCACCTCCATGGCTTCCAATTCCGTATGGAACTGCATGGAGTAGAGTTTCCGGTAGAGCTCGGAAGTGCGCAGCAATTCCTCATGCCGGCCGATATCCACAACCCGGCCGTGGTCCATCACCACAATCTTGTCCGCGTTCAAAATCGTGGACAGACGGTGGGCGATGGCGATGACGGTTTTGCCTTTACTCAAATCCGCCAGAGCATCCTGAATGCGGCGCTCACTTTCGGTATCGAGGGCGGAAGTAGCCTCATCCAAAAGCAGGATCGGCGCCTCCCGCAGCATGGCCCGGGCAATGGAAATGCGCTGCTGCTGGCCGCCGCTGAGAAGGCAGCCTTTGTCCCCGACGATGGTTTCATAACCATTCGACTGAGCGAGG
This sequence comes from uncultured bacterium, assembly GCA_903936775.1. Taxonomy (GTDB): domain Bacteria; phylum Verrucomicrobiota; class Verrucomicrobiia; order Verrucomicrobiales; family V1-33; genus CAIZWU01. The sequence goes on along the minus strand of CAIZWU010000158.1, from coordinate 5,377 downwards.
ATGAAGTCGTGGGCATAGGCGCGGCGGGCGGCTTCATAAATCTCCTTTTTCGTCGCGTCGAGCCGGCCGTAACGGATGTTTTCGTAGATGGTGTCGTGGAAGAGGAAGACCTCCTGATTGACGATGCCGATCTGGTGCCGCAGCCAGTCCTGAGGCAGGGAGCGGAGGTCGCGGCCATCCAGGAGGACCGCCCCCTCATGTACATCGTAAAAGCGCAATAAAAGGGAAAACAAGGTGCTCTTCCCTGCCCCGCTGGGGCCGACGAGGGCACAGGTTTCGCCGGGCTCGATGGTGAGATTGATGCCACTGAGCGCCGGCAGATCCTTGCGGTAGGAAAAGCCGGTTTCGCGGAATTCGATCCGGCCGGTGGCGGTGGCGGCAGGAGCCACCGCATCCGGGGCGTCGGCTACGGCAGTAGGCCGTTCCATCAATTCAAAGACCTTGCTGGTGGAACTGAGGCATTTTTGCAGGATGATCGGAATCCGGCTGAGCGCCTTGGCTGGCGGATAGAGCATGACCAGGCCGCCGTTCAACGCAATAAAGTGGGCCGGCTTGCCAATGTAGGCGTACACGTAGACCAGCGCTGCCGCGACTCCCAAAGACGCCACTACTTCGGTGAGGGGACCCACCCCCTCCAGCGCGCGGTTCCAGCGCATCATGCTGCGGAGCATTTTCTGGTTGGAAGAGTTGAAGCGCGCCACCTCGTGCTCCTCCCGGCCGTAGGCTTTTACCACGCGGATGCCGCTGAAGGCTTCCTGCATGATGACGCCCATGGCCCCGGCTTCCTGTTCCTCTTCCGCCCCAGCCTTGCGCACTTTTTTGCTGACCAGCATCACCGGCACAATGCAAAGCGGGAACAGCAGCATCGCCATCAACGTGAATTTCCAGTCCAGATAAAACAGGACCACCAGCGCGCTGAGAATGGAGAGGGGCTGTTTCACAAGATCGCTGATGACTCCGGTGAAACCCTGCTGGGCCACCCGCGTCTGGTTCATCACGGTCTGCAGCAAATCGCCGCCCTTCTGCTTATTGAAGAACTCCTGGGACTGTCCGAGGATTTTCGCAAAAAGATCCCCCCGGATGTTGTCCAATAATTTCAGGCTGACCCAGACCAGACAGTAGGAATTCAAATAACCGAATATGGCCCGCAGCAGCATGATGGCCGGGATGGTGGCGCAAATCAGGATCACGGTCTTCAGCGGCACCACGGAAGGAGCGGCCGCCCCCAGGGACAGGCTGTCGGAAAAGGCCGGGTTGGTAGTGGTCGCCCTCAATTCATCATACATCCCGGATTTCTTGATCCGGTCGCTTTCCAGCTGCGCCTCGAGAAACTGTGCCCAGGTGGTGCGATAGCGGCGTTCGGCTTCCGGCAACGCCAGCAGTTCCTGCAGAGATTTTTTCGCCTGCGACTTCTGCGGCGGGACCACCACGAGGTGACGCTCCGCCTCCAGCACGAGTCGGAATTCTGCCGGCAGGGCGGGAGACAAGGACAGCTTCCGCAACGGATCGGCGGCGGGATCGGCAGGAGCGGCCGCGAGGGTGCGTTCGTGCAGTGCTTTGCGGAAAGCGGTGTAGGACGCGAGCGCCTCGGCCTGGTCGGCGGGCGCTATTTCGCGGGCAGTCAAGGCCGCACGCAGTTCCGGGATCTCCCGGTCTTCATGCCAGGTTTCCGTGAGCAGCGTATTGTTGGGCGCGGGTTTTTCCTCCGACGGCAGCACCCTGCCGGCCACATGATGGACCGTGAAAACCAGCAGTCCGTTCAGCGCCCCATACACCGCCCCGCAAAGCAGCCCGATGATGAAACGGCTGCGGTAGGGCTTCAAATAGGCAAACAACTTGCCGTAAGGTCCGCGGGCGGCGGCGGCAAACTCGGCAGGCGACATCTTCGCCACCTCTTTACGGGAATATTTCTTCATGGGAAGGCCGGGACCCGCCAGAACAGCAGAATTCTCCGGAGCAAATCTTGAACGATCGCAGGTTCCGCTCGATTACCAGGCCCTGCAATGGCACTTGTGCAGGGTCAGCCGGATTCAGGGAGTCAGTTTGATTAAGAAGCCCGTAAGAAAATCGACAGCCACTGGCACGATATGTGCTTGCCTTTCCAACAATACGCCGCATGGTTGGGGCCGATGAGTATTGGAACGCACCTCGGACAGAACCTCAGTCAGCAACAGAGGCTCTCTCCCCAATTGCAGCAGAGCCTGAATATCCTCCAGGCTCCCGTCTTTGAATTACGGCAAATGGTGGAGCTGGAAATGCAGCAGAATCCCGTCCTGGAAATGGAATCCCCCGAGATTTCCATCGAGGACACCCCGCAGGAAAACGACCTCAACGACGATGGGTTCGATGAGGAATTCAGCCGCCTCTCCGCGATGGATGAGGAATGGCGCGACTACATGCAGCAAAGCGCCAGCCGGTCCCCCCGCACCAGCGAGGACGAGGAGAAACGCCAGTTCATGTTTGATTCCCTCACCTCTCCCGTGACGCTGCAGGACCACCTGATCCAACAGCTCAGCATGGCCGAATGCACCAAGGAAGTGCGCGCCCTCGCCGAAATGCTGATCGGCAGCCTCGACGACCGGGGCTTCCTCCAGGCTCCGCTGGGAGACCTCAGTCTGGCCCAGGGCATCCCCCTCGCCGGCCTCAAAACCGCCGCCGGCATCATTCAAACCTTCGACCCTTCCGGAGTGGGCGCGGAGAGCCTGCGCGACAGCCTGCTCATCCAACTCCGCCGCCAGGGCCGGGAGCACAGCCTCGAAAGCCGCATCATCGCCAGCTACCTCGACGATCTCGCACGGAAACGGTTTCCCCAGATCGCCCGGAAACTCTCCGTCCCCGTCAGCGAAATCTCGCGGGCCGCCGAACACATCGCCACCCTCAATCCCCGGCCGGCCTCCGCGTTCACCACCGCTCCCCAGCAGTATATTTCACCTGATGTGCACGTGGAACGGACCAATGGCGTCTACCACATCACGCTCAATGACGAGGAACTCCCCCGCCTGCGCATCAGCAATCTCTACAAGGATCTGATGTCCGATGCCGGCAGCCGCGAAGAGGTACGCGGTTATATCCGTGATAAAATACGCAGCGGCAAATTCCTGATCCGTTCCATCCAGCAGCGGCAACAGACCATCCAACGCATTGCCGAACAGATCGTGGCCCGGCAACAGGGCTTTTTCGACCAAGGGCCTTCCCAGCTCAAGCCCATGAACATGTCACAAGTGGCGGATGTCGTCGGGGTTCACGAAACCACCGTCAGCCGCGCTATCTCCGGCAAATACATTGCCACCCCGCATGGGGTCTACGAGCTGCGGTATTTCTTCACCAGCGGTGTAGATACCGACAGCGGCGAGCAGGTTTCCAACACCAGCGTCAAAACCGCCCTGGCTGAAATCGTCAAAGGAGAGGATCCCTCGCACCCGTGGAGTGATGAGGAGCTCGTCAAACAACTCGCTCTGCAGGGCATCAAACTCGCCCGCCGCACCGTCGCCAAATACCGCGAGGAACTGAACATCCTGCCCAGCCACTTGCGGCGGCAATTCTGATTCCGATTGAGAGGTCTGACAGGACCAGCCACGCCGGTTATGCTGATGTTTTCCAGTGCTTCATGATCCAGTCTGGGCGGAGGAAGCACCAGCGTTCCAAGTATCCAGCCGGAACCGATTACCGGTCAAACTGAGCGCGGCCCGCGGTCTTTTCCTGGGGGAGGCCCAATCAGAATTTAACCGTCACGCCCACCGTGCCGCCGAATCCGGGTTCGTTGGAGCCGGAGCCGTGGGCGCGGTATTCCTCGTCCAGCAGGTTATCCAAGGAAGCCGTCAGGGAGACATTTTCATTTAGCTTCCAACCACCACGCAGCGTCAGCAGGGTCCAACCCGGCGTGCCGCCTGCCGGGAAGCGCTGGGTATCGGCGCGTTCCCCGGAGTTCAGCTTGTCCGCTTCAGAGGCGGCGGTGCAGACCAGTTCCGTCCAGAGGCGGCGGTCGGCGGTTTGCAGACGCAGGCCGAGGGTGCCCATGAACGGCACCACGCGGCTGAGTGGCTCGCGCACCACCTTGTTATCGCTGCCGGGGAATTGATCGACTTCGCCCTCGGTGTAGCTGCCCGCCGCGAAAACGGACCAATTTTCATTGAAGGACACGCTGCCCGCGAGTTCGACGCCCTGCACATAACCTTCCCCGCCGTTGGCTTTACTGACCTCAATCAGATCATCCACGATCTGGCCGGTGGGCTGACGCACGATCAGGTCATCAATGCGGGTGTGGAAGACGCTGACGCTGGCAGTGATGCTTTCCGTAGCGGCTTTGGCTCCGATTTCGAAGTTCAGGAACTTTTCGGGATCGACTTCATTGCCGGCGATTTCCAATTCACCGGAACGGGCGATGTCGAGCCTGGAAACATCGCTCAGATTCGGAGCGCGGAAGCCTTGGGAAAGCCCGGCGAACAGCGCATATTGATCCTTCGCGTCGAGATCCAACACCAGGCGGGCGCTGCTGGAGAGATCATTCCATGAATCCGTCAGGGAGGAGTCGGCTTTGGTGATCGGATCTTCAAAATGCCCTACTTCGGCGCGGGCGTAGGTGTAACGTCCTCCGAGGAAAACGTGGCCGCGTTCTCCGAGGGTGATTTCATCCTGAAGGTAGGCTCCCAGCAGATCGTAGGTGGAGTCATTTCCGACCGGTCCCTGAATGCTGCGTTTGTCGAAAGCACCATTGGCTTTGTAGGAAACATTGCTGCTGTCCACGCGGTCACGGTAGTAGTCGACACCGTAGGTCAGGCGGCCGAGGGCGCTCTGGCTGGAAAGCTGCAAATCCGCACCCCAAGTGCCTAGTTCCACTTCACTGACGGCAGAAGCACCAGTATTGCGCACCCGGGTCAGGGTTTCGCCGCCGGTTTGGTAAGAAAAGGTGAGACTGGCTGAGTCGAGGAAGCTGCCGAGGTTCTGGCCATCCAGTTTTACGTAGGAAAGCGTGCGGTCCTGATCAAAGGATCGACGCAGATCGTTTCCAACCGTGGTACCCTGCCACGGAACACCGAAAACGGTGGTATGGGTACGCCAGACGTCATCCTGCTGAAGCTGCTGATGCACCGCAGTCAGGGTCCAATCCGGATCCAGCGCGGCATCGAAGCGCAGGTTGCAGGACCACTGGTCGTACCCGGTTTTCGGCTGACGGCCCAGACCGGCGGCGCGGACGTCGCCGAATTCCCCGTAGCTGCCATCGACATGCAGGCCCCACTTCCCGCCCACCCCGGTGTTGAGTTCCGCGTGACCGAGGTGGCTGTCCTCCGCGCTGGAATAACGATAGGAACTGAGTCCGTGGAGGAAAGATGCTCCGGCAGCCTCTTCACGGAAACCACTCGATTTCGTCAAGACATTC
>CAIZWU010000157.1 GCA_903936775.1 uncultured bacterium | reverse complement strand
CGATCGGCGGGCCTTGGAACCGGCGCTTTTCGATGCCGAACCAGACGATGCCGGTCAGCACCAGGAAGCCGATGGTGATGTAAAGCGCCATCGCGTTGGGCGGTTGCACGCCGATCACGAAGATCAGGATCATCGCCAGGATACTCAGGAAGGCGAAAAACTTGAACCTCGCCGGCCCGAGGTCCCAGGGGCCCATGGTCGGCCACTTCGAGGTGCCGTGCGCGAACAGGCCCAGGGCAATCGGGATCGCGAAGGAGAAGAACAGGAAGATCACGGTGCAAGACACCACCACCGTGTAAACCGGCGTGCCGCCTGCCTCCAGCAGCTTGGCACCCCAAACGAACAGGAATGAGAGGATCGAGCCGGCCCAGATCGAATGGACCGGGGTGCGATGCTTCACCGAGACTGAAGCCAGCGACTTGGAGAAAGGCAGGCCTCCGTCACGCGAGAAGGCAAACATCATGCGCGAGATCGAGGTCACTGTTGCGAGGCCGCACAGGAACTGGGAAATGGTGATGGCTGCGTAGAGCGCCGTCTTGATGCCCGCCGGCAGCTGGCTGTCCATGGCCCAGAAGAACACGTTCCAGCCCTGCTGGGCGGCACCGTTCATGTCCGGGATGATCAGGATGAAGGAGCACAGCATCACGTATCCAAACACGGCCGACCACCAGACCGAGCTGATGATGCCGCGCGGCACCGTATGCGCCGCTTGCTTGGTTTCCTCGGCCGTGTGCGCTGAGGCGTCATAACCGGTGATGGTGTAAATCGGCAGCAGCAGGCCCAGCGCGAACACCCAGCCATTCGAAACCGGGGGCCAGACATTGGCGCCCGCTTCGCCCGAGTAATTGGAGAAAGTGAACAGGCGGCCAAACTCGTAGCTGGGCGCATAGACCAGGCAAGCAATTGTCAGCCCGATGGCCGTGGCGAAGATCAGGTAACCCGAGAAGTCCGTCAGCTTGGCGGTCAGCCCGATCCCAAAGTGGTTGATCAGGGCCATCACGCCAGTAATGATAGCAAGGAAAACCACCAGGGTGCCCATCGAGTCAGTGATGCCAAACGCGGCCCCAAACGCGCCCAGGAAGAAGTAGTAGGTGCCAACATTAATGGCACCCAATACCGTCACCAGGCCAAGCAGGTTGAACCAGGCCGTCAGCCAGCCGGTGAAGCGGTTGCCCAGGATCGAGCCCCAATGGTAGAGGCCGCCCGCGGTCGGATAGGCGGAAGCAATCTGCGCCATGGCGATGGCGAAGACGGCGGATATCAGGCAGCCCAGGGGCCAGCCGATGCCGATGGCAGCGCCGCCGGCCCCGGAAGTGGCCTGAGCCAGTGAATTGATCCCTCCGGACAGGATGCAGATAATCGAAAAGGAAATCGCGAAGTTCGAGAAGCCGCTCATGCGCCTCGCCAGCTCCTGGGCGTAACCCATGGCATGCAGTTGTTTGGTGTCTTCGTCATGCGCCGCAGGGGCGTCGTGCTCAGGTGGGATCATGGGACTCGCCTTGGTTTAAAGTGAGGGGAACTTGCTTTCGGGACGCTCCGCGGTTCCGGGAAAATTGCTTTTGCGGCGGGGTCATTCTTTGAATCCTCTGATTGGGGGTTGGAATGTCAACCACGGTTTCCCAGCAACTCTCCTGACGCAGCAAGGGGCTGGGCGTGGCGAGGACGGGCGCTCGCCGACGCGCTGCCAACTGCGCCGAAGAGGTCAGCCCGGCTCTGCCCCCGTTGCCGGCCCCGCCCATGACTCCCTCCGTGAAAAGCAACTTCCTTCCAGAGCCCACGAGGTCGATCTCCTCCCGGCCTTGGGCACCGGGGCCCTGCCCCGCCTGCCTGTCCGGGCGGCCGCCCTGACCGCAACCTCCGCCTGAAGACCGCCCGCCCCCGCCCCGCAGCCAGCGGATAACCGGCATCCCCGGCGACACCGCCTGGGCAGCTGGATTCCGATTCCTGACCAGCGGCCAAGGATCCGCAGGTGTTCCGAATCCCCACCAGCCCAAAAGTGAGAAAATTCACCAAAAACACCACCCAAACCCGGGAATCAATCCAGCGCCAACGGCTCAAATCCCGGATTCGATTTGATTTCGGACCTGCATTCTTAATCTTAAACTATTTTTTATAATTTCCATGATCGCGGGTTGAAGTATTTATGTCTTGTAATACTATTTCCAAAATAGCGCTGCTACCGCCATGAACAATCCCACCACCAAAAGCGCCTCCCTCGAAAACCTGCATCCCGTGGCCACCATCAGCAGCGTGCCCGCCAGCATCTCCTTTCTGGCCGCCAATCTCCTCTGCTGAGCCGCTCCTGAAACCTGCTTCGGTGCCCCTCCGCGCACTGGATTTTTCCGGCGGTCTATCCCGAATCAGCCCCCCTCTCCCCGTTCCCGGTCCCGCCAATGACCCCATCTGCGAAAAGCAAATTCCGTTCAGAAATGAAAACTTCCATAAAATCAGCGCGGTCATCCTGGCTGGCTTCCGTCTTCCCGGCTGTGGCCGGATGGGCGATTCTCAGCGGCGGCGCTCTGAGCGCTCAGGCGCAGGTGGTCCCGCCCACCCCAACCCCGACGCTGGGCACCCATGCCATCAGCGTCTTCCCTGCCCGCGACTTCATTTCGATCGACGGCTACCTCGATCTCGATCCGCTAAACTCCACCGTGACGCTCGAAGTCCTCCGCGGAGGAGTCGTGACCGGTCACGTCGAGATGACT
>CAIZWU010000156.1 GCA_903936775.1 uncultured bacterium | reverse complement strand
GTGGTTCTGTGTCCAGTCTGTCCTGGGCTGTCGCTGACACCTTGTGGCTTCGCTGGGTGGAAAAGAACGACAACCTTAATGACCACGGTCTGGCCATCGATAACTTTTCCTTCACCGCCAGCCGGCCCTCTGCTGCCGTTCCTGATGGTGGCACCACTTTCGCCCTGTTTGGACTAGCATTCGCCGGGCTGGCCGGGCTGCGGCGGAAATCCGCCGGCAAGTAGCTCCGGGCGGGCGGGCTTGGCTCTGGCATCTGACTTGCATGGCGTTGGCAATCCTCCCCGGGAGGCCCGTCCCGGCCCCCTGCCCTGCCGGCATTCACGCCGGAGGCGGCGCACCAGTCAGGGACCGCACCACTTCCTCAAGGCAGGCCGCCTCCATCTCCACGAGGTGGGAGCGGTCGGGGAAGCGGGATTCCTGCACGTCGGCGATATATTCCTTGAAGGCGGCGATGCGTTCCTGCTGGAGGCGGCGGTGTTCGTCCGCGAAATTACGGTAGGCCTTGGCGTGGCGCGGGAGGCGTTCGTCGTAGTCGCCGAGGATATCGTCCGAGAAGAGGAACTGGGTGTCGCAACCACTGCCGGAGCCCAGTGACATGAGGATCAGCTTGGTCTGGGAAGACAAGAAGCGCGCCAGATTGTGAGGCACGACCTCGAGTTCCGCCGCGTAGGCTCCGGCATTCTCCAGTTCCTTCATGCGCCGGTGCAGTTCCCGGGCTTCCTCCACGGTGCGGCCGATGGCGCGATAGCCGGTCCAAGTGACATGACGTGGGACCAGGCCGAGATGTCCGACGACGGGAATGCCTTCGCGGGCCATGGCTTCGATGATGAACGGACTGGCGGAGCAATACACCGAGCTGGCCCCGGCTTCGAGCGCGCGGAAACCCACCCGGATCGCCTCCTCCGGCGAAGCCAACCCGTGCGGGGTGGCAGCGGAAAGGAAACTGTGGGGCGCGGCAGCCACGAGGGCGGGCAGGCGCGCCTGGGACTCCGGACTGTCGAAACTGCAGCTCATGAGATCGACTCCGGCCTCGGCCGCCGCCGCAGCTTCCTCCGGGGATTTGACGTGGATGTGTGTCAGGACCCGCTTGCCTTTCAGCTGCTGGAGGTCGTAAACGGTGTATTTTTTGCGGGGGCGGAGCATGAGGCTGGATGAGGGATGAGGGATGAGGGGAGGCCTCACCAAGCATAGGAAGCGGTCGTGATGTGCCAAGACCTTTTTCAGGAAGGAATGATCCCACGATGCCCCCCCATTTACCGCCCGCGTTGGCGTTAGGCTGACTTTCCCGACCCGGGTTTGCTCCGCGCCAGCGGCAGTCAAAAACCGTGGCGGAGGGAAAGCCGGCAGCAGCACCCTGTTCAACGGAGCTTTTCCAGGATTGTCGCGGCACGGGAAGCAGTGTAGGCCATGGGGATGCATTGGAAAAAATGGTTCCGGTTTGAGGCGGGTCATGTGGATTACATGGCCTTCGAATGGTGGATCATGCGTGCGGCCCTGGCGTGGTTTGCGGTGCAGGCCACCCCGGCGGGCCTGCCTTACCACGAACAGCCCTCGCCGGTGGGGATTGCGAAATTCTTTGATCTGACTTGGCTTGGAAATCCAGCCACTCCCGGCTGGATGGGACCGCTGCTGGGGGCATTTGCCCTGCTCCTGGCCCTGGGGATCGCTCCCCTGGCCGGAGCGGCGGGACTGCTGGTGCTCCATACGGCGGTCGGCACGTTAGCCAACAGTCAGGGCGGCGGCGGCGGCTCGCACCATACCACCAATCTGATCGGGCTGATGTTGCTCGGTGAAGTGATGGCGTGCCTCTACCGCGACTACCAGGCGTTGCGCCGCAACGGCTGGCGGGGCCTGGTGGCGGCGCGGCTGGAAGACTGGGAATGGCTGCGGCATCTGGTGCGGCATCCTGCCACGGGCTTCCGGCGGGCCTCGGATTCCATCGAAATCGCCGCGCAATCTTTCCGCTCGCGCCAGATTTACACGATCCTGCAAATGATGGCCATGGGGTATGTGGTCTCCGGCATTTCCAAGCTCTGGCGGTCAGATGGGGCGTGGTTGTCGGAGGTACGGAATCTGCCGCTGCAATTTGAGAAGAACCGGCTCAACGAATACCACGACACCCTGATCATGCCGGCCCAGACGTCACTGGATGCCATGGCCGCGTGGGTAGGCCAGCACCCCAATCTGGCAGGAGTGCTTTTCGGGGGCGGATTATTTCTGGAACTCTTTGCTTTTTTCGGATTGTGGAACCGCCGCCTGATGGCGCTATTCGGACTCAGCATCATCACCATGCACGTGATGATCTCGGACCTGATGAATCTTGGGTTCTTCTACAACAAATGGGCCCTCTTCCTCTTCTGGGTGAACCTGCCCTTCTGGTGCTGGGCGCTGAACCACCGGAAGCCCCGCCATTCCTGATCACCCCGTCCCCTGACTTTCCCCATGACTGCCGACCCGACCTACCTCCCCCTGATGGACCTGCTCCAGCATCGCTCCGCCGTGATCGCAGACCATGCCTGGCGCGACCGCGATGCGGCGGCACACCTGCGGGCCCTGCAGGAAGTTTCCGAAGCGCTGGTGGCGGAACACCACCGGCTGGGCGCCAACCTCCCGCCGCGGCTGAAACACTACCTGACGCAGTGCAGCTATGCCAAAGCTGCCGCCTGGATCGAATCCGGCGGGGTGGACTAAGCGTTCAGGCCGCTCAGAATCCCATGCCTGGAGGCAAGCCCATACCGGCGGTGACCTTCTTCATTTCCTCAGCTGCCATCTCCCGGCCCTTGGCAATCGCCTGACGCACCGCAGTCAGGACCAGATCCTCCAGCATCTCGACATCCGCGGCATTCACCACCGAGGGGTCGATGCGGATCGAGAGCACATCCCCGGCGCCATTGGCGGTGACGCTTACTTTGCCGGCCACGCTGGCATCCACGGTGCGCGCGGCCAACTCGGCCTGCACGACCTGCATTTTACTCTGCATCTGCTGGGCTTGCTGCATCATCTTGGCGATATTCATAACAAATAGGGGGAGGTGGGTGGAATGAGCGGAAAAAGAATGGATTCCATCCATGGCCGGATCCCTTCATGCAAGGCACAATCAAGGGCGGCCCGGGGAGGAATTTTATCGGACCGGGGCACCGGGCGGGGCCTTGGCTTGCCCCTGGGCACCCCGCAGGGCCGGGTCATCAAGGTCAAGCCGGTAGAGGATCTGATTGTAGTTCCAACGCGGGGTGACCACGGGACGGTCGGCGAATTCAGTGGTGTAGGTCCCCTCAAATAGCAACACCGGTGAATCCGCCGGGGTGAACTCGGGATGCAGCCGCGGGTTGTAGAAGGTGTAGTTCTGATGCGTCAGGATTTTCACCGCCGGCCCCCACGGCCCGGTGGGCGCGGGGGCCTCGGCATACCATAGTTCCCCGAAGGCAGACGGTTTGCCCTTGGCTTCCATAAAGACGGTGACCCAACGCTGACGCAGGGCGTTCCAGGCGATTGATCCCGTATGCGGGCGCACGGCGGGGCCGCCTCCGGCATCGGCCACTGATTCCTGCGGTTTGAGCACCTCCCAGGTGGAGGCATCCTGCCACGCCTCGAAGGTGGCGGGGCAGCGGAAATTGGGGAAAGGATTACCGAACAAGGCCCACTCCTTCCCGGCAGCGTCCTTCCAGAGCACCGGATGCCCGTCCGGTACCGGCGGACGTTCCAGGCGGGCCTCACTCTTGTCCCAAATCACCCGCAGCAGGTCATACCGCTCCGCCGTGTCGTCCCAGACACACAGCCCGCATTGATAGGCTTCGAGGTAATTCCGCACCTTGATGTAGGTCCCCACAAGTCGGGGCGTGCCGGTGTGGTCCGGCAGGCTGGCCACCCCGGAAACCCAGGTCGGCCCGGCTCCAGGCATTTTGGCGAGCCCTTTGGGTTTGCCTTTGGCATCCCGGAAATAATCAAACGACAGCTTCAGGGGAGGCTCCCACGAGGCCAGTGGCAGTACCGGGGTGGTGGCCCCCGTCATGTCAAAAACCCCCAGCGGATAACCTGGCAGGGTGGTATCGCCCCAGGTCCAGAACATCTTCCCGCGGTGCACCGCATTCTGGACGCTGTCACAACCATTGATGCCGGATTCCGGCACGTCAAGGTGTTCGCCAAACCGCTGGCTTTCCGCGAACAGCCCCGCCCCGGTGAGGCGGCCCAGACGCTTGGCGATAATCCTCCGTTTCACCTCGATACGGTGTTGCCCTCCCGGCTGCGGGGTAAAACGGACGCCTTCATAACCAAACCCATCAGCGGCCACCCCATAACCATTGCCCTGCACCGTCAGCCACGTCTCGCGGCCCATCGCCTCCGGAAGATCAAAAGCGGCCACCCCGTCATTGTCGGTGATGAAACGCTCGCCGTGGGTCGTCTGCAGATCCACCAGCGGCACCGGCCAACCGGTGCCCTGCTCCACTACTTGGATGCGGCACGGCTCCGCCGCGAGGATGGGCGGCCCCGCCCAAATCAGGGCGCCCAGCAATCCGGCCCATCCTCCGGCCGGGAGCGCGGAGGACTTTTTCATGGAATGACTTTTCATCCTCACACCACGGGACAAAATCCCAGGCTTGATCAATTTTTTTATCCTATCTGCCTCATGGCACGGCACGCCTGCCCGGCTCCTCCCCACGGCCTTACCGGACCGGCGTGGGAAGTTAAATCAACAGTCCCCAAAAAACGGGGACTATCCCACCCGCTGGATTGGCTGGACCTCGGATGGATTTCACCACGCCCTCGTCGATCGCCATTATCAGAGCCTTTATCGATTTGCCTACAGTCTCGCCCCTACTGAGGCTGATGCCAATGATCTGACCCAGGAGACGTTTCTGCGCGGGACCCAAAAAGGCGGGCAACTCTGCAATTCGGCGAAGGTCAAATCGTGGCTCTTCACCACCCTCTACCGGCTTTTCCTCAACCGCCGCCGTCATGTCACCCGTTTTCCCCACGATGAGCTTTCCGGCGTGGAATTGAAGCTCCCTTCGATCAGTTCAGAGGCGGTCCGGTCCCTCGAATCCTCCGAAGTCATGAGCGCGCTCCGGAAAATCGATGAAACGTTCCGTACCCCCTTGGTATTCTTTTACCTGGAGGATCACTCCTATCAGGAAACCGTCACGATCCTGGAGATTCGGGAAGGCACCGTGATGTCCCGCCTCTGGCGGGGCAAAGCCATGCTCCGGGAAAAGATGAAGGACCGCCCCGTGGCCCGGCCGGTTTCCAATATTATTCCCATGCAATCCCCATCCCGAAAGGAGGCCCGGTCATGAACCCCGAAGAAGCCCGTCTCATCCTGCCATGCCGCCGTCCCCAGCGACAGGACGATGCCCTGCCCGCCGATCTCAGCACGCCACTCCCCGCCAGCTCCCATGGTTGGAAAACCCTGACCTGGAGTCACGACGGGAAAGTCATGTTCCTCACCGCGCAGACGTCCCCCGCCATCCTGCGGAAACCAGCCTTGCCAGGCTGCGCTGCGCCCGGTTTCCTGCCTGGCCCTCAACGCAACCCCCGCTCGCCCAGGAGAGGCTGGCAAGTGGGTAGCCGCACCTTCCGGAGATTGAATTCAATAATCGCCTTCTCCTTCAGCACCGCGATGGCCTCGGGGATGGAATCCGTCAGGGTCAGCAATTCAAGATCTGCAGGATTGATCAGCCCTTCGTCCCGCATCCGCAGGATGGCGCTCATCATCGGCCCCCAGTATTCCACCCCGATCAGGATGACCGGGAAAAAGTGCAGTTTCCTCGTCTGGATCAGGGTGAGGGCTTCGAACATCTCATCCATGGTGCCAAGGCCGCCCGGCATGACCACAAAGGCATAACTGTATTTGATCATCAGGGTCTTGCGCGTGAAGAAATAGCGCATGTTGACACTGGCATCAAGATAGGGGTTCACGGTCTGTTCAAAAGGCAGCATGATGTTGATGCCGACACTGCGCCCCCCGGCCTCCCGCGCCCCCCGGTTGGCTGCTTCCATGATCCCGGGACCGCCGCCGGTCATCACCGTGAAACCCAGACGCGAGATTTCCCCGGCCACTTCCCGGGTCTTCTCATACCACGGATGCCCCTCCTTGATCCGGGCGGAACCGAAAACGGTGACGCAGGGGCCCACAAAATGAAAAGTGCGCAGAGCCCGGAAGAAATCAAGAAAGATGAACCACAGATTCTTGAGTTCCTCCCACCGGCTGTTGGGTCCGGCAATGAACCGGCCATCCGGCGAAGCCAGAATAAAACGCTCCTCCGCGATCTCCCGGGGATTGGGATGGGTGGGGGGCGGCGGAGGCAGGGGCGGGTTATGAGCGGCCATGACGTTGGAGTTTAGCCAAAATGCCCGGCAATGCCAGAAATTCCGCCTGCCCGGCATCCGTCAGGGAACGGCTTCGACAGACTCCGCCCACCAGGCCGGTTCCGCCTCGCCAAGCTCCTCCCGGTTGATCGGCTGCAATTCCGGATGGCTGCTCCAAGGCTCCAGTTTCAAGCGGTAGGTACGGCCCGCCTCAATGCGGGACGTGGGCTGCAGCTCCCGTTTTTTGAAATGCCAGTGCACCACTTCAAAAGCCCCTGCCGGCGCCGGTCCTGACAATACCTTGCGGACTTCGTATTTCACGGTGTAGAGCGCATTGTCGTAGTTGGCCCGGCGGGGATCAGCCTGATCGGATTTCTCCACCGCCTCCGCCTCCACCATGACCGGCCCGGCGTGGAGCGCCGGCTGGTCCGGCGCCGCCGGGGGATCCGGGGCAAAGCTGACCCGGTCCCAGCTGATGCGGTTGGCCTTGGCCACGCTGCGGCTCAGGAAAAGATCACGTTCGGCGATGACCCAGATCACCAGCTTCTTGGAACGCACCACCGTTTCCCCCCGCTGCCCCAGCCAACGGCGGACCCCGCTGGCGCCCTCCCCATTCACCGCGTGGACATCCAGGGCCGTTCCCAACCGGGCGGCCAGATGCCAAGCCAACCCGGCCCGGCTGGAAAGCCCCCCGCCGGGCAAGCCAAAACCGAGCCCGGCATCATCGAAAATATTCACAAAGGAATCGCCCAGCACCACCACCGGGGAAGCACGGTCGATGGCGGAGGCCACGCCTTCCGGAAGCTCCACCACCTGTAACGGCTCGGCGCGGGGAAGCTGCCAGCGGTCGGGCTCCTGGAGCCCGAGTTTGTCAACAAGGTCTCCATGACCGGCCGCACTGATGGCAGGCCGGACCTGCCACTCGGGTCCGTTTGAAAAAGTCCACCACTTCTGCTGTTTCACCTGATCCGCCAGCATGGCGGCGGTCAGAGTCATGCCCCGGCTACTCCAGTGGGTATCGTCAGGAAGATAGAGCCGGGTGTCCGGAGCCGCCGCCTCGGAACCCACCGCGGATTTAGCCTCGAATAGCATAGGAGCCGGATCGATCACCCGCACCCCGGCCGCCTCCAGTTGCTCAAAAAGCCGCGGCGCGTCCCGATGCCGGACCGGAGCCGCCACCGCCGCTCCCCCCAGCATTTCCGGATAGATCGTTGGCTTCATGGGCACCGGCACCAGCCAGAGCGCGACGCCCCGTTCCTTGAGCTGGGCGGCAAATTCCCGGATCGGCTCCAGTGGCGCCTCCCAGTCCAACAACGCCGGATCACGCGACACCGAATGCGGCTCCGGCTGCAGCGGCCCATAACCGGTGAGGGCCTGTATTTCCGGCCGGTAGAACAACCAGCCATTCTGACCGATGAGCACCCGGTCATTCCCCTTGCCCAGGAAATCCGTCAGGATCTGCTGGGTCAACTGACGCGGCCTGTCCGTAAAGCCGGCGGTGGCCACGCTGGCATCGAAACCGCGCAGCCGTTCCGCGACCGGCTGGGAGCTGCCCTTGCCGGCAGCGGCCACGGCAAATTCCCGGACCCGGCCCGGCAGTCCATCCAGCAGCGGAGGCACTCCCAGCAGCAGCAGAAAGATGGCTGTCAGCACCCACGCGGCACGCCGGCTGAGCTGGTTCTGCTCCGGCGGAAATTCAGGAGGCGGCAGGGCCGCGGGCGGGATTCCTTTCATGCGTCAGAATTGAAAATAAAGGAACGGGCTGTATCCCTGGGCGAACATGAGACCCAGGCTGATCACAAAACCGGCCAGGCAGGCCCCCACCTTCCAGACCGTGAGCCGCCGGAGCACCACCTCACTATTGGGCACCAGCCAGACCACGATGGCACAGGCCGCCAACCACAACAGATTTGGCAGCGCCGCCAACTGCGAGGTCAGGAGTGGAGCGGCGGCGTTGCCACCATCGTTGCCGAGGAACATGGCCCCCAGATACCGGCTGGCAGTTCCAAAGTTATCCGAGCGGAAGAACACCCAGCTCACCAGCAGCACCCCAAAGGTCAAGCCGGTGCGCAGCGGCCGCGGCAGCGGGCCGTAGAGCGGTTTTTTCCCGCGCCACCGTTCCAGTGCCAGCATCAGGCCGTGAATCCCGCCCCAGACCAGAAAGGTGGTGGAAGCCCCGTGCCACAGCCCGCCCAGCAGCATCACCGTCATCAGGTTCACATAGGTGCGGGACGGCCCCTTCCGGTTGCCGCCCAGGGGAATGTAAAGATAATCGCGCAAGAAGGTGCTGAGCGAAATGTGCCACCGCCGCCAGAATTCCGTCAGGCTGGCCGAGCGGTAGGGCGAATCGAAATTCTCAATGAACCGGAACCCGAACATCCGCCCGAGGCCAATCGCCATGTCGCTGTAGGCCGAGAAATCAAAATAGATCTGGAACGCATAAGCCACGATCCCCAGCCAGGCCGACGCCATCCCCAGCGATCCCGGGCCGGCCCCGAAAGCCGCATCCGCCAGCACCCCCATGGGGTCGGCGAGGATAATCTTCTTGCTGAAACCCAGGCAAAACCGGGCCACCCCCATGGTGAAGGCTTCGATGCTATGGGGACGGCCCCGCAATTGGTCCGCAATGCTGCCATACCGGACAATCGGGCCCGCCACGAGCTGGGGAAACAGACTGACAAAACAGGCGAAATCCCCCAGCGACCGGGCGGGCGGCGCCTCCCGCCGGTAGAGGTCAATGCAATAACTCATCGACTGGAAGATATAAAAGGAGATGCCGACCGGGAGGACGATACGTTGGATAAAGTCCGGAGGAGCGAACCCTGCCACCCCAATCATCTCCAGCAGGGAAGACGCCGTATTCATCCCCCAGGCTGCGTACTTGAAGAAACCCAGTACGAGTAGATTCGAGATCACGCTCATCAACAATCCCGTGCGCCGCCGCCGGCCGCTGGCTCCCGGAGAGGAAATGAGGGTCCCGCAATAATAATCCACCACCGTGCCCGCTCCCATCAGCAGGACAAACCAAGGGCTCCACCATCCATAAAAAACATAACTCAGCACCGTCAGGACCGGATGCCGCCAGCGCAACGGAGCCGCGTAATAAGCCGCCAGCGAAAGCAGGAGGAAATAAAAAAGGAAAACGTGGGAGGTGAAAACCATGCCGGAGACTGCGGACGGGGAACGCGTTGGGGCACCAAACACACCCCTCCCACTCCCGCCAGCGGAAGTGCGTCCCGGATTTTCCCGCGTTTTCTCCAAGATGGAGTCCCTCCTGGGCCCATCTATGAAAAAAATTCGCCAAAACCTGTGATTTCCGTCGTCTCCCGGCATTAGTCGTGCTAATTCGGCACCTGGCCGCCGGGAGCCGTGGTCAAACGATTGGCCGCTCTCCCGGTCCGCCACGAGACCGAACCAACCACACCCGATCCATAACAGCAATCACCATGGCCAAATACAAACTCGAATACCTCTGGCTCGACGGCTACCAACCCGTCCGCAACATCCGCAGCAAAACCCAGATCAAGGATTACGAAGCCTTCCCAACCCTCGACCAACTTCCCAAGTGGGGTTTTGACGGGAGTTCCACCCAGCAGGCCCCCGGTGGCAGCTCGGATTGCGTGCTCGTTCCCGTTTCCGTTTTCCCCGATTCCACCCGCAAAAATGGAGTACTGGTCATGTGCGAAGTTTACAATGCGGATGGCACCCCGCACGCGTCCAACGACCGCGCCACCATTCTCGACGATCCCGGCGCATGGTTCGGTTTCGAGCAGGAATACTTCCTTTACCAGGACGGTCGTCCGCTCGGATTCCCAGAAGGGGGTTACCCCGCTCCCCAAGGCCCATATTACACCGGCGTCGGTTACTCCAACGTGGGTGACATCGCCCGCCAGATCGTAGAGGAGCACCTCGATATCTGTCTGGATGCCGGCATCAACCACGAAGGCATCAACGCGGAAGTGGCCAAAGGTCAGTGGGAATTCCAGATCTTCGGTAAAGGCTCCAAGCGGGCCGCCGACGAAATGTGGGTCGCCCGTTACATCCTGCAGCGCCTTTGCGAGAAATACGCGCTCGACGTGGAATACCATTGCAAGCCCCTCGGCGCCACGGACTGGAACGGCTCCGGCATGCACGCCAACTTCTCCACCACCTACCTTCGCGAAGTGGGCGGCAAGGAATACTTCGACAAGCTGATGGCCGCCTTCGACAAGTTCAAGGAAGAGCACATCGCCGTCTACGGCCCGGACAACCACATGCGCCTCACCGGCCTGCATGAGACCCAATCCATCGACAAATTCAGCTGGGGGGTCGCTGACCGCGGCGCCTCCATCCGCGTGCCGCACAGCTTCAAGAATGCGGGCTGGAAGGGTTACCTCGAAGACCGTCGTCCGAATTCCCAGGGCAATCCCTACCAGATCGCCTCCCGCATCCTCGCGACCCTCGCCAGCGTGCCTACGACCTGATCCACCGGGAGTCCTTCCCCCATTCCAACGGCGTCATCCTTGCAGATGACGCCGTTTTGCGTTCTAATGGACCGTGGCGCCTCCCCCCATCCCGGTCTCCCGCCGCACGGTGCTGCGATGGCTTGCCCTTGCGCCACTGCCTCTCCAGGCCGCAGAAACGGTCACCTCATCCCTCACTCTGAACGACCTCGTCGGCTCTGCCAAGTGGCCGGAGCCTCTGCAAAAACTGATCGCCTACGCCCTGAGTCTGACGTCGCGAAAACTCGGATATCAATTTGGCTCAGCCGATCCCGCTCAAGGAGGCATGGACTGCTCCGGGACCATCCACCACGTGCTCGAAGCCTCCGGCATCAAGGAAGTCCCCCGCCAATCTGGTGACTTTTACCGATGGGTTAAAGCGGCCGGCAAGCTGACTCCGGTCACCGGCATCCCGGCCCTGTCTGATCCCATGCTGGCCAAACTCAAGCCTGGGGATCTCCTCTTCTGGAGCGGCACCTACGATACGGGCGCCCGCGCCCTGCCCATCAGCCACGTCATGATTTATCTGGGCAGGACCAAGGCCGGGAAGCCGGTCATGTTCGGGGCCAGCGATGGCCGCCCGTACCAGGGAAAACGCCAGAACGGGGTGAGCGTGTTCGATTTCCGGCTCCCCTCCGCCGACAGTAAAGCCCGCTTTGTCGCCTATGGTGCGGTTCCGGGACTCGATGTCGGGAAAGTCCCTGCCGTGCCGCTGGTGGCTGAAAGGGGAACGGCAGGGCCGCAGAGCAGGAGGGGCCGCTATGGCAAATCCGTCCCTTCTCCGCGCCTCTCCGGCAAAGTCCACGGCCCCCCGTAATAGGGAAGCCGACACGGGACCAGGCCGGGCTGCTCATATTTTTAATGCTATATTATAACAATTAATAAAATCTCCTGAAAATAAGCTTGCAGGAACTCCCGGACTTTTGGCAGGCTACCGGTGCGCGGGATATTCCCACGTCTGGTTATGAAATCCAAAACTCTGCCACTGATGGCGGCTCTGATGGGGCCGGTGATGATGTTCACGGGAATGGCCGGGGCCGATCCGGGAAAGGAGGATTTGACGCAGGTTTATGAAGCCGGGCGCCGGGCCTTCAACAAAGGCGACCTCGCCAAAGCCAAAATCGCCTTTGCCAAAGTGCTCCTTGCCAAACCGGACTTTGATCTGGCGCAGATCTATATGGCCCAGATCCGCCATGCCGAAGCCCAATGGGCCGCCCGCCCCCGTTCGCAAAAGATCGCTGAGCAAGCCATCGTGAGGACCGTAAAACTGGAAGCGGTTTCCCTCGCCGACGCCTTGGAAGTGACCCGCCGGGAGATGGAGAAAGCCGGCGGAGGAGCCATCGCCCTGGTGATGGATCTGCCGGCGGATGCCTTGGACCGCACGATTAGTCTATCGGTGGAGAATCTTCCCATGAGGGACTTCATCGATGCCGTGGCCTTCGCTGGCGATGTGCGGATCGCGTGGCACACCAAAGGCCTGTCCGTCACCGCCAATCCCACCTTCCCGGACAAAATGGAACTGGCCCGGGCCACGGCAGTGAAGGCAATCCAGGCCGCCGCCCAGGAGCAGGTGATTACCCGGCTCTCTTTTGATAACATTTCCGTGCCGGAAGCCCTGCAATGGCTGCAACTCAAAGCCGACCGCCCCAGGGGACCGCTTATCGTGCTGCGCGGCCCGGTCCGGCCGGCCCGGGTGACATTGGATCTGCGCCACGTCAGCCTGTCCGATGCCTTGCGCAGTGTGGCCATCGTGGCGGATCTCGAAGTATCGTGGCATCCCTGGGGCGCCGGCCTTGCCGCCAAATCACCGGTTCCGGTAATCGCCGCACCATCAGCGACCCGTTGAAAGACCCGCCCGGCCAGGCTGGCATCAATTCCGCCGCACCGTCCTCCATCGGTTTACTGAACACTTCCAAGGCCCCGTCCCCCTTCATCTGTTCGCACTCCACCTCCAGACCGCCATCTTCCACCACAAGAATTCTTTTCACTGAAGGGAAAGTTTGGCCAAGGATCAGACCGGGGGAGACCTCTTATTTGATAGAGAAATTCACTACAATCATCAAAATCAAATGATCCAATCAACGCCGACCCTGAGCCCCGATGTTTTACGAATGGGAAATCTCCCGGCGCTCCCGCTTCCGAGGTCAGGCTCAACTGCTGGCGTCGTCCGCCTCAGAAATCTCCTGCCATCAATGCCAGCATACGATTACCCTCGACGGTCAGCGTCGCGGTATTGCCGCTGCCGCCCAGCATGGATCGGGTGTTCCACGAATGGTAGCCGCCAAACGGCTTCACCCACGAGACGGTCGCGAAGGTGGCGGTCTGCGCTGCCGGGGCGATGGAGACAGGCACCCCGGGGCCGGTGAAGCTGATTTCCCAGGAGGCGGCCGCCGGCCCCTTTTGCCGCAGCCAGGGATACCGCTCCACCAGTTCCAACTCCTGCCCGCGGTTGGGCACGAGGACTTTGTAATAGACTTCCTGTTTCCCGAGAAACTGGTCGGGCATCAGCAGCGGATCGGCATGATTGGCCGCCAGAAACTCCGATCCGTTCAGCCCGATCAAATTGGACCCATGATAGTTGCCATGCGGATTGGCGAGGCCTTTCGACTTGGCATTGAATTCATCAAACCGCTCTGAAATAACCAAACCAATTTCCAAGTGAACATGGGCGCGGCGCCGGTCGATCCCGGACCCGGTATATCCCAGCATTCCCAGCGGACGGCCCCTTCCCACCGTCTGCCCCGCTGATGCGGAGATGCTTTTTAAATGGGCGTACAAGCTGTAATAGACTCCCGTGGTGCCCACCTGATGCAGCAGCACCACGTAGTTTCCGTAATTGCTGGTGCGCGATGAACTGGTGACGTAGGCCACCACCCCGTCCGCGATGGCCCGCACTTCATCCAGCGGCTCGCCCTTCGCATCACGCACCGCCGGAGCGATATCAATGCCCTCATGGAATTTGGTGAAAACGGTCCCCTGCGCGGTCTGCCGCGGGTTCCGGACAAATCCATACGATCCACCTTCCCATACCTGAACCTGCCCTTCCGGGGTGTAGCGATCCACGAACATGAAAAACTGGTCCGGCTGACTGGTATAGATCGACTGGTTGTCCGTCGGCAACGAAAACTCCAACAGGGGCTTTTCCACCCCCGGACCCGGCAATGTCGGCTCCATCACTATGGGCGGGGTATCCGGAGGCCCTTCCCTGGCAGGCTCCGGCACGGCGGGCGCAGGTATCATCACCGGGGCCACGACGGGCTCGGCCGCCTCTTCAGGGGACCGCGCCGGTTTTCTGCCCATCCAGAAGAAAAGCGCCGCCAACCCCACCAGGACCAACCCCGCGTTCCACCGACGCAATCCTTTTTCAGAACTCATGCCGCGGTGGATTACTGCTGGGGCAATTCCCCACCGACGCGCTTCAGCTTGCGGCTCTTCTCAAAGGCCTTGAAATCCTCCGGCGTCAGCCCACTCCAGATGATGATGCGCCGGTCCCTTGGGGCCCGATCGATCCGCACGGTATCCACCGGCCGGCCATTCACAATGATCCTCGCCAGCTTCCCCTGGAAGGTGGAGCACATCACCTGCACCGCCCGCGTTCCCTCATCATTCAAATACAAGGCGGCTCCGTAGGTGAGGCCATCCTCCGACAGAAAGGGAGTAAATCCCGAAAAATGCCGGCCGCTTACTTCCGGCGAAATCCGATACCACCGCGTCTCGCCGCCCTGTTCGTCCGGCCGCACCATGCGTTGCCCTTCATCCTCCGCTCCTTCTGGATGGATCGCGATGAATGGGCCGGTGTTCTTCGCCGCTGCCATCAGGCCTGCCGACAGCAAACCCATCACCAGCATTAAAATTCCAATGGTTCGTTTCATGATGTCATCTTCGGGATAAACCAAAAAAATGCAAGCTCGCACCCTGGAGGGATGGCCCGTTTTTGACTTTGATGAACTTCTCACCCACTCCCCGCGGCACCGGACAACCCCTCCTCCTCTCCCTCTCCCATCCCTAAATCTCTCGCCAATCGCCTCCCTTTAAGGAATCACCCACTGCATGACCGGACCGCTCCTCACCGGCGCCAAGGAAGGTTGTGCCTAAGGCGGCTGCGGCGCCTGTGCCGTCGTCCTGCTGGATCACGACGCCCACGGCCAGCCCATCTGGCGTTTCATCAATTCCTGCCTTGCCCCTGTCATCACCCTGCCAGGACGCCGCCCGCTCACGTCGGGAGGAATCGGCTGCCCCAGCGGAATCCATGCCCTCCACCCCACCCGCAAGACAGGCCCCAACCCGGTTTGACTGGCAGGTGATGACGGTGACGGAAGCCCGGGAGAATGCGGAATGGTTGGGGGCGCAGCTTGCATTGGGAACAGTTGAATGCTAGCTTGGGAAAGCACCGGGAGGCTGGGGACGCCCGTCCCTGCCCCGGGTGGATACGCCGGCCCGGTAGCCCATGCCCCACTTCGAAGAGGGTTGGGCACGGGACCGGGGCCGCCTGAAGCATTTTCTTGCCACCGCCTATGAAACTCCCTTCTCTCCTTTTCCTGTGCCTGAGCCTGTTTGGGGCAAACGAGGCTATTTGGGGCAGCCCTTTCACTACCGGAGTCAGTCAGGTGGACCTCTCGGTGGCCGCTGGCTGCAATCACCTGCCGGTGACGGTGGCGGTCACACCGGCAGGACCCGGGTTTGATTCCAGCCTGCTGCAGGTGGCATCGGATGCGCCTTGGGTCACGCCTTCGGTCAATGCAGCGGGCAAACTGGTGCTGGCTTTTGCCACTTCCACCCTGACCAATGCCAGCTCCACGGCCACCATCACGGCGACCCATGGATCGGATACGGCAACTCTTTACGTGACGGCGGCGGTCTCCCCATTGAATATCTTCAAACTGTTGGACGATCCGGGCCGCTCCCGCACCTACGGGCTGCAAACCCCGGGAATCGCCCCCGGGGCAGTCCTGATCCTGGATCCGGTGCTGGGCACCAGGGTGGGTTGTGTGACCGTGGGACGCCGGCCCACCGGGATGGCAGTGTCGGCCGATGGCACAGAGCTGCTGGTCCTCAACATTATGGACGAGTCCATCTCCGTGGTGGACCTGACGACCCTCGAGCTCAAGGAAACCATCACTCTGCCGCAATTCGACAACTGGGGAACCACCGAGACCTCCGCCAATCTCGCCATAGGTCCGGGCCGCATTCTATATTATACCGACGGCTCCTGGGCGCCCGTCCTGCGCGTCTATGACCGAACGACCGGCACGGTGCTGCAAACGGTTTTCTCGGATGGAGCCACCGGCAACGGCATCGGCGACTTTGCCCTGACCTCCGATTTTACCCGCATGGTGGCCTGGGCGCAGTATGGCTGGTCCGCCGGATGGGGCGGCTCCTATCTTTCCCGGTTTACCGTGGCCCCCACCGGATTGCTCACCTTGGCCGAAACGACCTCCGCCAACAATCCCACTCCGCTCTCCCGCGACCCGCTGGAGACCCCGGTCCTGATCAGCGCGGACAACAGCGCGGTCTTCGCCAAGCTCTGGCGCGTCACTCCGGACAGCCTTGCGCCCCCGCAGCAGACCTTTCCCACGGACGTGTATGCGATCAGCCCCGGCGGTGAGGTCGCCTGCACTTCCACCGCCATCTACGAAACGGCCACTGGCAACAAGTTGTTTACCCTGCCCTTCACGACCACGGTCCAGACGGTGACTTCCGATTACGCACGGCTCGTGCTTTATAATCCCGGCACCAGGGAATTTAGTTTTGAAGACCTCTATGCCGCGATCGGGCCGGCCGTGCTGGGCCGCACCGTGCAGCCCGCCGATGGGTCGATCGTTCTGCCGCCGCCCGGACTGCAATGGAGCCCGCTGCCGGGGATTGATTCCTATCAGGTCTATCTGGGGAACACCCGGGAAGCCGTCACCGCCGCCACGACTGCCGCGCCGGAGTATCGGGGCACCAGTGCCTTGGCGAACTTTTCCCTGACAGGCATTCCGCTGGCCAACAGCACCACCTACTACTGGCGGGTGGATGCCATGAGTCCCACGGGACCTGTGCCGGGCGCCGTATTTTCGTTCACCGTCTCGCCGATCTCCTCCAGCCTTTCCAAGCTGGATGCGGTCACCGTGCAGGGGCATTCCGCTTTCAAGCACACCGTGTCACTCGATTCCGGAGCGGGCGGCACGCCCTGGCAGGCCTCGGCCAGTGAGTCGTGGGTAAGCTTCGAAACCAGCACCGGCGTCACGCCATCCACCCTGACGATCCTGCTGAACGCCGCTCCACTGGCTCCCGGGATCCATCCCGCCACGGTCACGCTATCCAATGGCACGGGAACTCTTTTCACCCTGCCGGTAAAACTGAAGGTCGAGGCCCTGGCCATCACCCATCTCAAGTCAGACCCAGTCTCGAACAAGGTATATGCCATCAGCGAAGTCAATCCCGGCATTTCGTCTACTGCCTATCTGCTGGAGCTGGATGCCGGAACTGAAACCATCAACCGGGTGGTCCCGGCGGGGTCCTCGGTGACTGACCTCGCCATCCACCCCTTGGAAAATCGGATTTATGTGCCGAACTGGCTACCAGGTCAGTTGAAAGCATTCAACCGCACCACCTTGGTGCAGGAGCGCAGTTATGCCTTCAGTGCTTTTGGTGGGACCGGTTACGGGAATAACGATGTTTACCGCGTCGCGGCGGGAGCCGCGGGACGCCTTGTCGTCGAGGAAGAGGACCAGTGGGTCGATGTCAATATTTTCAATACCACAACCGGAGTGAAACTCGGCGGGATCGGTCTGCGTGAAGGCGGCGGGGCGTTTGATCCGACCGGCCGTTATTACTACCATGGGGAAAATAACAGCTCCGGGGCCAAAGTGTATAAGCTGGATGTCGCGGGGGATATCTTCACCCAACTGGCCGCAGTGCGGGTGGAAAGCTTTTCCTATTACGGCAGCCGTACCGTGGTGGTCTCCGGCACGGGCAATGCCGTCTTTTGGAATGGATCACATTTCGACGCCAATCTGGTGGAGCAATGGAAGATGTCGAAGGAGGTCTATGCCACCACCGCGGATGGGCGGTTGGCGCTTGGCGAAACCCAGATTTTCGACACCTCCACCAAACAAATCATCCTCGGGATGCCTGCCAGCACCAAGGTCAGCACGATCCATCCCGCCACGGGAAAGATCGTAGTTCAACAGGACGGGGCAGTGGTTTTTTATTCCATTTCCCAACCTGCGGTGCTGCCCGCCCCGGTCCTTTTCCCGGGATCGGCATTGTCCCAGTCCATCACGCTGCAATGGCTGGACCGCTCGCTTGAACTGGGCTACACCCTGCAAAAACGATTCCAGGGCGCATCACTCTGGGAAGACGTCACTCCCGCCCCCCTGCAGAATGCGGTCGCCGCCACTGTCATGGGCCTGTCCCCCGGCAAGGCCTATGAGTTCCGCCTGAAAGCAGATGCGGGCAGCAGCAGTTCCGCGTGGAGCAATATTTTAGAGGTATCCACCACCGTCGCGCCCCCGTCCACGCCCTATCTCTATCAGCCGCAAACCACCAGCTCCACGGTCACGCTGAACTGGACGACTGCCGAAGCGGTGGACCGTTTCGTCGTGGAACGGAGTGCCACCGGGATGGACGGCTGGATCTCCATCTCTCCAGTAAATCTGGTCCTCCCCGAATTCAAAGACCTCAATGTCCTGCCTCAAACCACCTATTATTACCGTGTCAAAGCCGTGATCGGCATCGTGGAGTCCGGGTATTCCCAAGTCCAGGCAGTCACCACGCCGGCGCCGTCCCCTCCCGCCACGCCCGCCCCGCTGCGGGTGCGTGTGATCTCCGGCAGCCAGCTCCAATTGGAGTGGGATGACGTCGGCGGGGAAACCGGCTACCGTCTGGAACGCCGTACCGATGAGGCGGGATCGTGGGCCCTGCGGGCGGAGATTGCCGCAGATACGATCCATTATACCGATACCACCGTTTCCGCCGGAGTGCAGTATTGGTATCGACTCAGCGCCTACAATGGGATCGGAACCTCCCCCGCCACGCCGGAAGTGACCGCCACCCCGGCGGCGGTGACCCGGCTGCTGGAGGATGACTTCGACACCGGCTGGAAACCGCAAGTCTGGGGGGCCGTGTCCGGAGGAACCGCACTCGATGGCGGGCTTGGCTTCCCGGGCAGCCCGGTGCTGTGGTTTGGACAGGCCGGAGTGCGCGAAGCCGTCAGCCTCGCCGTGCCCGTGCAGCAGCCGGCCGTCCTGGAGTTCAGCTTCCGTGCCGGCCATGAAGCCGCTGATGGCAACGCCTATTGGAATAACAGTGAGCAGGAAGAACCTGTCTTGCTTGAGTACCAGGCGGAGGGAGGAGCCTGGAGCTATCTTTTTGCGCTGAATACCCTGTTTCCGGCCAATTCCTCCTGGTCCCGTTTCTCCTTGGCCATCCCTGCCGAAGCCAGCTCTCCGGGCACCCGGTTCCGCTGGCGG
>CAIZWU010000155.1 GCA_903936775.1 uncultured bacterium | reverse complement strand
CCCGGCCCTCCTCGTTTCCATCCCGGAAAAAATTTGTTTTTGCCCGAGGGAGGGCGTGTCCCTTGACGGATAAAGCGTCCGGAGTCACGGTGGACGGATTGGTGCTTCACCACGCTTTTTGCCACCGGACGTATGCAAATGCCCCCGCACCAGCCCCCTTCTCTCCCCGGACCCGGACCCACCAATGACGCCACCCACGACACGCAAATTCCTTTCAGAAAAATGAAAAAGACAAAACCAATTATTATTGCCGGAATCTTATTCCTGTCATTGCTCGGAATGAAAGCTTTTGCACAGGAAAATATCGTCGCAAAACATGGCAGGTTGCGGGTAAATGGAAATCATGTAGTCGACCAGAATAATCAGCAAATCAGTCTGTTTGGGAACAGCATGTATTCGTCCAACTCAAAGTGGGAGGGACAGAAATACTACAACGAGGAGGTGGTCAAATGGTTGAAAAACGATTTCAAAGCGCCCCTTATCCGGGCTGCTCTTGCCGTTGAAGAGTCGAGTGGATACATCGAGGACCCGATCGGAAACGAGGCTCGTGTGAAAAAAGTAATCGAGGCGGGCATTGGGAACGGAATGTATGTGATTATCGATTTTCACAGCTTTAAGGCCGAAGACTATCCCGGGCAGGCTGTTACTTTTTTTACAGAAATGGCAAAATGCTACGGAAAGTATGACAATGTGATCTACGAAATTTACAACGAACCACTCAAAGTTTCATGGAGCAAAGTGGTGAAACCCTACGCCGAAAAAGTGATAGCCGCCATACGCACCATTGACCCTGACAATCTGATTATTGTGGGTTCGCCCTTCTGGTCGCAAAAAGTGGTCGATGCTGCCAACGACCCGATTAAAGACAAAAATGTTGCATACACCCTTCATTTCTACGCCGGCACACACGGCCAGTCGTTACGCGATGATGCCGCGCTGGCCATGCAAAAAGGAATAGCCTTGTTTGTAACCGAATGGGGAACCTGCGATTCCTCGGGTAACGGCGGCTTTAATCCCGCTGCTACCGATGTTTGGCTGAAATTCTGCAAAGACAACATGCTGAGCATGTGCAACTGGGCGGTCAACGATAAAGACCAGACGGTTTCCATTATCAAGCCTGGCTCAAATCCAAAGGGAGGTTGGACTGCAGTCGATTACACCGAGTCGGGAACTTTTGTTCGTGAAAAAATGAGAAATTGGAAGATTACAGGAAAATGAATTAAATAAAAACCAACTCCTTTCCCTCACTCTCCCATGCCGTCACCCGCGAAAAGCAAATTCCTTTCAGTTTGGCCCGATAACCCATGGTTGATGCGCGGTCATGCGCGAGCGGATAGGCTTCGCAGTTTCGACGAATGCCCTGCATGCACCAGCATCGCGGCCCGAATTCCACTCATGTGTCCAACCATCAGCATAAAACACTTTTTGAATTGCTTCGCAGCGTTGCTGCTGTTCGTGTCTGCAGCGACGGCCTTCGCCCAGGCTCCAATTGCAAAGGCTGATGGCGCGTGGACAGGTCAGTGGGAAACGCATTGGAGCGAAGGCGGCGGGCAACTCACACTGGAGCAGCGGGGCGATGTCGTCACCGGCACCTATCCGCTGTACGGCGTGCGCCTGGAAGCCAAAGTGCAAGGGCGCGAGGTGCGTGGGTCGTGGAGTGATGGCGATTCGGCGGGCGCGCTGAAAGGCGATTTCATTCTCGCGCTCGGTGGTGATGGCAAGACATTCAGCGGTCGCTTTGGCACGCGCGGCTGGTGGACCGGCGAGCGTATTGCGGTGAGTAAAGAGTTTGCTGCGATCAATTTGCGTTCACCCCGCGAAGCATTTGTTGGCTTTCTTGCTGCGGGTAATCGCGCGCAGGCTGGTATGGTTGATGCATGGGGTCCCGCTGCGGACGCCGTTGAGTTCGTTGCCTCCAGCATTCCAACCGACCCTCCGCTCACTCGCAGCGAGCGGCTCCTTCGCGCTGCATCCATCTTCGAACTCATCGATCTCACGACCCTGCACGCGGGGGATGTTCCTGAAAACGTCGATGCTGACACCTGCACTGTGCGATTGGAGCAATCAGGCACTGATGTGATCCTTCCCTTGATGATGCATCGCGACTTGTCAGGCGATTGGCGTATCGTCGAACCCAATGAACAACAGCATTCAGCCGCACGCGCGAGTCTGCTGGCGCGCACCAACGGCAAGGCGCCCTACGTTGCGGGCTACAGGAAATTGCAGAATCCCCGCGCCACCATGCGTGCGTTTCTTGAGGGGATGACCCACTGGAATGATGACCACGGCGCACTGGCGCGCACGACGATGGACATCAGTGTGTTTCCCGAAATTCTTCGCGCGACCGACAGCGAACTCAGCGCACAGTTCCTGCGTCATGCACTCGACAACATCGGTTTGATCGGTTTGCAATCGATTCCTGATGACGGCACGGGCCGCACGCCTTATGTGCATTTTGTGCACGGAGTTGGCAGTATCGTCATCGCGCCAACAGGGAGCGCCGCCGATGCGCCATGGCAGTTCACAGGCGAGACGGTGCTTCGCGCGCCGCTGCTGTTTCGAGCAAGCACGGCACTGCCTGCTCCAGAGTTCCTTCCGCCAGGCTCGGTGGAAAAAAGCACATTTTTCAAGCTGCGCTCGAACGTTGTCAACTACGCGCCATACCTGTTGGCTGCTGCCGGTCACTTCGAAATCTGGCAACCGATCCTGGCGTTGATTGCTCTTGTGTTGTCGGCCATTCTTGCCCGCGCATTGGGGAGAGTGCTCTGTCGATTGCTCTCGCATCTGGCGAGAGGAGCGGGAGTCGCTCAACCGCAACCGCGTTGGTTTGTCATCGCGCTCACAGCGTTATTAGTCGTGCCGATCATGAGACCAATTCCGCTTCTGCTTGGACTTCCCGCGAATGCCAGGCAATACACGATTCCGGTCCTCGGCAGCGTGGTGTGCATTTCGGGCATTTTTGTGGCGTGGAGAGTACTTTCCCTGTTCCGGGAAATCTTTGCCGCACGCGCCGCGCGCACGGCGCAACGCACTGATGACATCATGCTCACGTTTACCGTCGCAGTGCTGCGGCTTGGCATCGTGTTTGGCGGCCTGCTCGGAATCGCCGCCGTGTTTTCGGTTTCAGCAACCAACATCCTGGCGGGACTGGGTATCGGTGGCCTCGCGTTTGCCTTTGCGTCGCGCGAAACGCTCTCGAATGTTTTTGGCGCAGGTATCCTTGTCACCGATCGACCGTTTCGCAGCGGTGATTGGATCGAGACTGATGGTGTTAAAGGCTCGGTTGAGGAAGTTGGCATCCGCTCAACGCGTGTGCGCACCGTGGCGGACAGCATCGTCGTGGTGCCCAACGGAAAACTCGCCGACTCGACGATCAACAATCTCGGCACACGTCGACATCGCTTGATTGATCTGAAATTGTTCGTGACGGAAGGTGGGACACCAGCGCGGCTTCAGTCGTTTATTGCGGCGGTTCGCACGCGGCTCGAATCCGATCCCGCTTTCCTGGCGACGGATGCCAAAGTGGGCATCGTTGCCTTGACTGCGGTTGCTGTCGAAATCCAGTTGACCGCGTATGTTGATCTCGGTTCGGATAGAGCGGAGAGCGACACGCGTCACGCACTGTTGGCGGACCTGATGGGTATGGCCGAAGCGTCAGGACTGACCCTGAGCAAAGGTATGGAGCGTGTAGCGACATAACGGCGCATGGGGACGAAGTGGCAACTGAAACTTTTCAAGAGGAATCCGACGTGACAATTCACAGCAGCAACAGAAGCCCCCTTCTCCTTACAAGGAGAGCCCCCACGCTTGCTGAGGAGTGGTCCCCCCGGTGACTTTTTTCCGGACAGGTTGGTCCCCCGTGATAAATCCGCCCCGCACCATGAGCCTGACCGGAAGCGGCCCGGCCGCAAGACCTCCCACAAGGAATGGCATAAGCCAGTTTCAGAGAAATAACGCCGGAGGGTAAGCTGGAAACGGCTTGCCGCCACGGGGAGGGCCGGTAATTTGCCGCCATGAAGGCAACGTCTCCTTTTCCTATGGCCCGCCGTCGATTCCTGCAAAGCTTGGGCCTCAGCGCGGCAGCCGTCTCCACCTGGGAGCCGTGGCAGGCCCGGGCGGAAGCGGAAGCCAAGGCGGGGCAACTCACCATCTCCCTGTTCAACACCACCGACCTGCACGGCCACATCCTGCCGACCCAATCCTACGAGGGGGTGGAAAATCTCGGCGGCTTCGCCCGCTGCGTGACCCAGATCAAACAATGGCGCACGGAGCAGCCCCACTCCATCCTGCTCGATCTAGGCGATGTCTATCAAGGCACCCCGGAGAGCCGGGCCAGTGACGGGCAGCTCCTGATCAACCTCTTCAACAAACTCAACTACGATGCATGGGTGATCGGCAATCATGAGTTCGACTGGGGATTCGGTACCGTGGTAAAGAGCATCACGGCCTCGGCCATGCCGGTGCTGGCTTCCAATGCGAGGGTGGAAGGCAAGTGGAGCAACCAGTTGGACAAGACCCATCCGCTGAGCAAGGTCGCGCCCTATCTGATCAAGGAAGTCGCAGGCTTCAGGATCGGGATCATCGGCAGTGTCACTCCGGGGCTTCCGGCATGGCTGCACAAGTCGCTCCTGGCAGGTTTCTTCGCGGCCGATCCTCTCAAATCCATCCAGTATGCCATCAAAAAACTGCAGGCCGAAAAAGTGGATGCCATCGTGCTGGCCTGCCACTTCGGCCTGAAACGGATGATCGGCAGCACCCCGGCCCCGGATGACTTCGCCAACCGGGTGAATGAGGTGACCAAGGCCTGCCGGGAGATCGATGTAGTGATCGCCGCCCACACCCATCAGGACATCGGCAATCAGACCGTGAATGGCATTCCCTATACCCAGGCCAGTTATTACGGCATCCATGCCGGACGGGTAGACCTGACCTTTGATCTCGCCAGCCGCAAGCTGGCCGGCAAACATGTCTCCACCAAACGGATGGATGCCTCGGTGGCAGAAGACCCCATGGTGCTTTCCGCCTGCAGCAAGGAACTGGCCGCGGCGCGCGATTTGATGGCCACGGAGATCGGCGAGTTCACCGCTCCCCTGCCCCACCAAGGCAAACCCGGACAACCACCTGCAGCCTTGCTGTTCATCACGCGGAGCATCCGGCATGAATTGGAATCACGGGGCGAAAAGATCGACGGCGTGCTGCATGGCCTTTTCATCGACGACCGCGATCTCCCCGCCGGGAAGCAGACCATCGACCGGATGTGGGAGGTGATTCCCTACGAAAACCGGATCGCCACGGCGGAGTTCACCGGAGCTGATCTCGTCCCTATTCTGGAGGAACTGTATACCGGAAAATATGCCACCCACCAGCTGGATGGATTCCGCGTCACCACCGGGGAACCTGGTCCCAAAGTAAAGGTGACGGGCATCTTCACCCCCGATGGGGTTCCGGTGGATCCTGGCAAAAGATACCGCATTGCCCTCAATGCCTACGACGCCCAGTCCGGAGGCCGCCGCTACGAACGGCTCAACGAAGCCTGTTATCAGGCCGGAGCCAATCTGAAACTGCACGCCAGTGAATCGCGTGATGCCCTGATCTCCTATCTGAGCGCCAAAAAGAAACTGGGGCCGGAGGATCTGCGTCCGGTCTGACACCAGCTCCTGCCGCCAGGGAAATATCGGAAGCACCACGACGCAATTCACCATGCCACTCTCCATTGCACCCGGGCAGGCGGTTTTTGCCGCGATCGATTTTGAATCGGCGGGGGTGACCAAAGGGGACACCGATACGCCCATTCAAATCGGGATCGCGGTGATGACGGGGCTGGATCCTGCCACGATGGATTCGTTCGTGTCCTATCTGCACACCAGCCGGCCGGTCACGTGGCAGGCCAGTCAGGTGCATGGCATCACCACCGCCGATCTGACCGGAGCCCCGACCCTGCTGAGCCTGTGGCCGGAGGTGAAAACCCGGCTGGGGGGACGCTTGATCGTGGCGCACGGGGCCGGCACGGAGAAGCGGTTTCTACGGGCCTTTCCCCTGCATGGATTCGGCCCCTGGGTGGACACCCTGCAGCTGGCCCGGCGCTTCTGGCCGGGGGTCCGGGATTATTCCCTCGAGACCCTGATCGCGGCCGGTGGCCTGCAGGCGGAACTGGACGCGGCCTGTCCGGACCGGCGTTTCCATGATGCCCTCTACGATGCGATGGCCAGCCTGCTGGTGCTGCGGCATCTCATCCACCATGCGGGGCTCTCCGGGGTAGCGATGGGGAAATGGTTATCTCCTTCCTGACAACTCCCCGGGTTCTTCCGCAGGAAACCGGCAGACAGGGAACCGCAGAACCGCAGAGGGCGCAGAGCGGGAAATGAGTTATGGAGGCATGACGTCAGGAAGCTTTCTCTGCGCCCTCCGCACCTCTGCGGTAAAACCCCTTCCCGCGTCCGCTCAAAGAGGCGCGGTAGCTTTCCGCTTCCGGGCGGGCGCCGGTTTGGCCGCCGCCGGCACCCCGAGGGCTTCCTCCAGCAATTCCGGCCGGAAGGCACCTTCCGGAGCGTGTTCCGCGGTGAGCAGCCTGGCGTGCCGCATCTGCGAGAGGAGCCAAGCCCCTTTTTCCTCCGTGGCCGCATTGATCGCCGGCCCGTGGAACCTCAGCAGATCAGCGGCGGCGACGCGGTTGCCATCTCCACAGTCAAATGGCCCCAGCAGCGCGGGACGCAGGGCCAGGCGGCATTCGCGGAACCACCGGCAGGACGATAACATGTCCACCAAAGCGGGACGGTTGGCCGGTTCCTCACACCATTGGCAGGCCTCATCAACCGCCCGCAGCAAGGCGGCATGTTCGTCAGGACAGCGGTCCGCAAAGGCACTGCGCGTCAGCAGGATTTTCTCCGGATGGGCCGGAGCCAGGCTCCCACTGGTGGCGGGACACCATCCCGTCCCCGCCATCACCGCCGCGCTGTTCCAGGGCTCGCCCGAACAAAAACCTTCGATGTGGCCATTCTGCAGGCTGCTCAGCATCTGCTCCGGGGGCAATACCGCGATCAGGACTTCCTTGTCAGGATCAATCCCGCCCGAAATCAGCCAGCGTCTCAGCAGGAAATAGTGACAGGAAAAAAGGGAGACCACCGCAAAGATGAGCCGTTCCGGGTGCTTGCTGCGGAGCAGCCTTTTCAGGTCCAGGGCACTGCGGACGCCCATGCGGCGCAAACCCGTGCTCAGCGTCACCGCATTACCCCCCGCATTCATAAAGTAGGAGGTGAAGACATCACACGGTTTGCCATCCAGGCCAAAAAGCAGCCGGTAGAGCATCGGTGCCGGTGCATGGGCTGCATCCAGATCCTGATAGAGGATTTTCTCCCGGATGGAAGCCCAGCCTAACTCCCGGGTCAGGACCACGTCCAGCCCGTGTTTGGCAAACAACCCCAGTTCCCGGGCCACGGTAAGAGGGGCACTATCAGAGAGCAGGGCAAAGCCGATTTTGACCGGGGGGCGGGCCCGGACCGGGGGGCGGGGTAAGCGGGGCGGGGACACAACGGCGGGCATGAACAAAATTCGAAGCAAACGCTATGCCATCTCCCGTTTATGAATTCCCCACCCATCGCCATGCGGCCGTAAATGAATTCGCCTCATGCCATGGCCTGGCTCCTGCTTGGCTGACCTTCCTCTATATGGATGATGTGATTGATTCTTGGCAGCTGCGGATGTTCTCCACCCTTTCCCGCACCGGAAGCTTCACGGAGACCGCCCGGCACCTGAGCCTCACCCAGAGTGCTGTCAGTCATGCCCTGCGGAAGCTGGAACAGGACATGGGCAGCAAACTCCTCTACCGCGCTGGCCGCAGCCTGGGCCTGACGCCCGCCGGGAAGCGCCTGCTGCTCTGCGCGGATGCGGTACTGCTCCAAATGACCAAAGCCCGCGCCGACCTGACCAATATCGACACCGGGTTCCGCGGCACCCTGCGCCTCGCCTGCCCCGCCGATGCCGCCCGGCACCTCCTGCCCCCGGTCCTGCGGGAATTCCGGGAATGTTTCCCCCATTATTCCGTGATGGTGCAGCCGGGTGACGGTATCGAACCCAGCCGCCTGCTCGACGACCACGCTGCCGATCTGGTAGTAGGCATCGAGTCCGCCGATGCCGCGGGACTGGCCAGCCGCCGCATGTTTTCGGATAATCTGGTCTTCCTCGTCAGCGCCATTCATCCGTGGAATGACGGGTTGCCTCCGGACCGCGACCGCCTCGCCGCCGAGCACTTTATCCTGCAGGACCGCCGGGCGGCGGCCTTCCGGGAAGTGGAGACCCACTTCCTGCGGCAGGGGGTGCGCCTGCATTCCTTTGTCGAACTCAGCAGTTCGGAAGCCCTCGTGGAATTGGTGAAGCTTGGTCTCGGCGTGGGCATCGCCCCGCGCTGGATCGCCTCCGCCGAACTGGCCCGCGGTGCTGTGATCGCCCTGCCAGTGCCTGCGCTGGATCTCCAGCGCCATTGGGCCGTGCTGTATCATAAGGACCGCCGCCTCAGTCTCGCGGAGGAAACCTTCGCCGGCCTGTGCCGGGCCGCTTGTGGTGATCACGAACCCATGGCTGCCTGAAAAGACCGTGATTTGCTTCAATTCCCCATAATCGGGATGGCTTTTCAGGCAGCGCCGTGCTAGACGGGCAACGCATCATGAAAGAATTCGCCTACATCCACGAGGAAGGAACCCTGCCCGAGCCGCTCGACCGCATTCCGTTTTTCGAATCATTCCAAGGCCGGCACCTCAACGATATCCTCTATTCAAGCTACTTCATCCAGGCCGATCCCGGGGATGAGGTCATCAAGGAAGACCAGGAAGACTCCCGCATCTTCGTCCTGCTCACCGGCTCGCTTGAAGTCATGAAAAATGGCGAAGTCCTCGCCACCCTCGCTACCGCCGGCGAAATTTTCGGAGAACTCGCCGCCGTCACCAACGAAAAACGGACCGCCTCCGTGGTCGCCCGCAGCAACACCCTCTGCCTCGTCATCGACCAGCAATTCCTCCGCGAGATCAAGCCCGAGGAAGACAACGCCAGCTACTATGCCGCCCTCTACGGCTTCATCTCCCGCGTCCTCGCCGACCGTCTCAAAAAGGCCTCGGTCCTCATCAGCAAGCTTGAGAAAGAGCTTGAGGAAGTGAAACGGAAAAAATAGGGTCCCCCTTTAAGTCATACCATCATGAAGAAAATCGAAGCCATCATCAAACCTTTCAAACTCGAAGAAGTCAAAGCCGCCCTCTCGGAAATCGGAATCCAAGGCATGACCCTCACGGAAGTCAAAGGTTTCGGCCGCCAGAAGGGCCACACCGAAATCTACCGGGGCAGCGAATACACCGTCGATTTCCTGCCCAAGGTGAAGCTCGAAATCGTGGTTGAAGACAGCCGGGTCGACCAGGTCGTGCACACCATCGTCAAAACCGCCAACACCGGCAAGATTGGCGACGGCAAAATTTTTGTCTTTGGCGTGGACGAAGCCGTGCGCATCCGCACCGGCGAGCGCGGCGACTCCGCCGTCTCCACCGGCGACTCCATCGCCTGAGCCAAAAACTCCTCCCGCAGGAGGTCGCCCATCCGCAGCACCTGCCCCGTCTCCCTCAGCACTTAATCGCAGCCAGTGGCTGGAATTTCGTGGCCGGGTGGTGGCCGGTTTGGGCTGGCTCAGCTTGAGTAATTCCCGCCTGCTGCCCCATGCTTCTCCCGAAGCATCACGCTGAACAATTCCCCTTGGAGCATGGTCCATGGCAGGTCGGCCCTATCGTTGAATTCCCCCATGACTCCTTCCTCCGCCCCGTCCCAGCCTGCTGGGCAGCCACGACTGACCGGTCGCGGCTTGGCTCTGCTGGCCCTCTCCCTCGGAGCCGTGGTCCTGGGAGCGGTCCTGCCGGAACCCGCGGCGGTGCAATTGGGTCTGCTGGGCCTGTTGCTGGTGGCCGGTGCATGGCCGCTGGCGGCGAGGAATCTGTCAGGGCTCCGCGTGACCCGCACCTGCCCGGACACCGCTTTTGCCGGCCAACTCTTTCCCTACACCCTCACCCTCGAAAACGACGCCCGCCGTCCGGCCCGCGGGGTGGAACTGGAGGACAGTATCGCCGGTCCGGCGGAACGGGGCATGGATGCCCAGCTGGTGCCGGCCGGAGGGAAATCCTCCCGCTCCTTTCCCACCCGGTTGCTGCGGCGCGGCACCCGGCACCGGGCCCGGGCGGTCCTGACTTCGTGGTTCCCGCTCGGGCTGTGGAAATCCCAGCGCGAGCTCCGCGACAGCGTGGACATGACCATCTATCCGCGGCCGATGACCCCTCGCTCCCTGGATGATGCCCAGGATGCCGCCCTGCTGGATGCCGAGGAGGAGGAAAGCACCCGGCGCGATTGGTCAGGCGATTTTCACGGAATCAGTCCCTTCCAGCCGGGAGACCGTCTCAAGCTGATCCACTGGCCGGCCACCGCCCGCGCCGGACGCCTGATGGTCCGGAAATTCGACCGGCGGCTGCCCGAGAAATACAGTATCGTCTTCCATAGCATCCGCCCGGGAGGCGAGGCTGGCCAAGGGCAGGACGGCTTTGAAAGCGCCATGGAACTGCTCTGCGGCCTGCTGGTTCATTGCCGGGACCGGGCCATCCCCTTGGACCTGACCGTCAGCTTTGACCGTTGGCGCACCTATCCCGTGCCGGGACCAGCCTTCCTTGAACCCATGCTGGCCCGCCTTGCCGACGCCCGGCGCACCCCCGGCCGCGATGCCGGCCCGCTGCTCCATGCGCTCAGCACCGTGGAACCAGGCGCCCGGGTTTTCCTGCTGAGCGATGTTCCCGTCAGGGAATGGGAAAGTCTCCTGCCCGATCTGCCTTTTGAGGTGACCTGCCTCAGTGTCAGCGAGCTCCGCATCAAACAACCCGGCCTGCGCCTGCGGACCGCCGCTTCCCCCACCGCCGGATGAAAGCTGCGTTCCTCCTTTATACGGCCCTGTTGTTCCTGGAAGGCCTGCTTGCCTGGTGGCTGGGCGGCCGGGGATTTCTGCTCGCCACAGCGGCCAGCGGACTGTTTATCTACGCTGGCGTGCGCCACACCGCCCGTCCCTTGTCGGAAGGGGCGCGGCTCCTTACGGCGATCCTGCTGGCAGTGGCTGGTCCTCTGCAATATCAAGCCGGGCTGATCCCGCTGCTGTTGTGTTTCATCGCCCTGCCGCACTTCCTCGCCGCCACCCAGGCCCTGGCGGAAAGCTCCGGCGCCATCCCTTCCCGCGAGGGACCGGGCATGAGGTCGATGGTCTTCACGGTCGCTTTTTATGCCTCCATGGGACTGGTCCTGCTTCTCGCCCGGGGCATTGATCCTCCGCTCTCCCGCGTGGTGACCAGCAGTCTGGCGGTGCTGGTGCTGGTCATCGCCCTGCCCGCCTGGGACTTGTCCCGCATCCCCCGGCTGCGCCCCGCCAGCCCTGACAAATCCCGCATTTCCCTCCGCCGTCTGATTCTGCCGGCTCTGCTGCTGGGCCTCATCGCCATCCTATTTCTGGGCCCTCTGCCCATGGCGGCGGAACTGCTCTGCCGACTCTCGCCACAATGGCGCATGGACCCGGTGGAATTCAAAAACAAGCCACCCCAGCCGCCCCCCACCGCCCTCGAAGCCAGGCCCCGCCCTGACGATAAGTCCACCCGCCTCGGCATGGATGAATCGTCCGTCACCGGGGAACACCAACTGCCCCCCCGCTCCGATCTGCAATCCACGGAAGTCCCCCGCTTCTACATCCAACCAGATCCGCCGGCCCTCAGCGCCACCTTGCTCGCGAGGGGCCCGGTCTATGTCCGTAGCCACACCCTGAATCACTTTGCCGATAACAAATGGACCCCTCAGGTCACCGGCGGAGTCTGGATCGAGGATGCGGCCGACGGCACGGCGGATGGCATCGTCACTTTCCTCCCGAGTCCCCCCACCCCGCCTGTCCCTCACGAGATCTTTGCCTTTGGGGCCGATGGTTACACCCTGCCCGCGCTGGCCGGCCTGACGGCGATCCACCTACCCCGCGTCTACGCCATTCCAGGTGATGTCCTGCAGTCCTCCGCCACCGGCGATATCCGCTACCGGGCCGTTTCCGCCCCGGTGCTGTATCAGGCCCTCACCAATCCCACCCTGCTGGAAACCGCTCCGCCGGAAGACCTCATCCACCTCGCCACGGCGGATGGGGAACTCGGCACCCAGATGAAGCGGCTGGCCGAATCCATTTTCGGGGAGAATCCCCTGCTGGACGACCGCATCGGCGCCCTCCGGGAGTTTCTGACCAAACACTATGCCTACAGCACGGTGATGGAGAATCCCCACAAAATGGGAGCCTTGGAGAACTTCCTTTTCGATGAACGGCGCGGGCACTGCGACTTTTACGCCACCGCGTCTGCCCTGCTGCTCCGTCAGGCCGGCGTGCCCACCCGCATCGCCTATGGATTCGCCAGCCCCGAAGCTGATCCCGCCAGCGGCCTGATTACCGTGCGCGACCGCCACGCCCACGCCTGGACGGAGATTTTCCTGAAAAACTACGGCTGGACCATCTGTGACTTCACCCCCGTCGAAAACATCGGCCAGCCCAACGGCCCGCCCCCTTCGCCCCCTCCGGCTCCCCAGCCTGACTTGAAATCGTTTGCCGATGCCGCCCAGGAAGTTCCGGTGAATCCCCGGAAGGCCACGGAATCGACCTCATTTTTAGCCTGGCTCCAGGCCTGGCTCAAGGAACAGCCGTGGATCGGCCCGGTGATGCGTCAGGGGCCGGTCGCCTTGTTGGGACTGGTGATCCTGCTGACAGCCATCCGTTATTTCCGCCGCCAAGCCGTGGACCCGGCGGAAGCCGCCGCCGCTCAGGCCCGGGCGGCCTACGAGGAGCAACCGGCCTACTACGAGGAATTCCTCCGCCTCAGCGCCGCCGCCGGCCATCCCAAGCCTGACAGCCGCACCCCGCTGGAACACTATCGCGCCCTGCACGGGGCCGGCCTGCCCGTCCCGCCGCTGCGGCCGCTCATTGCCTATCACTGCGCCACCCGCTACGAGGACGCCCCGCGCGATCCCTCGACCGAGCAGACCTTCAGGCAGGATCTCCAGGCTTTCGCCGAGGCCGTCCTGACGCCAGCTGGCAGCAGCCGCGCTCCAGCCTGATCAGGCCCGGATCACTTTGGTGTTGGCCATGAGATCGTGAATGCAGCGCTGATCCCCGCGGAAAATAAAGCAGGCATCCACAATAGAGAAAATACCGCCCAGCAGCGGAACCATGCCAATCACAGCGGGAACAATTTCCCGCAATCCAACAAGCCCGCCAAAACCAGGATTGGTTCCGTCGCTGAATTTCACGACCCTCACCCCCATCAACTTTTTACCGATGGTCTGTCCTGTCCT
The DNA here is from genome assembly GCA_903936775.1 of uncultured bacterium. Taxonomy (GTDB): domain Bacteria; phylum Verrucomicrobiota; class Verrucomicrobiia; order Verrucomicrobiales; family V1-33; genus CAIZWU01. The sequence goes on along the minus strand of CAIZWU010000155.1, from coordinate 18,045 downwards.
GAGATAAAGCATCAACTGGTAGATCGCCAGAGCAATCCCGCCCAATAACATGAGGCCGATGCCAATCAGCTGGATGAGGCCGATGCCCATCGGCTGGGGAGTGGTTAAAGTATCACCCTGCTGTCCTGACGAGCCGATTCCCAGCAGAATCCCCCCGGGAAGCACCGCCGCAAGGTTGATCAGACCATTCAAAAGCACCGCCCCCAGACGGGCCCCCCGTCCCGCCAGCTCCTGACCGGCCTGCACCGCCAACAACGGAGACGCCCCCAGCGCCGCTGAGGGCAGATACGGATTATTGAAAACAGTGCTGATCGGCTCCCATGAGGCCATGCCTTCGCGCCAGATCAGGTCGGCGGCGCTGAACTCCCCGGCGGCCACGCGGGCTTTGACCTGTTCCTCGCCGAAGGGGCCGAGCTGCTGTCCGTTTTTGCCGACGTAATATTGCATGATTTCTAAAATGTAAGGTTGGCGGATGTAAAAGGAAAACCAGACGGTGCGCAACATGCTTCTTCCTGACTTTTGCCGGGACCGCCCACCGTCCCGTGCTGCCACGATGACACCATCGTCATCGTATTCCGGCTTTCCAGGCGGTCCGATCCGCTGTTTCATGAATCACCAATGACTACTCCCCCTGACGCACCATGGAAAATTGCTGCGATCCGTTCCCTGCTCTGCCTGGCCTTCTATCTGGCGGGTTGGACCGCTTCCTGGCTGGGGGCCACCCATGCCGGCCTTTGGTTATTCATCGCGGCCTGCATGGCGGGCGGTTGGGGACTGGCGCGCCATAGCTGGGAGGACCTGCGCCGCTTCCGCCTCGAAATCCACTTCCTCATGTTCGCGGCGGCGGTCGCCTCGGCCGCGCTCGGCCAGTGGCCGGAGGCCGCCCTGCTGCTGGTGCTCTTCTCCGGCTCGGAAGCGCTGGAGTCCTACGCCAATCACCGCACGGAACGCGCCCTCGCCTCCCTGTTCAAGGATACCCCGCGCACCGCTCTGGAAGTGCTGCCGGACGGGGCGACCCGGGAGGTGCCGGTGGAGGATCTGGTGCCGGGCATGAAGGTGAGGATCCCACCGGGCCAACAAATCCCGGTCGATCTCCGGGTCGTGTCCGGAGAGAGCACCTGCGATGAAAGCAGCCTTACCGGCGAAGCCATCCCGGTCAGCAAGTCGCCCGGCTCCGAGACCATGGGGGGCACCATGAATCTGTCAGGATCCCTGACCGGGGAGGTCCTGCGCCCGGCTTCCCAGAGCGCCTTGCAACAGATTATGGAGTTGATCCGCGAGGCCCAGCAGCGGAAGGCGGTCGCCCAACGCTTCACCGACAAATTCGGCACGCGCTACACCGCCGGTGTGCTGGTCTGCTGCTCCCTGCTTTTCCTCTACTGGTGGCTGATGGCCAAGCTCCCGCCGCTGCACGATACCGCAGAGGTGGCCAGCGCCTTCCGCCGCGCCATCACCGTGCTCATCGTGGCCTCCCCCTGTGCGCTCGTGCTGAGCGTGCCTTCAGCTATTCTGTCTGCGATCGCCCGGGGAGCCCGCAGCGGGATTATTTTCCGGGGTGGATCGACGATCGAGGATCTGGCCAAGGTGGACACCTTTGCCCTCGATAAGACCGGAACTCTGACCACCGGGAATCTGCGGGTGGAGGAAATCACGCCGGTCCGGGGTAACATCGAAGCCATCCGCCATGCCGCTTACAATCTGGCCCTGCAGACCACTCATCCACTGGACCGCGCCATTGTCAGGAAGCTTGCAGAATCGGAGCAGGCGGAAGCGCCCAAACAAATCACCCAGGTGCCCGGCAAGGGCGTTACCGCCGAACTGGCCGACGGTATTTGGCTGATGGGCAAACGCTCCTACGTGGAAACCCAGGCCGCTCTGCCTGACGAGAAGGATCTCCCGCGGGCCCCGGTCCATTCCGAAGTCTGGCTGGCAGGCGGTCAGGACAACGCGGCCTACATCCGCCTGCGGGACGAACCCCGCGCGGAAGCCGCCGCCCTGCTGGGCGAATTGCATAAAGAGGGCCTGCGCACCGTGATGCTCACCGGCGACCGGCAGGAATCCGGCGACGCCGTGGCTAAACTGACCGGCGTCCAGGAAGTCCACGCCCGCCTGCTGCCGCAGGACAAAACCCGGATTATCACCGAAATGCAGCAGGCCGGCCGCCACGTCGCCATGGTGGGCGATGGCGTGAACGACGCCCCTGCCCTCGCCGCCGCCCAGGTCGGCATCGCCATGGGTCTGCGCGGCAGTGACGCCGCCCGGGAGCAGGCCGATCTGGTCCTCAGCCGCGACCGCTTGGAAACCCTGCTCACCGCGTGGCGTCTAAGCCGCCGGGCGACCCGCATCATGCGGCAGAATATCGGCGTGGCCCTTGGGGTGGCCGGCAGCATGGTCCTGATCAGTATTCTCCGGGAGGTGCCGCTCTGGGTGGGCGTGCTGACCCACGAAGGCAGCACCGCTGTCGTGGTATTGAACAGCCTGCGCCTCCTCCTCGGGGATGGCAAACTGGAGGTCACTGCTTCGACAATCGCCGCCAGATCCTGATCCAGGCTTTTCACTGGCCGCTGGGGAATTCCCACGCATCCCAGGTGCACAGACTACAATTTGATGCAGAATACCGGTATGCCCCCGCCCCCACCGGAAAAACCCCGCCGCGCCCGCCGGCGGCACCACCGCGACCCCAGGCCTCCCGCTCAAACCCCCGGCACCGCCGCTTACGTCGGCGAGCGGCTGGTCCCGGAAGTGAAGATCCAGGTCTTCGATTATGGCCACGCCGAAATGCGTGAACAGGAGGTGACCGATGGCCAGCAATGCGTGAAATTTGAAGGTGGTGACAGCCCCGTCTGGGTCCAGGTCACCGGCCTGCATGAGACCTGCCGCATCCGTGGCCTGCTGGATGCCTATCACGTTCACCCTTTGGTCCAGGACGATATTCTGAATACCAATCAGGGTCCCAAGGTGGAGGACTTCGGAGACTATCTTTTTATCACCGTCAAACTCATGACGGTGCGGCCAGAGTTGGGGGAAGACCGCTTTGACGTGCAGCACTTCTCCCTGATCCTGACCCAACAGGTGATCATCAGTTTTCAGGAAGCTCCTTCGCACGTCTTCGATCCCGTGGTGTTGCGGCTGCGCCAGGGCAAAGGCCGCCTGCGCCAGCAGGGGCCCGATTATCTCGCCTGGGCCCTGCTCGATGCCCTGCTGGATCATTACCTCGTGGCCTTGGATGACCTGGAGGAAATCGTGGCCAAACTGGACGAGACCCTGACCCTGCCGGATGCCTCGGTGAACCTGCACGAAATCCACCAGATCCGGGCCCAAACCAATTTCATCTACCGCACCATCCGCCCCATCCGGGAGGTGGCCGTGGGGCTGCAGCACAGCGAAAGTGATCTCATCAGCGACAGCCTGACACCCTTTCTGCGCGATCTCTATGACCACAGTTGGCGTGCCATCGAGACCGCCGACCACCTGCGGGAAGCCGTGACCGGCATCCGGGAATACCACCACGCCATCCTGAGCCAGCGCATGAATGAAATCATGAAAATGCTCGCGGCCATCAGCACCATTTTCCTGCCCCTTACGTTTCTCGCCGGCGTTTATGGCATGAATTTCAAATTCATGCCGGAGCTGGATCAAGTCTGGGGATACCCGGTGGTGTGGATCGTCTTCATTTTTCTCGGACTGGGCATGGTTTATTATTTCCGTCACCGCCGCTGGCTTTGATTGCCCATGCCTGCAGCCGCCCACCCTATTCTCTGGAAAGCCCTGCCGTTAGCAACGGTGGCCGGGCTCTCGGTGTGGGCCACCCACCTCCTGATTCAAGCCACCACACCCCATTCTCCCACCAGTCCACCAGCGGCCTTGGCGCCCCCCGCCGCTCCCCTGCCCTTTCTCCAGCAATGGTGTTTTGATTGCCACGGGGACGGGGCTTCCAAGGGAGACTTTGCCATGGATGCCACCGAGCCCCTGACTGAAATTCAATGGGACAAAATCCGCCGCCATGTCCTCCTGCGGACCATGCCCCCGGATGACAAGCCCTCTCCGCCCGCCGCAACCCGCGAGGCCTTCGAGCGCAGCCTGCTCACCTGGCAGGCCTCCCTGCCTGACAAATCCGGCACCCCGCGTTTCCGGCGCCTCAACCGCCGGGAATTTTCGAACTCCCTCGACGACCTGCTCGGGCTGGCACCTGCCCTGGGCGATCTCCCGGAAGAGGAAACTGCCCACGGCTTCGACAACAATGCCGACCTTCAGCCGCTGCCGCCCGCGGCGCTCGAACGTTATGTCACGGTGACCCGCGACACCGTGCGCCGCGCCCTGCTGCCGGCCCCGGTGCCGGCCAGTGTCCGCCGTTACCTGCCAACGGAATTCACCGGTTCCGGCGGCCCGTCCCCGGATGCGGAAATACAGCACGAAACCGAATCCGCAGACCCGGTCCACGTGGCCATCACCCTGTCCGCCGCCGGGAGTTACCGTTTCACCCTGCGCGCCTACGCCCACCAGGCCGGCGATGAACCGGTGCAGGTGGCCTTGATGGATTCCGCCCCGCAGCCGCTACGCGCGATCCAGCGCAGCCGTCCGGGTGAATTATCCGCGCTGGTGGACCTGCCGGCCGGGGCTTCCACCCTGTCCTTCCGTCTCGCCAACCCCTTCAACGATCCTACCCATCGGGACCCCCACCGCCGCACCCGCCGCCTCCTGGTCCAGAATATTTACCTGGAAGGCCCGCTGGAGGGTGACACTGCCCCCACCCCTTCTTTCATCCAAAGGTTCGGTCGGCTGCCGGCCCCCAAAGCGTCCCGGGGTGAGCGGATCAGGTGGGCCGGACAGGCCTTGGACACGTTCGGCCGCCGCGCCTGGCGCCGCCCGCTGGCTCCAGATGAATCCCTCCGTCTCACCACCCTCGCCGGCGAAGCCATGGCCCACGGGCTGCGCGATGACCAAGCCCTCACCATCGCTGTCGAGGCGATTCTCACCTCACCCCATTTTCTTTTCCTGCCGGACCCGGTTCAGAGCGATCCCGCCCAACGGGCCTACGCCAGCGCAGCCCGTCTCAGTTATCTGCTGTGGAGCACCCTGCCGGACGAAACCCTGCTGACCGAATGCCAGTCACCATGGACCCCGGCACGTCTCGCGGCCACCACCCGCCGCCTCCTGGCGGACCCCCGCGCTGCGGCTTTCGCCCGAAATTTCGCCGGTCAATGGCTCCAGTTGCGCAATACCACCGCCGCCCGACCCGACCGCACCCTTTTCCCCCACGCTTCCCCGGAAATCCGCGACGCCATGCAACAAAGTTCCGAGGCGTTTTTCCTCCACCTCGTGCGCGAAAACGAACCCTTACTCCGTCTGCTGGATGCCGATTACGCCTTCCTCAATGCCCCGCTCGCGGCATGGTCAGGCTTGAAGGAACTTCCGGCTGATGGTGGTTTCAAAAGAGTAATGATTTCCGATCCCAACCGCCGCGGGCTGCTGGGCCAACCGGCGGTGCTGATGTTCACTTCTTATCCAAACCGCACCTCGCCGGTGCTGCGCGGCAAATACGTCCTCGAGGCCCTGCTCGGGCTCGAACCTCCGCCACCCCCTCCCAATATCCCCACGCTGGAACCCAAGGCCGCCGGACCCGGTCCGCCCAGCGTGCGTGCAGCCCTGGAGCGGCACCGCTCCGATCCCGCTTGTGCGGCCTGTCACCGGGCGATCGATCCTCTCGGTTTCCCCCTCGAAGCCTTTGACGCCGTCGGCCGCCCCGCCGGGACCCCGGTCCAGGACCAGACGGCCACCACCTTTACCGGCGCCGTCCTGCACCAGCCGGTGGATCTGATGGAATGGCTGATCCGGGAACAAGGCGGCCGCATCGTGAACCACACCGCAGAACGCCTCATGACTTATGCCCTCGGACGCGGCCTCACCGCCGCCGAAAAACAAATGGCGCACCGATTGGTGGAACAGTGCGGTGGCCGGCAGGCGCGCTTCCGGGATCTGCTCATTGCCATCATTACCAGCCCTGTCTTCCGGGGCGAGGTTCCGTCGATGCCGCAGAGCAGCCGATAACGGGATCAACTTAGTTAAATGAGCGCTTTATTGCTCATATTCTGCATATTTAAACTATTTTGAAAGTATTTTCGCGCGTTTTACTAAAATATTTAATTTGAGGACATTCACCCTTCAATTGAGCTCTGAAAGGTTTTAATGCGTAATCTTTTGCTCAGCTTATGATTCACCTCACGACTTCTCAAATCGAACAGGAATTGGGACGCCGGCTGAAACGCCGCCGCCTGGAACTGAATTTAAGCCAGGCAACCACAGCCCTCCAAAGCGGCCTGTCGCGCCGCACCATCACCGCGGTGGAGCATGGCCAAGGGGCTACTCTCGCCACCTTGATCGGGCTGATGAGGACCCTCGGGGCATTGGACCAGTGGGATCAATTCCTGCCGGACCCTGGCCCGAGTCCCCTGGCCCTCGCAGGTTTACGGAAGACCCCCAGCCGCCGTTATGCCTCCAAACCCCGCCGCCAACCTGAGTCCCCTGCGGCCTGGCCGTGGGGCGAAGCCAAGCAGCCGTGAGCCGGCTGGCGCCACTTTCCCGCCCCGCGCTACCTTCCCACTCCATGACTTCCGCAGCGATCCAGCTTTATGGCAAAACCGTCGGGGCGGTGAGCTGGGACGCCACCCGCAGGCTCGCCTACTTCGAATACGATCCTGGATTCATCAGCAGCGGGATCGAAATCAATCCGCTGCACCTGCCGCTGCGCCCCGGAGTGTTCAGTTTCCCGGGCTTGGACCGCCGCACCTATCAGGGCCTGCCGGGCCTGCTGTCCGATGCCCTGCCCCGAATGCCGGAGAACCTTCTGCTCGAAAAATGGCAGTCGCAGGAAGAACCACCCGCCGTGTTGCCCGATCCAGTGGAGCGCCTGATCTCGCTCGGCCCCCGGGCAATGGGCGCACTGGAATTTCAGCCATCGCGCTCACCCAGCCATCCTGCGGAACGGCTGGACTTGGCCACGCTGGTGCCATGGGCCCGGGAATCGGTGTCATCCCTCAATTCGCGGGAAAACGGCAATACCGCCCCGCCGCCCCTTTCCGTGGCCATGTCCCTTCGGGCCACTACCGCCGCTGGTGCGGTGCGCGCCACGGCCCTGATTTCATGGCACCCGGAGAGCGGAGAAATATGGTTGCCCGGGACCAACCTGCCAGCGGGCGGCGAGCCTTGGTTGCTGAAATTTGATGACGGCGCAGGCCTCCGGAACCCCGATTCAACCGACCACGCCACCAGTGGCCGGCTGGAACTGGCGTATCATCTCATGGCCCGCGCCGCTGGAATCCAAGTCGGCGTGGGCCGTCTGCTCGAGGCCCGGGGACGCGCTCATTTCATAACCCGGCGTTTCGACCGGCTTCCCGACGGCGGCAAGCTTCACGTGCAGAGTCTAAGCGCCCTGGCCCACCTCGATTTCCAAGATCCCGGAATCTGCTCCTACGAGCACGCCTTTCAGGTGGCCCGGCAACTCCGTCTGCCTCATCCTGACATGACCGAACTCTTCCGCCGTAGCGTCTTCAATCTGGTGGCCCGGAATCAGGACGATCATCCCAAAAATATCGCTTTTCTGATGGACCGGCATGGCATGTGGCGTCTGGCACCAGCCTTCAATCTGACCTATGTGCACAACCTCTGGACCAACCGCCATCAGATGAGTCTGGCCGGCAAACGCGATGGATTTACCCCGGCAGATCTCCATACGGGAGGTCTGGCCGCCTCGCTCAAGCCGCGGCAGGTCAGAGCCGTGCTCGATCAGGTCAAACAAGCCGTGTCCGCCTGGCCCGATTTCGCCGAAACCGCCGGCGTCCCCACGCCCGTCATCCTGGCGCTCAGGTCCGGCCTGCGACTCCATCTGATCCCCTGAAATCCCCTTTCACACGCCTCCCCCCCCTTTCCGATGCCCTCTGTCGACCTCCTTCCCCTGACTGGCTGGCCCTTCGACCTCGACTCCACTCTGCAAAGTGGCCAGGTTTTTCACTGGCACCCGCATCGCGGCGGCTGGGCTGGGCTGATCGGTGACGTGCCGGTGTGGATCAGCCAGCCTCAACCCAACCTCCTTCACTGCACTGGCGGCCGCGGTCCGCTGATCAGCCAGTATCTCGGACTGGATCACGATCTGACCTCCCTGACCGCCAGTTTCCCCCCGCAGGATCAGCCCCTCCAACGGGCCATCGCCTGGTGTCCCGGCCTGCGCATCCTGCGGCAGCCGGCATGGGAATGCCTCGCCAGCTTCATCACTTCCTCGCTCAAGCAGGTCCCCCACATCCGTAAAATCTCCCTGACCCTGCGGGAACGTTTTGGCCATCCGGCCCCCGCCGCGGATCTCCCTCCGCAGTGGACCTATCCCACTCCGGAGGCCCTCGCGCAGGCTGGGGAAGCCGCCCTCCGCGACTGCGGCCTGGGTTACCGCGCCGCATTCCTGCACCGCACCGCCTGCGACATTGCGGGAGGCCACTTCGACTTTGCAGGCATTGCCCGGCTTCCTGACGAAGCCGCCCGGACCGCGCTCTGCCAGCTCCACGGAGTTGGGGAAAAGATCGCCAACTGTGCCCTGCTTTTTGGCTGGCAACGGCTCGCCGCCTTCCCCGTGGATGTCTGGGTGGAACGGGTCCTGCGGCAGCTTTACTTTGCCGGAAATCCTGACATCAAAGCCAAAACCCTGCGGGATTTCGCCCGCACCCACTTCGGACCCGCGGGCGGGTATGCCCAGCAGTTCCTGTTTCATCACGCCCGGCTCGCCGGAGCCCTCGACCGCATGGCCACTGCCAGGTGATTTTCCCGGGAGCCCGTTCTCCATCTTAATTTCTTTTCTTTGGAGGAAGAATTCTTTATTTTGGCCATTGGAAACCGGTCCACCCCAGCACACACCTCCCCCGGCCCTCTTCCTCCCCCCCGAAACCTTATGAATGCCCTCCCCCGCCTCTTGGCCTTTGCCGGCATCCTGGCCAGTCCGGTCTCCGGCCGCGCCGGCACGTTTCCCGCGACGGGAACCGCCCAGAAATATGACTTCGCTGATGGCACCACTGCCTTGGCTGATTCCAGTGCGATTCTGGCCACGGTGAACGGGATTACCAATACGTCAGTGGCCAATGTGCAAGCCAATGCCCTGAAACTTTCCACGGCCACGCCCCCTGCGGCTACGACGGCGACCGCGGCCCGGCTGTTGCTTCCGGTGATTGACGGCGCCGCCAATGTTATCACCGAATTCACGGTGGCATTCGATTTATCCCTCGCCGCCCCCACCGCTGATCCGGCCTTGATCGGCGAAGGATTTTCCCTGAATTTCGGGACCATCCCCAGCAATGCCGGCACCGGCGAAACCGGCTTCAGCGGCATGGCTTACGGTCTCACCATCGGTTGGGACACCAAAGACAATGGCGGAGAGGAACGGGCCATCGAGGTCTATGCGAATGCATCCCGGATCGGCCTGTTCCCGGCATCAGCCCTCCCGGGAGCCTTCCTGATCGATGACACCTCGGCCACTCCGGCAGTCTTCCGTCCCGTCCTCGTCCACTGGGATGCCCAGGGGCTGGACCTCACGTGGAATGGCATCACGATCTTCGAGAATCTGGCCACGCCGGGTTTCGGCCCCGCGCCCAATGACCGTTTTGCTTTTTCAACCCGCACCAGCACCGCCGGTCAGGATGTATCCATCGACAATCTTCTGGTGACCACCGTCCCCCAGAACCCGCTGGTCACCAATGGCCCGGTAATCTGGGAGTTTCTTGCCCGCAATAAAGCTGGCCTGGAGGATGACGACGGGGATCACCCGGACTGGATTGAAATTTACAACGGCCAGCCCATCCCCCAGACCATGAGCGGCTGGTTCCTCACCAATGATCCGCTGAATTTGCAGAAATGGTCCTTTCCCGCCCTCAACCTAAGCGCCAGCGGTTTCACTTACGTTTTCGCCTCCGGCAAAAACCGGACCAATGCTGCCCATGCCCACACCAACTTCACCCTGCCAGGAGAAAGCGGCTGGATCGCTCTGGTCAAGCCGGATGGCACCATCGCCCATCAGGTGACTTACGGGGCGCAGTATGATGACATTCCCAGCGGATTCAAGTCCTCTGCCGAACCGCTCAACTATCTCAGCGCGCCCTCCCCCGGCCGGAGCAACACCGTTGTTCCCAATACAGTGATCACGATCACCAGGGGCACCGGCGTCATCCAGGAACTGCCCGTTTTCACCACCAGCGCCGGAGTGCCCCTCACGAGCGGTTTCATTGGCACGAATCAAACCGTGATAATTCAACCGCCGGTCACGCCCGGAACCGTGGTGCGTTATACCACCAACGGGTCCACTCCGGTCGAAACCAGCCCCGTTTATACCACTCCCATCGCGGTGACCAACCGGAGCCTGATGATCCGGGCCAAGGTCTTTGCGACTGGGCAGATTCCGGGGCCATTCGCCACCCTCGGGCTGGTTTACCGGAATGCGGACCTGACCAACTACCGCAACACCGGCCAACCGTTCCAGTCCAACCTCCCCGTCCTGATGCTGGACAGCTTCGGCGTCAATGTGGACAGCAGCACCGACCCCAATAGCCTGCGGCCCTATCGTTATACCCACGGCATGTTGTTTGATCCCGCCCGGGGCAGCACCCCCGGCCGGGCCAGCCTGGGTGACGTGCCGGCCATTTCCAACAGTGCCGGCACCCATGTGCGCGGTCAAAGCTCCTCCGGTTTCCCCCAGCGTCCCTATGCCCTCGAATGGTGGAAAAACGATGACACCGACAAGGACCTCCCGATGCTGGGGATGCCGGCAGATTCCGACTGGGTGCTCTACAGCCCCTACAATGAGGAAACCCTGATCCGCAACGCGGTGGTTTATAACACCATGTATCAATGGGCCGGACAGGGAGCCGGAATGCGCAGCCGTTTTGTGGAGGTTTTCTTCAATCAGGGGACCGATACCATGAGCTACGCAGACTATCGGGGCATCTACCTGCTGGTGGAAAAGATCAAGCAGAGTTCCGACCGGGTGGACGTGGAAAAGATCAATGCCGAGGTCACCGACCCCGCCCTCATCACCGGCGGATATGTATGGAAAAAGGACAAACCGCCCCAGGCGCAAATCATCGACACCACCTCCAGTGGTCCCTGGGGGAGCCAGACGTGGGAAGTGATCGACCCCAATCTTTATAACACTCCGCAGCGAAACTGGCTGGATGCCCACGTCCAGGCCTTTGATACCGCCCTGATGAATGCGGCCACGTGGCAGGACCCCGTGAATGGTTACCGCAAGTATGCGGACACTGGTTCCTTCGCGGACAACCTCTTGTGGGTGGAGGCCTTCAAACAGATTGATGGTTACCGGATTTCCACCTACTTCCACAAAACGCGGGCTGGCAAGATCACCGCGCTGCCAACGTGGGATTACAATCTGGCGGCAGGCAACTCGAACTACCTCGCCGGGGAGAATCCCGCCGGCTGGTATTATGCCCACCTCGGTGGCGGCGACATCCCCTATTGGCCGCGGCTCCTGCAGGATCCGGGTTATGTGCGCGAGCAGTGGGACCGCTTCTGGAAAGCCCGCCGGTCGGCCCTGACCACGGCGAATGTGCACCGGCTGATCGATGATTTTTCCTACCAACTGCGCAACGGGGATACGCGGGACGTCCGCAATACTTCCCGGACCACCACCGCACCCGCGAACGGTTTGGATTTTGACACCCCTGCTTCCCGCCATTTCGCGAAAAACCCCACCCTCGGCACCTACAATTGGCCCAACGCCAACGGCTGGGCGCTCCGCACCACCTATCAAAGTGAAGTCCTCTTTTTCAAGGAATGGATCCGCCAGCGCCTGGAATGGATGGAATACCTGTCCATGGATGGCAGCGCCGGATTGCTGAAAATGCGCCCGCCGAATTTCCACGACCACACCACCCGCGCCCAAGCCTACCAGGCTCAGGTCCCCCCCGGTTATCAACTGGACCTCGCCGATCCTGACGGACTGCCGGGCGCCTTGATCTACTACACCCTGGATGGTCCTGACCCCCGCACCGCCAGCGGCGGCATCGATCCCGCGGCGCGCACTCCCGCAGGGGCCGCCACCACCGTCACGACTCTCATCAGCAATGCCCAGCCGTGGAAATACGCCGCCTCCCTGACCACCTATCCTACCGTGCAGGGCACCACGCCGTGGACCAGCCCAGTCTACGATGATTCGCTCTGGGAATCCGGCAACGCTCCTGTGGGATACAACGAAACCGGCCTCGGCACTACCCTCACCATCAAGCCCACCGGCAATGGCAATCAGGTCACCTGCCTGCGGTCCACCTTCACTGTGACTGACCCATCCACGGTTTACGAACTGCTGGCGGAAGTGAATGCCGACGATGGGGTGGTCATCTGGTTGAATGGTCAGGAAGCCGCCCGCATCAACATGCCTTACGCCCCGGTCGCCATCACGTTTGCCTCCCGCGCCACCGGCGTCCGGGACGGAATTGGAAATGGGGAAGCGGAAAATCTCTTCGTGCCCTGCCGCCTCGACCCCGCTCTGCTGGTCGCCGGACTGAACTCCATCGCCGTCGAAGTACACCAGTTCCAATATGGCTCCCAGGACAATCCAAACTCAAGTGCCATCGCCGACATGCGCTTTGACCTGCGGCTCAAGGGCAGCACCGTGACTTGGCCGGCCGCCCCGGTTACCCTCGCCAATACGGGCATCCATACCATCCGGGCCCGCACCAAAAGCGGCACTTCGTGGAGCCCGCTTTCGGAGGGGGAATACAGCGTCGGCACCGAAGCCGCCGCCACTGCCAATCTCGTGATCAGCGAGATTATGTACAATCCCGCTCCGCCCACCGCCACCGAAACCCTCGCTTCCGGCGCGGATGCCGCCAACGATTTCGAGTATTTCGAAGTGATGAATATCGGCACCACTGCGGTCGATCTCTCCGGTTTGGCGGTGCAGAATGCCATCCAGGCCGACTTCAACACCATCCCTGATTCCTCCCGGCTCCTCGCGCCCGGTGCCCGCGGTCTAATGGTGGAAAACCGCGCCGCTTTCCTCGCCCGCTATCCCGGCCGCGAAGCCCAGATTCTCGGAGTGTGGAACAACGGCAATCTGAGCAACAGCGGAGAGGTGTTTACCCTGACCACCAATGCAGGAACCACGCTGATCCGCTCGTTTGCCTGGCAGCCGGTTGCTCCCTGGCCGCTCTCCCCGGGAGCGCTGCGGTTCGCTGGCGAACCGGACTACAGCCTCGTGCTGAACCAGCCCCTGACCGGACCGGACCACAACCTGCCTGCCAGTTGGCGCTCCAGCCTTCCAGGTGGCAATCCTGGTGGTCCCGACTTCATCACCGGTCCCTCGCAGGCGACCACCGACAGCGATAATGACGGCCTGAGCGACTTCATCGAATGGGCCATGGGGGAAAATGCGAGGCCGCAGATCTCGGTCCAGCCGGCCACTCCCGCCGGCGGTGTTTCCGACAACTACATCTTTGTGCGCGTGCCCCGGAATAACCAAGCGGACGGCGTAACCTACTCCGTGCAAGGCTCCACCGATCTGCTGGATTGGAGTGTTCCGCGGTTTACGGAAATGGCGCCCGAAATCTCAGGGCCTACGGAATACCGTGTCTTCCGCTCGCAACAACCCGCCGGCACCCTGCCCAAGCTATACGCCAGGGTGCTGGTCTCCCGTCCTTGAGGCGGCCGGGCCGTGCCTCCGCCGATGCCGCCGTCCTGCTCCATCACTTGGAAATCTCCAGCATCCTCAGAATGGGCTTCTCAGCCCGCTGGCGGATGGATTCCTCCATCTCCACGCGGGGCTGGAGATCGCGCAGGCAGCGGTAGAGTTTTTCCATGGTATTCAGCTTCATGTAGCGGCAGTCGGCACAGGCGCAGTGCTCGGTGGGTCCGGGGATGAATTCCTTGCCGGGACACTCGCGGCGCAGCCGGTGCAGCATGCCGCTTTCGGTGGCGATGATAAATTGTTTGGCGGGATGTTCCCGGCAGTAATGCACCATTTTTTCGGTGCTGCAGACCTCATCCGCCAGCAGGCGGACCGCAAACGGACACTCGGGATGCGCCACCACAGGAGCGTCAGGATATTGTTCCCGGATGCGCAGGATGCTGTCGCGGGTGAATTCCACATGCACATAACACGCTCCCTGCCACAGCTCCATCGGCCGGCCGGTCTGCTCCATCACCCATGACCCCAGATTCGCATCCGGCACGAAGAGGATGTTCCGGTCGGCGGGGGTGGCATTGACAATTTTGACGGCATTGCCACTGGTGCAGATGCAGTCGCTCAGCGCCTTCACCCCGCCACTGCAATTGATGTAGGCAATGACATAGTAGTTTTTGTCGGAGTGCTTTTTCAGATAGGCTTCGAGGGCCGGCGCGGGGCAGCTTTGCTCGAGGGAACAACCCGCATCCTTGTCCGGCAGCACCACGATGCGGCCTGGATTCACAATTTTCGCCGTCTCCGCCATGAAATGCACCCCGCAGAACACGATCACCTCCGCATCCGTATCCTTGGCCTTGTAGGCCAGGCCGAGGGAATCACCTACAAAATCGGCAATCTCCTGGATGGCTTGGTCCTGATAGTTATGGGCGAGGATTACGGCATTCCGTTCCTTTTTGAGGCGGAGGATTTCCGTGCGGAGATCGAGGCTGGGGGCAGTGTCTAGGGACATGGGAAAAAGGGGGCTGAAGTCAGGGGATGGGCCCTCTCAGAAATCGGTATCATTGAGGCGGGAGCTGGCTTTTTGCAGGGCGGCTTTTTCGGCAGCCGTCAGGCTGTCCATGCCGCTGCGGGCGATTTTATCCAGGATCGCATCCACTTCCTCGACCGCCTTCCGCTCCGGCGCGAGGTCGGCCTTGGGTTTGATCTTGGGTTCGTAGTATTTGGAGGGGGAGGAGGCCGCGGCGTTGCCGGAGGAACGGCCAGGGCGTGCTGCCGCCCGCGGGGGGCCGGCCGGAATCTTCGCTTTGCGGGCCGGCAAGGCATTTTCCAAGGCCTCCTTGATGGCTTCAAAGCGCTGGGGCAGCCCATGGGAACGCAGCATTTTATAAACCATCACGCAGCAGCTCAAAAACACCACCAGACCTGTCCAATCCCGTGCCGCCAAATAGGTCAGCATCGACATCGCCAACAGAATGGGGCCCACCACTTTATAAGTCAGCCAGGAGATTCCGAAAAGCGGAGTACCTGGATGCATCAGACAAATCCCCATAAACAGGCAGAAGGTCGAAAGATTCGAACCCGCGATGGTCTGGGGATTCCCTGCTCCAGAGTAGTAGGCCAAGGCCATCAGCAGGGGCGGCAGGAGGATCAGGGCAGCATACAACCGGATCAGCACCTTGCGTCCAAAGTTCGCCTCAAGGTCCCGGGCAAACGAGAACAGCAAATACATTTCGAGCAAAAACCAAATCCTTGGCGCATGCACGAAGGCATACGTGACCCATCGCCAAGGTTGCCCCAGCGGGCTGAAGGTATCCGGTGAGAAAGCGAGGGCCTCCCCATAGGATTGCGGGCTGATCACCACCCCCGCCAGCATTGAGACCACATGCACGGCCACCAATACCGTGGCCAGATAGACCGGGTAGTTCTTGAAATGCCCCAGCGGCTGCGAGTCCGGGTTATAGGAGGAGAGGGGATTGAACATGGGGACGGTAATTGACAACGCTACACAAGGTCCGCTCCGGCACAACCAAGAGACGACAACCGCGGTTTCAGGGAGTCCTGCGGCCCGGTGCCACCGCGAGGGCCACCCAACCTGCCAACAGGACCAGGCCCCCCAGCGGCGTGACCGGCCCCAGGGCCTTCCAACCCACCGTGCTGAGCAGATACAGGCTGCCGCTGAAGCACAGCGTGCCCGTAGCCATCAGCCCCCATGCAAGCCGGTTCGCCCGGGTCCCCTGCATGGCTACGACCAGCATCACCACCGCATGCACCAAATGATACAGCACCGCCGTTTTCCAGACCTCCAACCCCGTCGGACGCTCCAGCCAGACCGGCTTCAACGCATGCGCTCCGAAGGCCCCCAAAGCCACGCCCAGCCCCGCCCAGAGGGCCGCGACCCTCGCTGCGTTTCCCGATTCAAAAAAATCACGCCACTTCATCCCCATCGATGCCGTCATCCCGCCACCGCGTCAAAGGCAAGCCTTTCCCGCCCGCCCTCATTTTTCCTGAAATCCAAGGCTTGCAATCCGCCTCAACCTCGTTCATATCCTCAATCTGTTGCGGTTCTGACCGTCGCGGGCTGTAGCTCAGCTTGGTAGAGCGCTTGCATGGGGTGCAAGAAGTCGTGAGTTCGAATCTCGCCAGCCCGACCACCTACAGTTTATCGGGGAAACCGCTCTCTTGGCCGGTGGTTGAGGAGGTTAGGTGAGAACAAAAACGGGAACACGTCCATTCTTGTCCGGGCTTGTCACGCCGTGTTGGTGGTAGATCTGGATGGTATTCGACGAGCCGCCGCCAACCCGCAGGCGTGCGGCGTGGTGGTGACTCACGAAAGCGGATCGTCTCATGCGGCGGCGGATGGACACGGCTGCTTGGGGCTGTAGGACGATGCGTGGGGGCACTTGTATCCCTGCCGACCGTGACAGGTCTGGCCTGCGGTGCTGACGATCCGCCTGATGGTCTGCGCCGGGTCGTGGCGGTGGGACTTGGACTTCGAGGTTGCCCGGGTCATCAGTCACCTTATCCGCTGGATTGCGGCAATGGAGGTGATCAAGGAGGTGGTCCATCGCCGGCCAAGTGCCTCGGCGCCCCGAGCAGGGCGGGCCTCCTGGTTTGAGGGACGAGGCGCTGGACGGGGGAGATCACACTGGAGGTGCTGTGGGCGAGGAAGGGAGCGGCCGGTTTCATGTTGGACGTGGCACCCGGAACGGAGGGGGAGATCCTGATTTTCTTTGGCTTCCTGGCGGGTCCGGAGGCGGGGGATGGTGGGCAGTGGGAGGTGGGAGGTGGGAGGTGGGAGGTGAAGTTTTCGGAGAAGGACGAGGTGATCGGTGCGATCCGGGCGGGCAGGCCTACTTAGCAGATGGGGGCGGGCTGCGGCCGGTGGCCGGGGTGAGCGGAGCGAGGGCCGGGGGGGGGCTGCCAGCGACAAAGGAGCACCCTGGCCACGGGCCGCAGCGGGGGGCGGAGCGCGAGGAACGAGCCTGACTTTGTGAGGCGAGCGCGGGCGAGCGCGGCCCTCCGATTGGGTTGATCTGATAGACCCGCAGCACCGC
Source organism: uncultured bacterium (assembly GCA_903936775.1). Taxonomy (GTDB): domain Bacteria; phylum Verrucomicrobiota; class Verrucomicrobiia; order Verrucomicrobiales; family V1-33; genus CAIZWU01. Next base: position 822 of record CAIZWU010000155.1, on the reverse strand, counting down.
CCCTCCCGGAAGCATCAGCTCCGCACACAGGCTGCCGGTGCTCCGGGCGGCCGGGGGAGCCACGCTCTCCAGCGGTTCCACCTCCACAAACGCCGCCGTCCCCCGCCGGGCAGACCGCCGCCACGCGGCCATGGTGCTGTAGCCCACTTCCCGCCGCCGGCAGAACTCCGCCATGGACAGCCCGCTGCGTTCAAGCTCGCGCAGCAACGCCACGCGCCGGTCTTCTCCTGCTGAAATCCTTTGCATTCCCCAACCTGACACACCAACAATCCCCTGCACGATTTTTCAGACGGGCAAGGATCAACCGCTTACGTTTGACGGATACGGAACACATCAATCTGAGCGGAGATTACCTCTGGCCGATTCTTTCCAAAACCAAGACGGACAAATTTCGACCTCTCAGGCGCGGCTTCAACCCTTAGCGTGCAATTTTTTCCGTTTTCCCTGAGGACCCCACCCCGCGGCAGGCCGCCGCCGCCAAAGCGGCCTTGTTGGCTGTTGGCTGCGGGAGTGCCTGAACGGGTATTTCCGCCCTGCCGCCTCTCCTCACAGCTCTTGGCGGGAAAATCCCGCCCCCCCCGCCTCACACCTGGTATTTTCCAATCTTCACACCGGCCGGTGGAAATGCGGCTTTTTCAACAGGCTCTTAGGTGCCATTTTATTTTACCTAGTGACAAACTTCACCTCACCGTTTGCGCTATAAATAATGAATCCAGTAGCTGATGATAATTGGATTACCCTAGATTCGGCCATTTCATCTCTTACGTCACTTTTCCAAGCATGGGGGTAAGCCAAAAGAACGAATCCGCCAGAAAATCGAAT
>CAIZWU010000154.1 GCA_903936775.1 uncultured bacterium | reverse complement strand
GGGACTCCACGCTGTCACGGGTGGCTTTTACGAAGAAGTCCTTGGAAAGGATAGCAAGGTCATTGCGGTGGCGAGGGAGAACCTGGAACCACAATTCGCCCATCTCATCAGTGGTCTGCAGTCCGTAGCGGACCCGTTGGGGTGGCTGGTTGGGATTTTGAATGTTGCCGTCGGAGTTATCGAACGAGATCTGCATGTGCAGCGTGGTCCCTTTGGGCAGGGAGACAGGTTCCTCATACTTGTAGTCACCCTGCCAGTTGAAATCCCAATTCCTGATCAGGAGCAGTTCTTTCCGGCTGCCATCAGGAAGGATGGCCCAGCCCTCAATCCGTTTCCCCAGATAGTGAGTGTGCGGGTTGATCCGCATCAGGTCCACGTCCACCGGCAGGACGTAGTTGTTCTGAATCCGGTAGTCCTTTTCGCCCGCTGGGATGTCGATGGTATAACGCGCCAACTTGAGGAGAAACGGGGTGTTGGAGGGGGCGCGGTCCGTGAAATAAAAGCCGACCGAAGGCTGGACAGCCTCTGGTTTTCCAGAAGGATGCAGGTGCAGTTGCAGCACCAGATCGGATCGCTTTTCAAGCAGCCATGACAGGCCCTCTGGTGATTCCATGGCTGGCTTTCCTGGCTGCCAGCCCAGCATCTGGCCCATCGGCATGTGAACGCTGGGGGGCAGGTCCATCCCATCGAAGCCAGGAGGCTGGGAAGTGCCCGTCAGATAGCGCGATTGGCGGGAGGCATCAAATTCCACAAAGGCATGATGCACCACCCTGGGATTGCCCGGACGGAATTCGACGGCGCGCACGAAGCGGTTTTCCAACAGAGGAATCGGTACCACAAAATTGCGGTAAATGTCTTTTCCCTCGGCGGGCAAGGTGTAAGCCGAAGGCAGAGTGACCACCAAATCAGGCGGACCCAACTGCCATTCCGACGGCCAAGGAGGCAGTTCCGGCAGGTCCTCTGTCCTGCCCTCGGACGCTCCTTCCGCCAGCCATTGCTGGATCAACCCACGTTGCTCCGGCGTCAGGGAACGGTCTCCCGCGAAATGACCAAAACCCGGTTCGGGAAGCCACGGGGGCATGAAACCTGAGGCGATCACCTCCTGGATGCCCTTCTCCTTGGCTTTCACCTCCCGGTAGGTCAGCAGGGAAAACGGCGCCGCTTGGCCGGGGCGATGGCAGAAGGAACACTTCGAGAAAACGATGGGGGCGATATCCTTGGTGAAGGTCAGGGTACCGGGCGCGCGGGGGACATAGGCGGAAGAGGAAGCGGGCGGCAGCACGCCGGAGCGTTTCCGGGTGATCAGGACTGCAGCCGTGACCGCGCTGAGAGTAACTACTGCGGACAAAACCATCAGCGGGCGACGGGATGGCGTTGATGGGCGCGCGACCTCTTCGCCGGCAGGGCGGGGGGCACGGGCAGGGCGCTGTTTTGATTTTTTCGTCATGAAACCCGGGGAATATAACAACCCACGGCGCGGGTGCTGGTTGGGGTAATGGTCTCACCCTTCACCATGCGCTGCAGCAAGTCGCGCAGGTCGTGTTGGGTGGCTTCAAGGCGTGAGCTTCCAAAACCAGCGTGACGGTTGTCGATGCGGCCGTGATAAAGAAGTCGTCCGCCGGGAAGAAAAACGGCCGCCTCGGGCGTGACGCTGGCCTGGCTCCGGGCCACGAGGGAATACTCCGGATCGTGGAGGACCTGCGGTGGCAGTTGAAACTCAGTCCGATGTTTGATGATGGCTTCCATGGAGGTGCTGGCTTCGGGATACACCACCCAGAAAACCACGCCCTTCATCGCGTATTCCTCATGCAACCGCCGGATCACGGGGGCGTATCCGTTGGAAATAGGGCACTCGATTCCGACAAAAAGCAGGACCACTGCCAGGCCCTCCATGCCGGCCAGAGGATCCACTTGACGCCCCTCCTGATCATAGCCCCAAGCGGGCACGGGCGTTTCGGCTGCCGCAGGCGGCATGGATGAGGCGGCGGGCGTCCGGAGGCGGATCAGACCCACGATCGCCCCAGCCAGCAGGAGGCCGGAGAGGAGAAGGATGGTGGGTCGTGAGGAACCGGATTTCATTCGTGGTGCGTTGTAAGCGGGGGAGCCATCCTGTGGCAGTCTGTCAAAATCCCCTCGAGCAGGGGTGGCTTCGACGTTGCTTGCGGTCTCCGGTGAAAGTCTTTGTGAAGTGCTCCCGGCAGGGATCGAACCTGCGACCAACGGATTAGAAATCCGATGCTCTATCCACTGAGCTACGGGAGCGGACGGTACATGGGATAATCTGGTTTTACGGTATCGGCAAACCGGGATTTGCGCTTCCGCCGGGTGGCGAAGCGGGCATCTTGAATGTATGGATGAACTTTTTGCTGATGACGAACCGGAAGCGCCTCCGCCGGCGCGGAAGGGAAGTCATGTGCCCTTGGCGGCGCGCATGAGACCGCGCACCCTCGAGGAGTACGCCGGACAGCAGCACGTGCTGGCCGAGGGCAAGCTCCTCCGCCGGGCGGTGGAGGCAGACCGGTTTACGGCCCTGATTTTTTTCGGTCCGCCCGGGGTGGGCAAGACCAGCCTGGCGCAACTCATCGCGCAGCGGACGTCCTCGCGTTTTGTCAACCTGAGCGGGGTGGAAAGCAACGTCGCGGACATCCGGAAAGCAGTCGAAGGGGCGGAAACCGCCCGCCGGCTTCACGGCCGCACCACCACCCTGTTTGTCGATGAAATCCACCGCTTTAACAAAAGCCAGCAGGACGTCCTCCTGCCGTGGATCGAGCGCGGCACGGTCCGCTTCATCGGCGCGACGACCCACAATCCGTTCTTCTACGTCAACTCGCCGCTGATCTCGCGGAGTCAGGTTTTCCAACTGGAGGCGCTGGCCACGGAGGATATTGTGAAACTCCTGCGCACCGCCGTGGAGGATGAGGAACGCGGCCTTGGCGGGGAAAATCTAACAGTGAGCGACGAAGCGCTGCATCACCTCGCGGTGATGGCCGACGGCGATGCCCGGAAGGCATTGTCCGCTCTGGAACTCGCGGCGATCACCACCCCGCCGGATGCGGCCGGACAGGTGGCGATCAATCTCGAAGTGGCCGTGGAGAGTATTCAAAAAAAGACCGTGGTCTACGACGGGGATGGGGATGCCCATTACGACACCATCAGTGCCTTCATCAAGAGCATCCGGGGCAGCGATCCGGACGCGGCGCTCTACTGGCTGGCGAAGATGCTCTATGCCGGCGAGGATTTCCGTTTCATTGCCCGCCGCCTGATCATTGCCGCCAGTGAGGATATCGGCCTCGCGGACAGCAATGCCTTGCGGGTTGCTATTGATGCCTGGCAGGCCGCGGAGATGGTAGGGCTGCCGGAAGGCCGCATCCCGCTGGCCCATGCGACGGTCTACCTGGCGACCGCCCCTAAAAGCAATAGTGCCTATGCCGCCCTCGGGGCGGCTATGAAAGAGGTCACCGAAGGCCGCACCCTGGCGGTGCCGGTCCACCTCCGGAGCACCGGATATCAGGGGGCCAAGGATCTGGGGCATGGCAGGGACTATAAATATTCCCACGACTTCGAAGGCAACTTTGTCCCCCAGGCCTATCTTCCTGAAGGCCGCCGCTTCTATACTCCCACGGTAAATGGCCAGGAGTTGCGCATCAAGGAGCGCCTCGATTTCTGGCGCCAGCAATTTGAAGCGGTTGTAAAAAGTCAGGGGTAAGCGGGGCCAAGGAGGGCACCCCTCATGGAATCCCCATAAAACGTCGGCGCTTCGGGAATCGCCGGGGGGTAACTTGCGGGTTTTTGGCCGGGTCCCGTGCTTTCCGTAATTCCCTGAGTATCAGGCTCGCCGCTTCGGGCCAAGGAAAATCCGGCATAACTCGCTTCGCTCGGCCTGCGGCACTTATTCCGGTTTTCCTTGGCCCTCCGCTCTGAGCCTGATAGAAGGTCATTATGGGATTTCATGCGGTGAAATGCCCTTTTGTAGGGCCTTCCACGAGTTTACTTGCCCTTACAGCGTCTCCGCATATCGATCTAATCCCCCCGCTCATTCCCGTTGCGCCATTTCGGTTTTGACTGGAGCGCCGATTTTTTTCGTCCTTGGTTCACTCCGCCGGAGTTGTGCATTTTCGGATGGCAGGGAGCAGGAGGAGCCTACTGGGGGCATGTCATCTACACTCCCGAGCTTTCTCCAACTGACGCTCCTATTTACTATGGCGCTTACACGGACAGTGACCCGCCGGAGCTTAGCGCCCGCGACAGCGATGAATTTTTCCACCAACGCGGTATCCGGCTTATTTCCGAAGACGAAGCTCTACCCGAGGAGGACGAGGGTAATGAGGATTCGGAGGACTTCCCCGAATTGGATGAAGCAATCATAGCATCATGGCTGCCCCAAGTGCCGGAAAGCTATCGTTTCGTCGCGACGGAAGATAATATCGGAGTAATGGCACCAGCAGCTCAATTTCATCCTGATCACGCAAACCTGGACGTACCCGACTTCCACACAAGGACCCAGGCCTACTACGCTTTGGTCGAAGAACTCCTGCGTAAAAACCATAGCGCTTCAGCCCTCGCCCTTCTCAAAGATATCCACTGGAAGTTAAGCGCCGGCGACGAGCGCTGGTCGGCTTTATCAATGGAGGCCTACCGGATGCTGGACCGTCCACTACATGCCAACAACCTTAAAGCGGCGGACGAATATTTGCGCAGACCAAGGGATTGAGCCCTGAGATCCGCGCCATTTTCCCTCATGGTTTCCGCCGCATTTTCTGCTTTTCCGCACCCCTGCGGGTGCTTGATGGATTAACATGAACAAGACCGCTCCCTTTGAAACGTTGGATGAATTGGTGCCTTGGCTGGAAGGGCGTTCGGCTGCGGAGCTGCGGGGATGGCTGCGCGAGGCGTTGGAGGAGAATAGCCGGTTGAGGCAAAAGCTGGGCCGGCAGGCGCAGCGGGAGTTGGGGCAGGCGCTGGATTTGACGGTGCTGAAACGGCAGATCGTGCAGGCGACGGCACCGCCCCCGGGCGGGTTTGTGGATTGGCGGAGAGCACAGGCCTACTGCAATGCCATGGAAACGGCTTGTGTGGATCCCCTGGAAGAACTGTTGGACGAGGGACATGCCGCCGAAGTGGTGGATCTGGCGGAGTGGGTTCTCTCCCTGACAGAGCGGGCCTCGGAGCATGTGCAGGACTCCGGGGAGGTGGGTATGCTTTGGGACCGTCTGCGGGCCTTGCATCTGAAAGCCTGCCAACAAGCGAATCCGGACGGCGTGGCGCTGGCCCGCCGTCTTTTTGCGCAGGTTACATCGAGTGGCTATGACCCCTTCCCTGACGTGGTGGAAACCTACCAGGGTCATTTTGGAGCGGCGGGGCTGTCGGAGTTCCGCAGGCTCGCGGAGGAGCGGCTGGCCGGCCTGCCTCTGCCCCCCCCGGAACCACCGGAAATCCGGGGGGACATCCCCTTGAAGCGGGCCATGGCGGAACACAAGCAACGGGCACTGCAACTTCGGAATATCCAGGAGCTGACCTATCGGAGAAGCGGTGTCGCCGTATTACTGAAGAAGTGCCTGGAGGTCGAAACAAGGCGCGGACCGCATTCCTCCCGGGTAAATGAAGATTGAGGACTGCCGCCCCTGAGGATCAGGGTTGTCTGGAGCCTAGGACGCGGAGAATTTGATCGAGGACGTGGTCGAGGTTCTTGCCGAGGTCGTCGGTGAGGAAACGGAGGACAAAGTAGCCGTGAAGTTGGAGCAGGGCATCTTTGCGGCGGTCGCGGCGGTAGGCGGCGGGGTCGGTTAGGTGCTGCAGTCCGTCGAGTTCGATGACGAGGCGGGCGGGGGCGCAGAGGAAATCGACCTCCATTTCGCTGTGGTCATTGAAGGGGATGGGGAGCCGGGTGTTGAGTCGGAAGCGGCCAGCCAGCTGAGGATGGCTGTCGAGGCGCCGGTGCAGAAAAACTTCGCTGGCACTGCGGGCGCGGGCGGAGCCTGCGGCATCCGGGGCCGGTGGCCGGGTGGCGTGGACAAAAAGTTGCGCGAGCGGCGGATCGATACCATCGCGGATGAGTCGGCGGACGCTGGCGGCGTAGTCGGCTTTCCACTGCGGCGAGACGGGGAGCGGCACGGCAGCCGGCCAGCCGGGGAGGGCGCTGGCGGGGAGTAATATGGTATAACCGATGGCTTCGTAGCCCTGACAACGGCGGTCGAACATGCGGGAGAGCATGGGGACTTCGAGGTCGGCGTAATCGTGGATTTGGACGAGCTTTTTGCCGTCGTGGAGGCGGTGCAGGCGGCCGGCATATTGGGCGATGGTGCCGCGCCATGAGACCGGCATGGTGAGGAAAAGGGTGTCGAGCCGGGGATCGTCGAAACCTTCGCCAAGGAAACGTCCAGTGGCGATCAGGACGCGGGGCTGATCCGGGGGGACGACGGCCAGTTGATCAAGCGCTGCGGTGAGGAGCCTGCGGCCCATGCCGCCTTGCAGGGTAATGACATTGGCCACGTGCGGACGCAAAGCCGTGGCGAGGATTTCCAGGTGACCGGTGCGTTCGGTTAAAATCACTGGGTTGCGGCCGGTGGCGACCGCAGCCAATACGTCCTCACAGATCATTTGGTTGCGGATTTCCGAATGAAGCAAGACATCGCAGAGGCGCTGATATTCGCGGCGCATGTCGCCGTCAGGATCGCCTTCGGGGAGGAAGCCGGTGGAGCGCACCAGCACCTCGTGGGTGAAGGGACGCGCGGCGGCCTGCGCCTTCGCATCGACCCGGTGCCGGACCGGTCCGCATTGCATGAAGATGATGGGATGATGCCCGTCCTTGCGGGCCACGGTGGCGGACAGGCCCGTGACGTAGCGGGCTTTGGCGCGGCGGGCCACCAACTCGAAACTGTGGGCGGAAAGGTGATGGCACTCGTCCACGATGAGGTGGCCGTAGTCCGCCACTACGTCCAGCACTTCACCTTTCCTGACGAGACTTTGAATCAGGGCGACATCCAGGGTGCCAATTAGCTTTTTCTTTCCGCCGCCGAGACGTCCGATGTCTTTGGGTTTCAATCCGAGGAATTGACTGAGCCGTTCGATCCATTGTTCCAACAATTGTTGCCGGTGGACCAGCACCAGGGTATTGACGCCGCGCTGCGCGATGAGCCATGCCCCGAGCACGGTTTTGCCAAAGGCGGTGGTGGCCGCGAGCACCCCGGTATCGTGCTGGAGCATGGAGGCGGCGGCGGTTTGCTGGTCATCGCGCAGTGCGCCTTGGAAAGTGACCGCCAGTGGAGTGCCCTGACACCGTTCATCGCGGAGTTTGGTTTTGATCCCGGCCTGCTTGAGAAGCGCCAGGGATTCTTCCAGGCAGCCGCGGGGGAGCGCGATGTGCCCGGGATGGTCCTCCGCGCAGGAGATGATGCGGGGTTTGTCGAAAGTGGGCAGGCGCATGGCCTGGGATTTGTAAAATTCCGAATTCTGGAAGGCGGCAAGCCGGAGCAGGGCGTTGCGCAGGGAGGGCGGCAGTTCTGATTTGGGCAGATAGAGAGCATCCCCCAGCACCAGGGAAAGGGACTCCGGCATGGGACCGGTGAGCTCCGGTGCCCGGCGGCGTGAAGGCGTTAGTTTCCATGGTTCAAGACTATTCCCGCCATCGGAGTGGACGCTGCGGACACCGGTGATGCGGCCTTGAGCGGTTGCTTCCTGAACGATGCTTTCCACCTGGGCAACAAGCATCCGGGGCAGTGATGCAAGAAAGGCCCACTGGTCGGGCCATGGGGTCAGAGAATGATCCACAAAGACACTGTTTCCCTGTTCGCGTGGCGCTTTTTGCAGCGGCAGGGCGATGAGATTGCCGAAGCCACCCTTGGGAAGGGTGTCCTGGCTGGGGAAGAAGCGGTCGTAGGAAGCGAAACCGATTTCCGGGCGGCGTTCCATGGTTTCCGTCAGGAGGTGGGCTCCCAGCTTGCGGGCGAACGTGGCGGAGATAGCCCCTGAAAAGAAAATCCACACGTGCCCGCCCTCTCCCGAGCGTGATCTTTCCAAGGCCGCAGGAATGCCGCGGGTGGTGCAGGTTTCCAGAAAGGCCAAGGCGTCCTGCTGCCAGTCCGTGCGGTCAAAGTCGGCGGCGAGGAACCAGCACGTTTCATCCACCAGCATCGGATAGACTCCCATAACGAAGGCCTGGTGGCGCCCGTCTTCGCCTGACAAGTGCCAGCGGATCACCTCATCGGTCACAGGCAGCCAGCATTGGTGCGGACAGTCTGAGCATTTGATGCGTGGCTTCTCGCAAATTCCGCGCACCCATTCGTTGCCACACGCGGGCTGGTATCCGGCGCGGCCGGTTTTGCGGCTCTCGAAGCGTCGTGGATACACCTCCTCCCGGCCTTTGAACAGTGAACGGAAAAGGGCAATTTTTGCTTTCGGGCTGGACTGTGAGGTGACCGGCATAATTTTCCAGCATAGGCCAAACTTTCTTCGCCGCCAAGTGGGGCATGACCCCCCCGCGGTCAGGGATGCCCTGCAAAGAAAGCGCTGCTTCGCCGCCACCGGCCGGGTGCGGAAAACCCAGATCATATCCGGCATCACCCGCCATTATGCCGACTACCCTGACAGGTTTGTGCGACTGGCCCTTTGTCTGCTACGGTGGAGTCAATTGCGCCCGGCTCCCGGCGCTGGAAAAACGGCTCGCCTCCAGGAGCTGCTTCCGCCACGCCCGGAGTATCCGGATGAGGTGATGCAGGGGAAGTCCTCCCCTTCTCCTCCGCGGCCCGTGCAAGGCGTCCTCTCCTAATGCCGCTGGAATTCCACCCACATCACATCCAACACGCTTCCGGCGGGGCTCTCCAATTTCACCCGCACCTGCTGCGGCGGGTCCGCTTCGGTGGCGGACGGCATGGGGAACACGAATTCCGGAGGGGGCCGGCTGGCGGCCGGGCCGGGCGGCAGGGTTTGCCGCGCCAGCTCCCGGCCGCCGGCGAGAACGCTAACGATGAGTGGTGCATCGCCATGCGGCCAGGCGCTGAGTTTCAGGATCCCGAAGTCCTGGAGCCGGATGCGCTCAAACCCAATCCAGCCGCCGGGCTGAATCCGGGCCACCAGACCGCCCTGATCGAGATTGTCCTGGGCGGCGGCATTTTCGTTGTGGTCGAAGCACGCGGCGCGCTGGCGCCGGCTGCGCAGCATAACTTCTGCAGAACCCCGCAGCGGAGGCAGCACGCCGGCACCCTGGTCCGTCGTGGCTGCCGTCAGGAACATCACGGTATTGTCGGCGCGGCCAAAGCCGCTGCCGGTCACCGGCACGGGAGCTTTGCCTTCCGCGGCGGCGGGCAGCGCGGTGATCCGGCGCTGCGCCAGGGATAACACCCAATCCAACATCAGCGCCGCCTCGGCCGGCGTGTGCTGCGGATGCGGCGGCATCGGCAGGGTGCCCCACACCCCGGCCCCGCCCTGGATGATTTTGGACTGCAACTTTCCCCTCGCTCCGGTTTCCGCCGCATACTTCGCGGCGATGGCGGCATAAGGCGGACCCGCGCTTGGATCCGTGGCATTGTGGCAGGCGAAACACGTGGTGCTTTTCATCAGCGCCAACCCGGGATGCGTCTCATCCGTCGCCGCGCGATCGCGTTTCTCCCATTGAATCAGCAGCCGCTCCGCCGGCACCGCTCCATCCTCGGCATCCGTGGCGTTCACGGCCCAGGCGATTTCCTTTGCGTCCAAAAATCCGCCGTCCAACGGAGCGGAAATGTTCACCTGAGGGGCTTCATTTCCGGCCGCGATGGTCACCACTGTCGTCGCGGTGGCACCGTGCGCATCCGTGACTGTGAGCGTCACGGGCCACACGCCCGCCGCCGCAAAAATATGTGAGGCTTTCACTCCCCCGGCCTGCGTTCCGTCGCCAAAAGCCCAGGTAAACTTCAATTCCCCGCCATCCGCATCACGAGAGGCCGCCGCATCGAACGCGACCTGCAAAGGCAACTTGCCGGCGGTGCGGTCCGCGCCTGCCACGGCCTGCGGCGGGCGGTTTCCACGACGATAAGTCACCCTCGTGATCCGGCTGTCGGTATTTCCGCTCCACTGGTCGCCGCACTCCGCGATGTAGAGGGCTCCGTCCGGGCCGATCTTGAAATCGGCGGGCCGTTTGAACGTCAGATTCTCCAGCGCGCGCTCGGCCTTCACCAGCTTCCCCGAATCATCGAAGCGTGCTGCGGCTACCCAGTTGCGCATCCATTCCCCGAAAAGATAGGCTCCCTCCCACTCGTCCGGCAGCCGCGAATCCCCCGCCGTCTCCGGCTTCCGGAAGACCACGCCGCCGGTGATGCTGCGCCCGCCGCTGCCGGCAAACGGCCACGCTTCCGAGGCGAGATTGTTATAATAGAAGGCGGCGGGACGGGCGGGCGGCAACTCCTTCAGCCCGGTGTTGAAGCGACTGTCATTGATGAGCTTCTCCGGATCAAAATAGGCTCCGGCCGGCTTCTGCGTCTTCGGATCGAACGGACGCCACGGCAGGTTGGGGCCCGCGCAAAACGGCCAGCCGAAGAAGCCCGGTTCCCGCGTCACGTTCAACTCATCGAAGCCCTCCGGTCCCAGATCCAGTTCCGTGCGCACGTTGCCACCCACGTCGCCCCAGATCACGAAACCCGTTTTCGTGTCACAGGTGATGCGGAACGGATTCCTGACGCCGGACGCGAATACTTCCGGCCGCCCCTGCGCCGCATCCGTGAAAAGATTGCTGGCGGGCGAGCCATAGCTGCCGTCGGGCTTTGGCGTGATGCGCAGAATCTTGCCGCGCAATTCCTGGGAATTTCCCGCCGTGCCGCGCGCATCGCGCCCGGCATCCTCCGGGTGGATTGCCGGCACATCCTGCGGTCCCATATTGTCGCCCACGCCGATCAGAAGATTGCCTTCGCCATCCCATGCCAGCCCCGCGCCGCAGTGCGATTGGGATTTGCCCGGGCCCAGCGGAATTTCCAGCACCGCACGTTCGTCCGTGAGCTTTTCCCCATCGAGGGTATGCCTCGCCAGCACCAGCCTTGCCACGCCCCGCGCGGGCACCCGGATGGTATAAAGCTGCCCGCTTTTTTCAAAATCCCGCGCCAGCGTGAGACCCAGCGCCCCCGCATCCCCATCCGTGCCTGACGGAAAATTCCCCAGCGTCACGGTGCGCCGCGATGCCGGCTCCCACACTTTTACCGCGCCCTTCCGCTCGATGAAAAACACCCGTCCATCCTTGGCGATGTCCAGTTGCAGCGGATCGCTCAAGCCCGCCGCGAGCACCTCCTTTTCAAAGCGCGACGCTTCCTGCGCTGGACAGACCAACGGCAGCAGTAAAGTTAAGACAACCGGCGGAAGGCTTTTCATCTTGAATGATAGGGAAAGGAGATGCTTGAGGGAGGTGAGTTCAAGCGCAGGAGCCGGCCTCGTGCCACGTTGGGCGCAAGGTGGAGGGAAAAGTTTTCCGTGAAATACGGCATCATGGTTTGTTGACAATTTTCAGGTTCGGCTCAAGCAACGACAGCATCACTTCGCCGTAATTTTTCCCCAATTCACGGTAGCCTTCGGCAGTGAAGTGCAGGCGGTCGGGGCGGGCTTTACAGCCCTGGGAGGAGACGATGTGGGCGGTGGGGATGGTCGTGGGCAGAGTGGCGATGATTTGGTTCATGCTGGCGCAGGCTCCTTTTTCCTCCGTGCTGACAAGTTCGCCCGCGAGCAGGGGGACGGCTTCGGCTTTCAGATTCAGGTCCCTGAGCAAGTTTTCGTAGATGCCCTTCACTTTGGCAGGCCACTCCTTGTCGTTGGTGTTGGACTCGCCCTGATGCAGCAGGATGCCTTTGATGACACCGTCCTGCTGCGCCAGCCGGGCCATCTCCACGAGATGCTGATAGGGATTTCCGCTGTAGGCCGCGATGGTGCCTTTCATCCACTGCGGCGCGGTATCGGCATAGGCCTGGAAGGTGTCTTTCTGGAAGAGTTCGATCCGGCAGCCGCCGATGGAAACATTCACCACGCCCACCTTGATCGTGGCGGGCAGTCCGGCCACGAGGGTCCTGCCAAAATAATCCGCGGGGCCCAGACCGGCCATGGAGCGGGACAAGGGTGGCACGGCCGGATACCACGATCCTTTTTTGCGGTCCTGTTTCGGAAAATCCACGGCGGCCAGCATCTCGAAGCGCTCATCCACTGGACCCTTGTCCTGCGCCTCGATCCCTGGAAAACCTTCCATATTGGACTGGCCGAAGCACAGGAAGATATAGCGGTTCGGATCCTGCGCCTGCATCGATCGGGAGGAGAGGAGCAGGCTGACAAGGATCAGCAGCGGAGTGAGCCGACTCATAGGAGGCATGGTGGAATTGATGCGCCGGGGATTTGATTATTTTGACTCTGCTGCGCTGCCGGCGGCCAATTTGATCACGGCATCAAAGGCGGGCTTTGGTTTGTTGTCACTATCAAAGAGCAGCGGCCGGGCGCGGCTGCGCCATGAGTTGGCATCATTGGGGCCCCAGAAGGTCACCACTTTCACGGCATCCTTGTGTTTGAGGAAGGCTTTGAATACTGCGGAGTAGGCTTCGGTCAGTTTTTTGTCAGCCTCGGCGACCAGTCCTCCGTCCGTGGCGGTGGCATTTCCGGCGACGTCCGCGCCGAATCCTCCCTGACCGCCAAGGGCACCGTTCACGTCGAGTTCTGTGACGTCGATAGGCAGACCGAGCGCCTTCATTTCCGCCAGTGACTGGTCCATGATGTCGAAAGTCACCGAGACGTTTAGATGGGCCTGGGTGCCAATGGCCATGACGGGCACTTTTTTCTCCTGCAGCCCCTTGATGAGGGTGATGAGTTTTTGGCGCTTCTTCGGATTCTCCAAACCGTAGTCATTATAGCGGAGGATGGCGTCGGGATCGGCTTCGTGGGCAAACTGGAAGGCTTTCTCGATAAAGTCAGGGCCAATGATGACGGACCACGGGGACTTCCGCAGGACCTCGTCCCCGTTATCGGAAATGGCTTCGTTCACCACATCCCAGACTTTGATTTTACCTTTGTAGCGGCCCACCACGGTGTGGATGTGTTCGCGCATTCTCTCCAACAATTCCTCACGGGTGGCGCGGGGGCCATTGAGATCGAACTGGCGCGGCCCGGGAAAGCCGCCGGGCCCGGGGCCGCGGCGCGCGCCGGGAGGGCCTCCGTCCGGTGCCGGTGGTGGTGCATTGGGCGCTGGTGGAGGCGGGGGGGGGGCGGCAGCGGGAGGATTTGGCTTTTCCGCAGCACCAGGTGCGACAAAGGTGCCTTCAAAAACCCAGTTAGGGGTCTGGCTGTGCCAGACAAGGGTGTGGCCGGCCAGTTCCATGTTGTGTTTGGTCCCGAACTCCACAAAGGCGTCCGCCGCGGTCCAGTCATAACCTTCCTTCCCCGCGCGGGGATGCAGGCTCATCCACTTCATTTCGTTCTCCGCCACGACCTGATTGAACTGCGCTTTTACGAGAGCGATGTCCGCTTTGACCAGTTCCTCACTGCGCCGCCCGCCCTGGCCCGTGGCGACGCTGCGGTTGATGCACGTTCCGATTTTGAAGTGGGGAAGGTAGGCATCCTTCAGAGTGGCGGGGGCCTCCGCGGAAGCTGCCAGGGGGCTGAGCAGAGCCACGGGAATGAGCAGGCTGGAGACGAATTTGGAGGTGCGTTTCATACGGGAGGTGGCGTGTTTGGGGGGATCAGGGAGGCGAATGGCCGCTCCTGGTAATAAAAGAAATCAAAGTCGGCCACCTTTCGAGTCCCGGCCAGATCCTGGCAGGCCATGCCGATGAAGTTGCCGGTGAAGCTGGCGTGGCCGGGGGCATTGCATTCATCGGAGAGAATGCTGGCATCGAAGCACTCCGGCAGCCATTGCCAGGCGTCATGCATCCCGTCCACCCGATAGCCAAACCGCAGCCGCTCGAAGTCCACCTCCACCCGGAGGTGAACGGGCCATCCTGACGGAACAGGGATGGGCGGCGTGAAGGAATCGGCCTGCGGGGAATCCGGCATGCTGGACATGACCCGGAGATGTTTTCCAACCGTGTCGTCGTGCGTCAGATGGAGGTAGTGGAACTTCGTGCTGCTGTAGTAGCAGACCAGGCCCGCGAGCTGCTGGAAATGATCCGGCTCGAAATCAATGACGGTGGCCGCCGAGAAGCAATGCGCCTGCTGGCGTCGGGCCACCAGGGCCTGGGTGAAGAGGCTGCCGAGCGTCTCGCGGCCTGTCAGGCGAAGGAATCCTGGTCGGCTGGTGAGGCTGAAGATTTCCTCCGGATGCGGGGTGCGCAGCCACTGGAAATCGATACCGAGGCGGGGCGAATTGAAGTCATCCCGCACCGGGGCCGCCGGAAACGGATGTGGTGGCAAATCGGGCGCAGGCGTTTCCAATGTGGGCAGGCTTCCGCCATCCAGGGTGCGCAACCAGCCATCGGTATCCCACTGCATTTTCTGGATAATCGTCTCCCGTCCCAGCGTGCAGCGGCCCCGGTTAGGCAGCGGGCGTCCCGCAAGGCAAACCAGGTAGGTTTCGCCTGCGGGGGTCTCGACCAGATCCGCATGACCGGCGCGGTGAAGGACGGCCTCCGGACGGTCGCGGGCGGTCAGCAGCGGATGGTCAGGATGCAATTCGTAAGGGCCGGCGATATTGCGGGACCGGGCCATGGTGACGGCGTGCCCCCAGAAGGTGCCGCCCTCCGCCGTGAGGAGGTAATACCAACCATCGCGTTTGTAGAGATGCGGGGCTTCGGTGAACCCCAGCTCCGTTCCATGGAAAATGATTCGCCGATCGCCGATCAGACGCTGCTCCTGGGTTGAATATTCCTGAAGTAGAATGCCCGCAAACCGGTTGTGGCCGGCGCGGTGGTCCCAGAGCATGTTAAGCAAATATTTTCTCCCGTCGTCGTCATGGAAGAGGGAGGGATCAAATCCGCTGCTGTTGAGCGGCACGGGTTCGGACCATTCACCGTCGATGGCCGGGCAGGTGACCAGATAATTGTGAAAGTCCCGCATGGATGATCCGCTGGCTCCGGCCACACTCATGCGGCCAAAGCGTTTCACATCCGTGTAAATCAGCCAGAACAGGCCATCGGCATACGTCAGGCAGGGAGCCCAGACGCCGCAGGAATCAGGGGTGCCCCGCATGTCGAGCTGGCTGACCCGCCGCAGCGGACGTGTGAGGAGCTGCCAGTTGACGAGGTCCCGCGAGTGATGAATCTGCACCCCGGGAAACCACTCGAAGGTGGAGGTGGCGATGTAGTAATCCTCCCCCGCCCGCACGATCGACGGGTCGGGATTGAAACCGGGAAGGATAGGATTGCGGATGGTCATGTTGCAGGAGCTTCCGTTTCCCTGCGCCGGGCGGCGAGGGATGCTTCTATTTCATCGACGCGCTTTTGATCCAGGGGATAGACCATCAGCGCAGCGGCCTTCAGCAGGGCAAAGACCGCAGGGCCGATGGAGAACGCGAGCGCGATGCCCAGCAGCGCATGGGCTGTCTGGGCAGGAGCGTTTTTGACATAACCAAACCCGGCAAGAAACAGAGGCACGAGGAATCCGCCGATCAGAATCCCGGCTTTGATGGAAAATAATGATGCCGAATAAATGAGGCCGGTGGAGCGGCGTCCGTATTTGACTTCACCATAGTCTGCCACATCCCCGTAGAGCGCCCATGTCAGGGCGGAGGTGGGTCCTGCGCAAAATTGGGCCAGCATATTCAATGCGACCATGGGCCAGAAGGATCCTTTCGGAATGAAATAGAAGGCCAGGAAACACAACCCGGTGATCAGGCTAAGGCCTGCGGCGTAATATTTTTTGTCCACCTTCCGGGCAATGGGGGCGAGGCACAGCGTGCCCAACACCAACCCAAGGGCTCCGCTGGTGAGGAACAGGGTGGTGTGGTCGAGCCGCCACCAGACAGGCGTGGAATCATAGCCCTGCACGTATTTAAAATAGAAGATCGAACTGCCGGAACGCAGCGCGGAAAAGGCATTGGAGAAAATGGACGTGATGAGCAGCACGATCCATGGCCGGTTATTGAAGAGTTCCCCCAGCTCTCCTTTGACATTGGTTTTCTGCTGCGGCGGGGGTTTTACCCGCTCCTTGGTCGTGGCAAAGGTGATCAGAATCAGCACCACGGAAATCACGGCGAAGATCGCCATGGTCAGCTGGAAGCCGCGGGTCTCATTCCCGGCGCCAAGATATTCGACGAGAGGCCGCACAAACAGCGAGATGAGAAAGGCTGCTCCGAAGGCGCCGACGAAGCGGTAGGTGGAGGCCAGGGTGCGGGTGCGCGGCGAGGGACTGATCACTCCCAGCATGGCTGAGTAGGGCACATTGATCACCGTGTAACTCACCATCATCAGCGCGTAGGTCACCCCGGCATAAATGATCTTTCCGGTCTCCCCGAAATCCGGCCCCAGGAACATGAGATAGCCGCAGATGCCGTAGGGAATCGCTCCAAAAAGCAGATAAGGCCGGAATTTCCCCCATCGCGTGTTTGTGCGGTCGGCGATGAGCCCCATGATGACATCGTCGAACGCCCCGAATGCCCTCACCAAAGGGAACAGCCACAGCAGCACCGTCGGCGCGATACCCCACACATCCACATAGTAGTAGGTGAGGAAGATATTGAAGGTCTGGAAGAAGAAATTCGACGCGGTATCGCCCAGCGCATAACCGATGTATTCGCTCTTCCGGAGGTTCACGCCATTATCGGCGGGTTGTGGCGCGGTGGTTGACACGGACTATTTGAAATAAAGTTGCAGTGTCTCCGCCAGATAGTGCCGGGCATTCATCCAGGTGTGGCCGCCACCGGTTTCCAGTGAGGTGTGGGTGATGCTTTTTTCTTTCAGAAAGGCATCGAACTCCACCGCCGGTTTGTAGAGGAAATCCTCCCGGCCCACGCCAAGCCAGAGCAACTTGAGGCGCGCATTGGTCACCGCGGTATCGGCGGTCAGCCCGGGAAAATGTTTCCCGCAGACTTCCGGGGTCAGGTAGGCGGAGTAGGAGCCGATCCATGCGAACTTGTCCAAGTTGTTGAAGCCCGTGAAAAGCGACTGTCCGCCGCCGCGCGAGAATCCGGCGATGGCCCGGTTCTCCCGGTTCGGCACTACCCGGTAGTTGCTCTCGACATATGGGATAATGTTGCCCGTCAACTCGTCATTGAACACCTGATACATCACGGCCACCTCCGGCGCAGAGGGCATCGGCGCGGCCACTAACATGTTGCCATAGGGCATGACCACGATCATCGGCACGGCTTTTTGTTGTGCAATGAGGTTGTCGAGGATGAAGTTCACCCGGCCCGCACGGAACCAGGTTTCCTCTGTGTCCGTAGTCCCGCTGACAAGATAGAAGACCGGATATTTTTCCCTGCCGGACTGGTAGCCGGGCGGAGTGTAGATGACGAGCGGCCGGGTGCGCTTCAGGGTCCTGGATTCGTAGAAGCAATAACTCATCGCGCCGTGCGGCACATTCCGCACTGAGTGCAGCGACGGCTGGTCACCAGGCACCTCCACCAAGCTAGGCTTGAAGCGCTCGTTGGGGAAAAGCGCCTGATTCAGCGGATCCGCCATTCCCACGCCATCGACGACGAAGTTGTAGGGATAAAGATCTGGCTCCACCGGACCCACCGTTAAGCTCCACATCCCGGCCTCGTTCTTCTGCATCGGCTGGTTCCCTTTGAGAAACTGCCCGCTGAGTTCCACTTTTTGTGCGGATGGCGCACGGAAATTGAAGGTGATGGTGCGGTCCGGATGCACCACCGGCGACTCCACCGCCGGCGGGCGCAGCGATGCTGGAATGTCAGGCCCGGGGCGTTGCTGCGCGAGGCTGGTGCCAGCGAGGCATATCACAGCGCTGGCAATGATGCCCAGCTTACTCAAGGAACGGGAACGTGGAGTGCGGCGCATGAGGTTACTTCGCAGCGGGCTTGAAGATCATCTGGGAGAACTGGCAGAGCGCCTTTTTCCAGTGCTGGAAGTCATGGTTGTGTTCGTCCACGTGCCAGGTGTGCGGCACTTTCTTTTCCTTGAGGTAGGTATGCACGCCCTGACTGATACGGATAAGGCCGTCCTTGTTGCCGCAGGAAATCCAGAGCAGCTTCAGGGCCTTTGTGGTCTTGTCAGGATCCGGCACCAGTTCGGGGGCTGGCTTGGTGTTTGGGGCCGAGGAAAAGCCGCCGACCCAAGCGAAGGTATCCAGATTGCCGAGGCCGAAATTCAGCGACTGTCCGCCGCCCATGGAGAGGCCCGCTAGCGCGCGGTTTTCGCGGTCAGCCTTTACGGAATACTTTGACTCGATGAACGGGATGAGGGAGCCCAGCAGATCCTTGTCGAACCCGCCGAACGCAGGGGCGGTTTTCATGGCGTCAGGACCGGGGCGGTCGTCCTTTTGGGCACGGCCATTGGGCATGACAATGATCATCGGCTCCGCTTTTTTGTCGGCAATCAAGTTGTCCAGAATGATTTCAGGATGTCCGCCCCGCTCCCATTCGTGCTCGTCGCCGCCAATGCCGTGCAGCAGATAGAGCACGGGATACTTCTTGTCGTCGGAATAGCCCGGTGGCGTATAGACATTCGCCTTGCGTTTTGTGCCCACGGATTTGGAATCATACTCAACCATTTCCACCTTGCCGTGGGCGATGCCGTCCCGCGTTTTATCGAAACCATCCGGTGGAGCGGGAAAGGCGGGCTTGTCATCCTCCCCGAGCACGATCGGACCGCCGAAACCGCGGCCACGGCCCCGTTCGGGATTCGGCTCGGACTTGCCAGCCGCTTGGACCATCGCCTTCTCACCCTTCTTTGCGGTGATGTCCTCCTTGGCAAAGTCACCCACGGCGCGCGTCAACTTCAGGTCACCGCCGGCGATGGTGCCGGTGTAGGTGATTTGGATTTCGTTGCCTCCCATATTCAGCATTTCGACGAACGTGATTTTATCGCCGTCCACTTTGACGTCCTTCAGTTCCACTTCACGAATCTGTCCGCGGGCCTCCGCGCTGGCTTTTCCGGTGAACTTGCCGCCGTCCTGCTTCAGGGTGTAGGAGTATTTCTGGCGGCCGATCTGGGTGTCAAATTCGGCATTCCAGATGCCACTGGCATCTGCTGCGAAGACCATGCCGGGCAAGAACGCGAGCAGTGCGGGGGTGAGGTGTAATTTCATAAGGGGGTGGCTGTGGAAGTGATGAAATGGGGGCGGGTTATTTGAGCGATTTGAGGAACTCCTTCACATCCTCAAACTCCTGCGGTTTCAGGATCAGACGCATCGGCGGCATGGGGGAAACCGGCGTGGCTTTGTAGGTTTCGGCCAGCTTGGCGTTCGGGTCCTCCAGGCTTTGGATCAGATAGGCTTCGTCTTTGGTTTTGGCGATGCCATCCAGGGCCGGGCCGACGGGGCTGCCTTTGCCCCCGAGCATGTGGCAGTTCATGCAGGCCGCGACGGGATGCTTCCAGAAGATTTCCTCGCCGCGCTTGACGTCACCGGCGGCGACGGCGTCCGCATTGGGCTCTGCCTGGGGGATGAGTTCGCAGAACTTCAGATCATCGAAGGTGCTGTCCCCTTTCCCGAAGTGGGACAGCATGATACTGGCCTTGGGATTGCTGCCGCTGTTGTAGGTGGCCTCGATGAGCGTCCAGTTTGAACTCCTCGTGAGACGTTCGGTTTCGACGCGGCTGAAACGGTCGCTGATTCCGATCCGCCCGCCGGTAACATGGGCGGCTTTGGCCCAGCCGCTGAGGCGGTATTCGGTGTTTGGCTTCAGTGGCACTTCGACATACATGGCGGAGAAACTTGTCTCCGGCAGGTTGCAGGTTACCGCTTTGGACCCGCTTCGTCCGGCATCAGTCATCTTCCATGTGGCGTTGGAAGGGGCATTGAGAGGACCGCTGCGTCCGATGTTGTCATTGCGCACCCAGCCTTCGGGGAGTCCGTTGGCGTCCACGATTTCCAAGCCAGGGTTCGGCAGAAGGTTCGGGCCTTCCGTAAAGGTGGCCTCGGCCTTGTGCTTGCTCATGAGAAGGCGGGTGGCTTCCCGGAGCCATTCGTCGGCTTGGTTGGTCCCATCCACGGCCAGCTTCTTCACGAGGGTCTGGATCTCCGGAGTGGTGGGGAATTCGGCCAGCTTTACCAGCGCGGCGAGGCGCGTGACCAGATCGGCATCGCTCACGACGCCGGAGCCAAAATACCGCTTTTGCCCGGCGGCATCCGCAGACAGGGCGCGCACCGCGTTCCGACGCAGACGACCGTCCTTGGCAAGCAGGGCAGCATTCAGCGTCGCTTCGTCCAGCGCACCGATCCCCTGCAGCGTCCACAGGGCATGCAGCGCGGCGACCGATCCATCATTCGCTGCGAGCAGCTTTTTGAGAGGTTCCGCGGCGGTGGTCAGCTGGCCTTCCACCAGAAGACGCTGGGCGGTTAGGCGACGCTCCTGAACATCACTGCTCAACGCGGCCACCAGTTGCGCGGGGTCTGCTGGGTTCAGCTTCAGCAGGGCTGCTGGCTCCTTAGCCTCGCGCCAGACCACGCGGTAGATCCGCCCGCGGGAGTGGTCGCGCAGGTCATTTTCATGCGCTCCGCCGGGACCGGTTTTTGCGGTGTAGCCGCCGCTGCGTTCGCTCGGCGTGGGGTTGTGCTGGATGATGTAATTCTGCCAGTCCGCGATCCACACTGCGCCGTCCGGCCCTACCTCCGCAAAGACCGGGGACATCCATTCATCCGTGCTCGCCACGAGATTGAAGCCGTCGCCTGCGGTCATGCCTGCGCCTGCTGATTTCACGTCCATCAGGCTTACCGTTTTCATGGTCGGCTCGCAGACCATGGCCATCCCCTGGAGACGGGCGGGCAGCTTGGCGGACTCGATGAAATTCGACCCCGCAGCAGCCGTGTAGCCGCCCATCACATCCACCTGGCGGTAGTTGGGGGTGATGGTGTGGACATTGTCCTCCGTATTGATTTTCTTTGCCGTCATCACCCGCATCCTGGCGGGCACATGCGTGGCCGGAATCCCGCCGTAGAAGAGCGGTGCGCCGTTGGCCGTGCCGCCAAACTGATCGCCGGCAGCATTCGCGCTGTGGCCCCACGAGTTATTGCTGAACTGATGCAGAAACTCCAGCGCCGAGCCGTCCGCCTTGAAGCGATATGTGCCTTGCGTAAACCGCTGCTGCACCCCGCCCACGGTGCCATCGAATGCCGAATAGCCGACGCAGCCGTAGAACCAGTTGTCGATACCGTAATGCAGATTATTCGCCTGGGCGTGGGTGTCGCCGATTCCCCAGCCGGTGATGATGTCCTGACGTACATCCGCTTTGTCATCGCCGTTGGTGTCCTTCAGAAAGAGGAAGCGCGGCGGCTGGCTGACGATAAGCCCGCCATTCGCAAACGTCAGGCTGGTGGGGATGTTCAGCTTGTCAGCGAAGACGGTGAACTTGTCCGCCTTGCCGTCGCCATCGGTGTCCTCACAGATCTTGATGCGGTCATTCCCCTCGCCGCCGGGCGTCACGCCGTGAGGATAATCGCTCGTTTCCGCCACCCAGCAACGGCCGCGGTCATCCCACGCCATGGCGATGGGTTTCATGATGTCCGGCTCCGCGGCGAAGAGTTCCAGCCGGAGGTCCGGCGCGACCTGGGTGCGCTCCATGCTGCCTTTCACGCTGAGCGGGTTTTGATAGGTGAGGGGCTGCGGGCGGCGCTCGTAGTTGGCCACGGTAGGTTTCACCTCGCGCTGCTCGGCCTCCCGGGCCTGGGTGAACTGCTCCCACTCCAGGCGGCGCTGCGGACCGGTGGCCGCCAGGAGTTTTTCCTTCAGGGGGCTCAGAAAAGAATCGGGGGCGGGATTGCCGCTGCCGTTGGAAAAATCCGCCGTCACGATCTTCTGTGGCGGCACTCCGGCCAGAGCGGGGAATGTAGCGGCGGGAGCATCCAGCAGCACGGCATCGAACTGCGCGATCCATTCCGGGGTGACCTGCGCCGGATCCGCTGCATAGTCAAACCACAGCGCCTCGCGTCCGAAGTCGCGCATGACGGTGTGGCAGTGCTTGCGGCTCCCGTTGGCCTCGCTGCCGAGGAAAAGCACGCGGATGGCTCCACGCGGGCCGGCGGGAGCCGCGGCTGATTTGCCCGGCTCCGGCACAGGGGCGGTGGGGTCCGCTTCACGTTTCGCCACGATTTCCTCCCTCGCCACCTCGCCAACCTGGCGCACCAGTTTCAGCTCGTTTCCCAAAATGGTGCCGGAGTAGGTGATGCGCAGTTCATTATCCTGAAACTTCAGTGACTCGGTGAACGACACCTTGCCGCCGTCCACCTTGATTTCCGTCAGGGCGGATTCCACCTTGTTTCCGCCGATTTCCGCAACCGCCTTGCCGGTGAAGCTCTGGCCTTCCTGCTGGATCGTGTAGTCATAGATCTGCTTGCCGATCTGCGTGTCGAACTCCGCGTGCCACTTGCCGGCGGGGCTTGCATGGGCTGGAGCCGCGGCGGCGACTGCGCCGGCGGTCAGAAAGAGGCGTGGGGCCAATTCGCGCAGGCTGCGACGCCATGTCTGCCATTCGTGTGCGGTTTCCGGCGAGACGTAAAACACGCTGTTCACACCCGCTGTTTTCAGCGCATCCACGGCTACTTTCGGGTCGCCGCCGCGGCGGGGTTGTTGGCCATTTCCGATCTCACTGCTTCCGTAACTGACGAAGACCAATTTGTTCTTTTTCTTGAAGGCCGCCATGTCCGCGATGTCTCCTGGTGCGATGCTGCCGCCGCTGAACAGGCCGATGTGGGAGAAGACGGTGAGGTTGTTCAGCGTGATCGTTTTCGTCTCCATGCCACCCATGGAAAGGCCCGCCATGGCCCGGTTTGGCTGGTCGGCGAGCGTGCGGAAATTGGCATCCACGTAAGGAATCAATTCATCAATGAGCACGGTCTGGAACGGCTCGATCTTGAATTCCGCCATGCCGCCGAAGCGGATTTCGTTCGTCATGCCGTAGGTCATCACGATGATAAACGGCATCGCTTTTCCCTCGGCGATGAGGTTGTCCATGATCCGCCCGGCGTGGCCCTGCGCCCCCCAGCCGTATTCATTTTCACCGTAGCCGTGCTGGAGATAAAGCACCGGGTAGCGTTGGTCTGCCGACTGATCGTAGTCCGGCGGCGTATAGACAAAGGCCCGCCGCTCGGAGTTCGTGCTCTTGGAGTGAAAGAAGATTTCCCTCAGATGGCCATGCGGCACATTTTTCAACGCGTAGAAGTCCTGATCGTGCGCCGGAATCTCGATCCCGCTGCCCCAGCGGTTGGAGCCGAAGTAATACAGACTGTTCGGATCCGGCACCTCAGCCCCATCGATCTTCAGGGAGTAGTAATGAAAGCCCTCGTCGAGGACCCGCGAATAACCGGTCCACGCTCCGTCAGCATCCTTCGTAAAAGGAGTGCTGTCGCGGAAGGTGACGCCCACGCTCTGAGCCTGCGGGGCGACGATACGGAATTTGATACGGCGCTCGGAATTGACCTGCGGGTATTCTTTTCCCTGCTGATTGGTCACGGCCGGTTTCCAGTCGTCTTTGAACGATGAAGGGTCCTGAGCCCAACTGAATGGGGCTGCGACCAGGGGAAGTAGTGTGAAAATGGGGAATTTTGAGTTCATGCAGCGGGCAGTGAGTGTGAAATACTTTGATGATACTTCTCTAAGAGTTTGAACAGTCGCGGGGCGAAATCAGGCAAACTGCGGCGGAAGGTGTGCCAGTCGTGTTTGGTGCCGGGAGATTCAAAATACGCCGTCTTTACGCCAGCAGATTCCAGCGAATCCCGATAGCCTTTTACGCTGGTCAGGAAGCGCTCACCTTCATCCGTGCCGAGGCTCAGATAGAGCAGGCGGACCTTGTTATTGAAGGCCTTGGCATCCGCCATCACGCCGCCGTGCTCGAGATGGAGTACTGGATATCGGGCGGCGGCATCGGCATCATAGTCCAGCGGGGCATAAATAAAAATCCGCCGCCAGTTCTGCGTGGCGTTGGAGAAATAATGGCGCTCGCGCACCTCGCCGTGGGGCACATCCTTCGTCTGCCACCAGTCCTCGCCCGGTGTCGGAAGTTCGATCCCGCTCGCCATGCGGCTCATGCCATGGAAGGTCCCGCCGGCCGGATCACACCCATTCGCGCCATCCACGAGGAAGGTGTCGTAGTGAAATCCCAGCGCGATCGGGCCGTAAGTGATCGTCCAGACTCCCCCGGCATCGCGTTCCATCGGATGCGGCTGGCCGTTGTTCAGCGCCACACTTTTCGTTTCCGGAGCCTTGAGCCCGAAGGTTACGTGGCCATTGGGGTGAATTTTTGGAAACTCTTGATCCGGGATATTCCTCGGCGATGGCACAGGTCCGGCTGCGGCCGCCGGCGCGGGAGGCGGGCCGACCCGCGATGCCACAAATTCCGCACGGCCGAACTCGCTGGCCCTGCGGGTGAACGCGAGGCCCTTGTCCGTTACTTTGCCGGCATATTCGATACGCATCTGGTTGTCCTGAAACTTCCGCCGTTCGGCAAAAGTAATCGGGTTGCTCTCAAGCTTTTCATCGATGAACTCCACCTCGCGCTGCTGGTCCCCCATCTCCGTCGTTGCCGTGGCGATCAGCTTTCTCTCCGTCACCTTGAAGTCGAACTGGTATTTTTGCTGTCCCCGGGGGGAGTCGAATTGCCCATGCCACTGACTGGCGGGGCTTTCCGCGCGGGTTGGAGAAAACGAACTGAGGCCGGCCAGTGCTGCTGAGAGCAAAAGCAGGAGCTTCTTTTGGGGTGTCATATCAGCACACAGTTTCATTTGGCAGGGATGAATTCGGGGGGGGCACTGCGATGAACTCAAATTGACATCATGATGTCAATGCCCGTTCAAACAACCCATGCCCCCAGAATCCCAACGCACCCCCGCCGGCGAGATATTGACCCACCTGACGATGGAATTATTCCGGGTGAGCAGTCTGATTCTGAATGCCGGCGACCGGCTGGCGGCCCATCTCGGACTGACCGGTACCCGCTGGCAAATCCTCGGCGCTATTGTCAGGACAGGCCCCCCGCAAAGCGTGGCTGGGATTGCCCGGAATCTCGGGACCAACCGCCAGAACGTGCAGCGTATCGTGAATGATCTGCACCGGCTGGAATGCATCACGTTCAAAGCCAATCCGCGGCACCGCCGCGCCCAACTGGTCGTTTTGACCGCAAAGGGCAAACAAGCCTATGAAGCCGCGATGGCGCTGCAGGCACCATGGGTAAATCAAGTCACGCAGGGCCTTGATTTAAAAGACCTGAAAGCATTTCAGCGGGTGCTGCTGTCTCTGCGCGAAAGGCTGGAGAGTGGTGGCGAAACATCTGATGATCCGGAATCAGGGACTCCTTGGAGGTAGCCGCGGTTGCAGGCGTTGCCGTTGGATTCGAGGGTGAAGATATAGCCCCAGTAGTTGACGAATGGCGGGTCTTCCAGGCGGAAGCGGGCGGTGCGCCAGGCTTTGTTGTCCGGGAGAGTGCACCAGTGGCCGGCGGTTTTGAAGCCGGTGGTGGATTCGCAGATGAGCTTGCCGCCGGCCTTGTCGTCCGCTTCGTTGCAAACGGTGCCCGGTGGCCGGGAGTCACTCCACCCTGAAGCTCTTTTTCGCTGGTCTCGTCTTGGGCTCGATCTTTCTGCTTCGGGTGGCTCATGCCCGGGAAAATCTGCCGGTCGACTTGCTGCGGCCGCCCGCGATCGTGCCGGCGGCAAGATCTGTTTTGGGGCCCTTGTTGCCGGGCGCTTACACTCCAGAGGCCCGGGAAGGACGGCGGGCGGAATTGCAGGGGAAATGGACCAGGATACTGGGAGGATTTCCGCAAACCAAGGTCGCTTTGGCACCGGATTCCGGGGTCCGGGAGGAACTGGCTTCCTTCACCCGGCAGCGGGTCACTTATCAAATCGAGGAAGGCGTCCGCACCGATGCCATGC
>CAIZWU010000153.1 GCA_903936775.1 uncultured bacterium | reverse complement strand
TGCCAGCTGGTGAGGACGGCAAGGAGGGAGAGAACGACGCCTATGAGCCGCCACTCGGGATTGGCTTCGCGGACCAGCCAGGTGAGGGGATAGCACAGGGAAAGCAGGACCCAGCCGGTATTTAAAACGGCTGGAGGCAGGCGTGGGCCGGGAGCGGGGCGGTCCCGCCAGCGCAGGGAAAATAGATAGAGGGCGAGGGGGAGAACGCTCCATCCGTAGTAGTAGGACTCGTCATAGATCCAATCAAAACGCATCTGCCAGATGGCGAGTCCGAAGGCGGTAGCAAGCGGGAGCAAGGCCCACCAGGGAAATTTTATCCCGGGGGTGCTGGAGGCAGGATTCGCCATGAGGAGAAGAAGCGGGAATTGAAGGCCAAGGACAGCGGCGAAAATAGCCCGGATTTAACCAAAGGGCAGGGGCGATTCATCGGCGGGATAGGTTATTTTTCGAGCCATTTCTTCTCACCTGGGCGGAGGGGGACGTCGTTGAGGCGGGCAGCGATGACCTGGGCTTCTTCCTTGCGACCGTTGGCCTTGAGCGCGGCGGCGTAGATGGCTTGCCAGCCGGGGCGGACGCGGTCCCACGGGATGGAGTCGCGCTCGAGCAGGGCGAGCGCTTCGGCGGGTTGTTCCTCGTGGAGTTTGGCCAGAGCCGCGGTAATGCGGAAGGAGAGATACCGCGGGGAATCCTTGTCCAATTGGGCGGCGGTGATGAGATCGTCCTTGGTCGGCTGTCCATCGAGGAGGAGAAGGTAGACGATGTCGTTGCGGGCTTGGTCGGACTGCGGAGAGAGTTGGAGGACGGACTCCAAGGTTTTAATCAGCTCCGCGGAGCGGTCCGGCAGGCCGTCAAGGCAGCGGACCATGGCGAGGCGGGCGGGCAGCGCGGCCGTGGGGTGGCCTTTGAGGGTGCTGTAGACGTTGTAGGCGGTGAGTTTATCGCCGGAAAGCTCGAGGTTTTTGGCGGCCGAGAAGACGGCTTCCGGGGGGGCACGGAAGGCGGCTTTTTCCAGTTGCTTGCGGCGGGCGTCGAGGGTGGTCTCGTCGCGGCCCTGGGCGAGATCGATGCGGTAGAGCAAGAGTTGTTGCAGGTGGGCCGGCAGCGGCTGGTCCTTGAGGTTCAGGAGGTCTTCGGCTTCATCGTAGGATTTCAGGGCGAAGAGGGCATCGAGCTTGGCACTGAACCAGCCAAAGCCGTCGCCGGTGTCGTGGTATTTGGCACAGAGGTCGAGGGTTTCCTGATAACACTGGTTGTCATTCAGCCAGCCCGCGGTGGGCAGCGCGGTATCGGCAGTGGTGGCTTTTGTGAGGACGCTTTCGATGATGGCGGGGCGACGCTCTGGATAGGTGGTGCACTCCACCGTGGAGGCGGCCAGTTCATAGCTGATGGCGCGCTTGGCATCGGCGGGGGCGATTTCCTTGGCCAGATCCGTGAAGGCGGTACGGAGGAGATCGGCTCGGAGCGGGGTGAGCAGTTCGCGCCGAGCAGGGTGGAGGAGGAGTCCGCCGAGGAGTTGGGTCGCTTCGACGCGTAGATTCAGGGGGGAGGAAGGGTTGTAGGCGACACCGGTGAGGAACTGCAATGGTTCTTGGGCGGCGTTTTCCGCCATGCCAGAACTGGAGGCGGCATCGATAATGAGCCGGGCGAGGGCGATCTGCAGGGGGGGCGTCTGGTCCGTGCCTTCGGCTTTGACGAGGGCCTGACGCAGTCGATTGCTGCCTTCCAGGTATTGTCCCCGGTTGGTCAACCAGATGGCACTTAGGCGGAGTTGGGTGAGGGAGAGGGTGTCGGGGCTGGCCTGGCCCCATTCTTGCAGGGTTGGCCCGTGCGCTAACTCCGCATGGCCCATGTCGAGAGCGAGTCGACAGAGGCGCTCGCAGTCGGCTGGGCTGGCTTCTCCGGAGCGGATGACCTGACGCAGGGCATGGATCGCGTTGATATCATTGCGGGGCTCGCAAAAGTCGGCGAGGCGGCGCATCACCGTGGGGTCCAGCGGGGCTAGGATGGCAGCCTGATCAAAGAGGCTGATGGCTTTTTCTGGGTCTCCGGCCGCGGCCGCAGCCATGGCATCTGCGGTGATTCCCCGGGCCCGCCACGCTTTAAATTCGCCATAGTCATGGCCCCCCCGCCATTTGAGGTATCCCAAGGCCAGCACCGTCAGCACGAGCACGAGGCGCCAGCCTTTAAACCAACGCTGGAGGAGATTGGGCTCAGGAGAGGGCTCCCATGTTTCTGGAAATTCCTCTGGCTCCGAAGCTAGCACCGGGGCCGTCGGGACCAGCCTAGGGCCACGGTCTGGAAGCGCAGTAGGGCCGGCCAGCGGATCAGCAGGAGAGGGGGAAGAGGATGGGGTATTCCTATGTAACATTATTCTAAAGCTTTGGTCAGTGGTGTGTTCTGTGAAATCCGTGGTTTCATCCCCAAAGCCTGAGACCTGAGGCCTGATGCTTCACCCCCTCGCCTCACGGCAGCGCATCCAGTGGCGGCGCTCCCGCCAAGCCAGCGGGGCTATCAGGCCGAGGACGGCCAGTAGGGTGCTGGCTTCCGGGACGGGGACTAGTTGGGTGCTGGAAAACTGCGCTGTGCCAATCAAACTACTGCCACCGTCGCTGAAGAAGGAGATATTCGAGGCTGTGAGGAATCCCCCTAAAACACCACTGGAGATGATGAGGCGATCCGTGCTGTCGGACCAGTTCCAAATCTGCAGCGGCAGATTCGAAGCCGCCGACAGAGAGTCGAAGGTGAGCACCCCACTGGTGGCCCCAAAATCAATGACCCGGGCTCCGGCTCCACCGGCCAGCGTCAAGGCCCCGAGGGTTTCGGTGACGGCTCCGGAGAGTTGCAGTTTACTACCGGTGGCCGCCCCTAGGGAGATGGGTGCGGCATCACTGATTCGGTTTTCTGCCGATCCGCTCAGCAACAACGTGCCCCCGTTGATATTAACCGCGCTCGTGCTGTTGGCCCCGGACACCTCGAGCGTGCCTGCGCTGATCGTCGTCGCGCCGGTGTAGGTGTTTGCCCCGGTGAGGGTCTGGGTGCCAGCGCCCGTTTTCACGAGCGTCATGCCAGCCGCACCATTTGCCACCACGCCGGAGTAGGTGTTCGCAGAACCCGTCCCTGGATTGAGCGTCAGGGAGGTGACACCGCTGTAGCCGGTGGTGACGACCGAAGCCAGATTGCTGCTGCCGGTGAGCCCGCCGAGGGTCGGGGTGGTGACTGATGACAAGGTGATGACGCCTGCTGCTGATGTGTTCAATGCGCTGTTCTGGAGGGCCAGGGCGTTGTTGATTTGCAAGGTGCCCCCACCCACGCGGGTCGTGCCTGTGAAGGTGTTCGCGCCAGCCAGAATGGCCGTGCCGCCGTCCGTCTTCACGAGGTTGCCCGCCCCGCTGATCTGCCCATCGACCTGAAAGGTGCTAGAGCTCCAGACCCGGAACACGCTATTGCCTCCGGACTGGGTGAGCTGAATGGAGCGCGTGCTGGGTAGCGTGAGGCCGTTGCCCACGATGCCGGCACTCTGGCCGCTGGCCGCATTGAGCCGGATCACATTGGCCGTATCGCCAAAGGCGGCGTTGTCGGGGGCATGGATCAGACCTGTGTTCACCACCACCGTGCCGGTGAAGGCTCCGGTATTGCTCATAGCGAAGCTCGTGGCATCGCCGCCACCACCGTCGGCGGTATTGCCTGCCACGTTGAAGCTGATGTTTCCCGCCGTGCCTGTGATGGCTTTGGTAAAGTTGCGGCTATCGGTAGCAGTGAAAGTCAGGTTCGAACTGCCGGATATGGCGATGTCGCTATTGTTGGCATTGCCAGCGCCGGAGAGATTCAGCGTGCCGGCGCTGATCGACGTCGTACCCGCGTAGGTGTTCGTGCCTGACAACGTCACCGTGCCAGTGCCGTTTTTGATCAGACCACCAGCGCCACTTACAGTGTTGAGCAATGCCATGCTCGTGTCTGTGGTCACAGTTGAGGTGGCCGCTAGATCTATGGCCCCGCTATAGGTGCTGCCGAAACCGTTGGTCTCCCGTATGGTTCCGCCATTCAGCGTCAAACTGTTCGCCAGGGTAATTCGATCAGTCACGAGTGTGCTGCCGCTATTTACCACCACCGTTCCGGTCCCGAGCGCTTGATTCACTTCGCTCCCTAGCGTAACGGTTCCGGCGTTGATCGTAGTACCACCGCTGTAGGTGTTGTTCCCCGAGAGCGTGAGGATGCCGGAGCCCGTTAACGAGAGCGTGCCGCTGCCCGTGACCGTGTTACTGATCGTGAGGGGCCCCGTGCCGTTGTATTGGAGCGTGCCATTGTTGGTGACGGCGCCGGAGACCGTGCCGCCGTCGTCGAGCCGCAGCGTCGCTCCGGAAGAGATTGTCCCGCCCGTCCAGTTCTTGGTATAGATGGCCGTCCCACTCGTGACGTCCTGGGCCTGCGCCAGACGCGGCAGACCGAGGAAGGCCAACCCGAGGATCCAAGGAGACAAGCGGACAGTGGCCATCAGGTGTAAAGGGCCTGATGCGGGTTGGCATGTAAGGAGGGAATACAAGGGCAGGCGGTGGGGTTCCATGGCTTGGATTGGGGGGAGGGTGGGTGGTTTGAGATGCTCTCTTGAACAGTTGTTGGGGTCAGGCTCGGGGCGTGTTCTTATCAAGAGGGGTGATGCCGAATCCGCCGCGTTACGCAAGCAACTTGTGACGAAACGGGCCGAATCAGTGACGAAACGGCCCAAAACGTCATTTTTGGCCTCCCGAGGTGCGGTCGATGTGCGCTTCTGGCGGCACATCGTGCACCGACCAGAAACGCCGATGAAGGCGAAGAACGGCCAATGACGGTGGCGCATCCGCCCGCGCCGACGATCAAAAGTACTGGGATTGAAGGGACCAGCTTGGGGCGACTGTCCGTGGTCGGGCTGACCGAAAAACGGGTGGGTGTTTGCGATGGGGTGTCACGATGATGGCGGGCGCCTGGAATGATTACTTCGCCTCTTGGTTCTCAAGAATTTGCCCGATGGCCAGTTCGTTGATCGTCACCGGATTTTCCTGCAACAGCTGGGCCAGATACGCCTGGCTGTTGGCCTTGACCTTCTCCTCGCGCATCTTCTCAACCAGCGACGCCTTCAGATCAGCCAGACTTGGAGTAAAGGACTCTTTGATTTCAAGACACTTGATGATGTGCCAGCCCTGAGCCCGCTTGATCGGGGCCGAAACCTGCCCGGCCGCCAACTTGATCGCCGCCTCACGGATGTCGGGCTGGATTTGCGCCTCGGTCAGCCAGCCGATTTCACCCCCGGCCGCCGCACTCGTTTTTTCGTCGCTCTCGGCCTTGGCCAGTACCTCGAAATCGCCCGGTTTCTCATCAAGTTTGCGTTTCACCGCCTCAATGCGGCCTTGGGCTTTCGTGACGGCCGCCTGATCGCCACCCTCAGGCAGGGCGACATAAATCTGGGCCAGACGATACTGCCGCGGCACCAACCACGACGCCTGATTCGCCTCGTACGCCGCTTGCACTTCCGGGTCAGTAGGCCAGCCGGCCGGCGGCTGCGAAACCGACTCGAGATAACTCTCCGTGACCGCCGACTGCCGCAACCGTTCGAGCCGAGCCACCGCCTGCTCGCTCTGATCCCATTTCTTGGCCAACGCCTCCCGGTACAGCAACCGCTGGACCAGCAACGACCGCACCACTTGATTCAAGAGAGCGGGATCGCGGGAAACCGCAGCCAGTTCGCGCACATCTAGATTGCCCAGCGCACTCTTGATTTCATCAAGATTGACTTCGAGATCGCCCACCCGTGCCACGACCCCAGCCCCCTTGGGACCAGCCGCAGCGGGCGTCGCAGCCGGCTGTTTGATCGATCCAGCCGCCGCTTCGGCCGCTATCCCATTAGAAGTGGAAGCCAGCACGGAGACAACGAGCGCCAAGGCGACGCGATTCATTGATGACATTTTCATAGTGTGGTGACGTTATCGAGAAGCCGTCTGAAAGGAATTTACTTTTGAGGGTCGGCGCTGTTAAGGGGGCGTGGGTCACGGGGAGGTGGGGTGTGTAGATCGCTGGTCATCACTGTGTTCTGTAATATCCGTAGTTTTACCCACGGCTAGCGCCGGACGATCAATTTCCCCTCGCCTCACGGCAGCGCATCCAGTGGCGTCGCTCCCGCCAGGCCAGTGGGGCGATCAGGCCGAGGACGGCCAGCAGGGTGCTGGCTTCTGGGACAGGGACCAATCCGCCGGGGACCAATTCCCCGCCGGACGTGAAACCAGTGGCTTCCGAGTAGAGTCCGGTGCCGGGGCCGTTGAAGAAAGAGACGTTCGAGGGCGCAAATCCATTGGTGATGAAGAGTTGGTCCGTGCCGCCGCCGGTGCCGATGGTGCCCGACCAGTTCCAAATCTGCACCGGCAGAGAGGAGGTCGCCGTCAGCGAGGCGAAGGTGAGCACCCCACTGGTGGCCCCAAAATCAATGACCCGTATTCCGGCTCCACCGGCCAGCGTCAAGGCCCCGAGGGTTTCGGTGACGGCTCCGGAGAGTTGCAGCGTACTACCGGCCGCTCCCAGGGAGATAGCCGCCGTATCCTTGATCCGGTTGGCCTCCGATCCGTTCAGCAACAGCGTGCCCCCGTTGATATTGACCGCGCTGGTGGTGGTCAGGGCCCCGGCGTCCCCGCTGACTTCGAGCGTGCCGGCGCTCACCGTCGTCGCACCCGAGTAGGTATTCGCGCCGCTCAAGGTCAGCGTGCCCGCACCCAACTTGGTAATGCCGCCGCTGGTGCCGGACATGACACCGCCGATGGTCAGCGTATTCGCACTCACTGTGAGCTGACGGACCGAGCTGCCAAGATCCACGGCAGCGGTGCCGAGGTTCAGGTTGCTGGAGCCGGCGAAGGCGAAATCTCCGCCGATGCTGTAGGTGCCGCTGCCGATGGACATCGTCGCTGCCGAGCCGCTGGTGTTGCCAATGGTGCCGCCGTTGATCGAAAAGGTATTGCCACTCCCCATGCTGCTGAAGGCCGTGGCCGCCGCGCCGACACCCTGGAAATTCAGTGTTCCTGACGTGAGCGAGTAGCCACCACTAAACGGGGCTTCTCCAGCACTGGTTTGCTGCAGATTCGCGGTGCCGCCCGCCATGTTCTGGGTGATATTGGCAGTGCCGTTCATCCCGATCACCCCCCCAAAGTTGATGATCCCCCCACCCTGCAGAGTCAGTGGATTTCCATAATTATTGATACCACCCGTCGTAGCATAGGTGGCATTCATGTTCAGGATCGACCCGGGCGCGACAGACCAGGACATGTTACCATCTCCAAAGGAAGAGGCGGCCGTGTTACCACCGCCGCTAATGGTGATGTTGGCGCTCGTGCTATTGATGAGGATACCGGTGAATCCTTTATCATTATCGAGATCAAGGGTGAACGTGGCCCCGGCCAGATCGCTGCCTGAATTGCCAAAGGTCAGTTGCGGACTGGTGTCGGGTAATAGGGTGGTAGCGGCGGTCCCGGCGCTGGAGGTGCTCCAGAAGGAACCGTTGTAGCTGATCGTTCCCGTAGGCGAGCCGAATCCGGCTGTGGCGTCGTTGATGTCAAAGTAAGACGCTGGCCCATTGTCGGCACGCCCCGAAGACGCGAACAACAACGCAACAAGTGCAACGGCCATGGGTGCGTTGGCACGAGGCCTAAGGTGAGAAAGAGCGATCATAATACACACGATAAGGGTAAGGATGGCAGGGACGCCGGTCAGGAGACACACGCCTTGGTTTTGCCTTCTAATACAAAGGCTGCAGCAGGCAATCTGCGGTCGACGAACTGGGCAGAATCGTCGACGAACCGGGCACGAGGCCGGGATTCCCCGGAGGCACGCCTCCCGAATACTGGCTCAACCTCCAGCACCTGCACGACCTCGCTGCCGCCCGCGAAGAGCTGGCCGATGCGCTCGCACGCATCCGGCCTTTGGTAGCGTGAGGCGGATCTGGGCCGTCATCACCCCTGCTTCCGGTGAAACCTCTCCGGCAGGAGTATTTAACCCGCCTGGCTGACCGCTGGAGGCGCTAAGGAAACCCGGGGTCCGTGCCAAGTGGGGAGACTAGCCGAAACTCCTGAGGCGGCTGAACTCGAGGCGGCTCAGCGTCAGGGGCTCTGCGATGTCTTTGAAAAAGACCTTGGTTTTTTCACGATCGAGCCGGGACACGTGCTGGATCTGTTGGCAATTGACCAGCAGGCCGCGGCTGATCCGGGAAAAGAGGTTCAATGGCAGCCTGGCCTCCCAATAGGAAAGCGTGCTTTTGATCATGACTGGCTTGCCTCCGGCCGCAAGAATGCGCGTGTAATCCCCCTGGCTCAGGGCGACGGCGATGCGGCCGGCTTCGACAAAACGCAGATAGTTGCCGTCCTGCAACCGGACCAGGTCCGCCGCCTCCAGTGGCGTTTCAGGGGTCAAGTGGGGAACCAGGGAAGGACTTGCCACAGCGCCCGCTTTGGGCTGGGAGAGCGTCCGCTGGAGATGCGATACCGTCTGCGCGAGCCGGTCCGGGTGCACTGGTTTGGTCAGGTAATCGAGGGCGTGCACCTCAAAGGCCCGGAGGGCATAACGGTCGAAGGCGGTGACAAACACGACCGCTGGAAGCGGATCGATGTGCTCGAGGCGCGGCAGCAGGTCGAAGCCATTGTCCGGCGGCATTTGCACATCGAGAAAAATAACCTCCGGCCGGGTGGCGGCCACCAGCTCCACTGCGGACTGGATGTTGTCCGCCTCACCCACGATGACAATTTCTGGATGCCGCTCTAGGCGCTCGCGGAGATGCTGCCGCAGCAACGACTCGTCATCTACGATAATCGAGCGAATGGCGTTGGGCGGGAGCGTGGTACGGGCGGCGTTCATGCGGTTCCGGAAACGGGGAGCGAGACCTGCGCTCTGACCGCGGTGCCGGTGCGATCAAACGTCAACTGTGCCTGATCCCCATAGAGGAGGTACAGGCGTTTTCTAAGATTGGCGATGCCGAGTCCGGTGGAGTCCGGGCCGTGCGGTTCCACCCAGCGGCCGGTGTTTTCAACCATCAGCCGCAGCCGCCCCTCCTCCAGCCGCGCCTCGATGGCGATGCACAGCGGAGGCGGGCTGGTCTTTTGGCCGTATTTGATAGCGTTTTCCAGCAGCGGCTGAATCAAGGCCGTGGGCACCTGCGCGGCGCAGGCCTCCTCACTCACCCCGATGCGGGTCTCCAGTTTTTCCTGAAAGCGCATCTTCTCCACCAGCAGATAGTTCTCGAGGGCGGTGACTTCTTGGCCGAGCGGATGCTTGAATTGATCCTGGGAATCCTGAGCCAGCGAAAAGCGCAGGTAGTCGGCCAACGACTGGGTCACCTGGGAAACCATTTCCTCATCCTTCCGCACTGCCATAATGGTGGCGAGGGCATTGAAGAGGAAATGGGGGTTCACCTGGGAGCGCAGAAGCTTGAGTTCAGACTGCTGGAATTCCCGCTCGATCTCGGCATGGAGCTTGAAGGACTTGATGCCGAAATAGAGCAGCATCCAAATCATGAAGGTGGCCGTCCGCATGAAAAATATCGACGTCCAAGAATCCATCTCGACACTGGGAAGTCCGCCAGCGAGGATCAAGCGGTTGACCCCCATCATGTCCACAGAGGAGAGCAGCAGCGAGACGGGGACAAACACAGGAACCAACAGCCAGCGGTTCGCGAAGCGGCCAAATGCCCAGGAGCAGCAGGGTCTTAGCGCCAGCGTGATCAGGAAACCGTTCAAGGGACGGGTAAAGGCATAACAGAGATAGGACGGATCTGTGACCGAACCCGTCACCAGGAACAGCACCGGCACGAGAAAATTAAGCCCCCAACCGCCGATCTGCAGCGGCCAGAACGAAAAGTACCACGGAGATCCCTTGCCGGGTCCCGCCGCCCTGCCCGGCGGGCCCTTGCTCGCGGTCCGCCACGATGCCGTGCCGGGTGTCGCCGTCCGATCCAGCAGAACATTCCGGAGTTTTTGATGGAACTGATGAATCATGGGGTTGGATTGAAATCCTTACTGCGCATCATCTGGCACATTACAATCAAGAAACGAAACACCCACTTTGAGGGTCGGGCTGACGGAAAAACGAGTGGGTGTGTGCGATGGGGTGCAAGAAGGAAAGCGAGGCGCTCCCCAGACAGATGGCTGATAAGAGACGAATGACCGGGATGGACGAACTCAGTCGGGTTGTTTTGCTTGTCCCGTCCGGTCACTGCACAGGCTGCAGCCGTCAATTTTTTGTCGACGAACTGGGCAGAATCGTCGACGAACAGGGCAAGAGGCCGGGATTTCGCGGAAACACACGGGTCCCTGCGCGGGGATTTCGAGGCTCTCTTCGAGCTGCCGGAGGACCTCGCCCCGGCGTTGCGGCCGTTCCTGCCGCATTTCCACCACGCGCTGCTGGATCTGACGCGTTTCGATCCGGCGGAAGAGGAAGCGGACACCCGGCTGCGCGTGGTGCTGCAACTCATGAAGCTGGCCCGTCAGAAAG
Source organism: uncultured bacterium (assembly GCA_903936775.1). GTDB lineage: Bacteria > Verrucomicrobiota > Verrucomicrobiia > Verrucomicrobiales > V1-33 > CAIZWU01. The sequence continues at coordinate 471 of CAIZWU010000153.1, read as the reverse complement.
AACTGCTGCGATTCTTCCAGTGGCTGTCCTGTTTTTCTGCGAGGGAACTGCCCGATACCTTGCTGGGACTCATGATTGGGCGGCGAAAGCGTCCTTGCGCCGGTCGCGGAGTTCATTGATCCTCCGCTCTGTGGAAACACCCGGAAATTCTCCCATCCCCGCGGCGCATACGCATGACGGTTTTTTCAAGGCGGTCTTCTCGCAGCCGGAGCATGCCATGGCGTTTTTCAAGAGCCATCTGCCGCCGGAGGTCGTGGTCCGGATCGACTGGCCGTCGCTGGCGGTGCTGCCCGGCTCGTTCATCAAGTCCAGCCTCCAGCAGGTGCACGCGGACCTGCTGTTTTCTGTGCGTATGGGCGGGCGCGGGACTTTGCTGTATCTCCTCTTCGAGCACCAGAGCAGCCCGGACCCAGCGATGCCGCTGCGGCTGCTGGGCTACGTGATGGAGATTCTCACCCAGCATCACAAGGC
>CAIZWU010000152.1 GCA_903936775.1 uncultured bacterium | reverse complement strand
GGGAGGAACGGGCAGTTACTTCAGAGCATCCTTTGATGCCCTGCTGCCCCTGAATTCCCGTGATAGATGATAACATAGAAAACAAAAAAATGGCTAAAACAAACCGATATATAGCAGACCGGATCACGGTGTTCCGCACCGCTTGGAAAGAGTTGGCCCCCCAGGAATCCTTTGCCGGGATGACCTTGGCGGGATTTGAAGCGGCGACCGCCCTGCCCATCACCCTCCGGGATCAGATCCTGGCGTTGGAGAAGCAGGTGGAAGGCCGCAAGACGGAACGGACCAAGGCAGATGTCGGGGCGCGGCAGTTGCTCGACCTCGTAGTGAACTCCGTGAGGGGGACCCCGCAGCATGGTCCGGACAGCAGCCTCTACCGGGCCCTCGGATACATCCGGAAAAGCGAGCGCCGCACCGGCTTGACCCGCAAGGGCTTGGAGAAGAGCTCCGGAGCAAACGCAGCTTGATCAGAAGACCGTAGAAAAGCTCCGATCAAGCCAGCGTTGCTTGGCACCAAACGGCCGCCGATCCGAAAGGGTCGGCGGTTTTTTGTTTGAAGATTCAAGTATACGCCCAGCCCCCGGAGTGCCAAGAGAAAACTTGCGTTTCACAGGATTTCACCTGCTTTGACCTGTTTTCAGGTGGACGAGGCTCCTGCCGTAGCAAGGCCTTCCAGGCCTTGGCTCCAAATCCACCCAAGCTCCGGGAGCGGACATCAATCCGCGGCGCGGAAGAGCAGCCGGGCATACAGATAGGCTCCGGCCTCGCTGATGACCTCCTTCACGCCTTCGCTGTAGCGCCACCAGCGGGCCGGGTCGTATTCCAGATCCGGGAGGGAAATCACCCCCACCGGAATCTGATCCCCGAACGCGGCCTCGAACATGAGGCGGGAGCGCCGGCTGTGCACTCCTTTAGTGACCACATTGAAGCTGGCCACCGGAGTCTCTTTCGCTTTGATCCACTCCCGCAGCGCCACGGCGCCGGTGTAGGTCCGGTCCCGTTGCGGATGACCGGAAGACACCACCTCGACACTGCCGCGTGGTAGGCCCATTTCGTAAAACTGATTGGCGGTGATTTGCCCGTAATTGGCGCCGGTGGAGGCACCGCCATGATCCGGCAGCGGTTCCCCGATGCAATAAAGCCGGGTATACCCCTCCTGGCGGAACCGGTCGGCTGCGGCGCGCAACGCCGCCAAGGGAATCCACCCTTCGACCACCATGACCTGGGATGCGACGGGCCGGGAAATCGCCAGAAAGGGCTGAATCCCCAGGACGAGGAGGATCGCGAGTGCCACCAGCGAGGCCAGCAGCGCCAGCCAGCCACGGCAGGTCAGTCCCCACCGCGGCTTACGCGACACCAGTCCCAGGAAAGCAGCGGACACCGGGTTTCCGGACATGGGAGGGTTCTGCTGGATTGGCGGCCTCTGCGGGTCGCTGGCTCATTGACTGGGAGGGGTGGCTTCCAGCAAATTGGTGAGGGCATGGAACAACTGGCTCTGGGGCCAGCGGATAAAGGGGAAGGTATGCCGCCATCCGCCGGCATAGACCCGCGTTACAAAATGCCCATCCTTCAACTGGTAACGGCCACAGAGCACTTCGGCGAGGCGATGGGCGTGGGCATACGCTTCCGGGATGTCATCGCGCAGCAGCGCCCCCAGCGTGATCGCCTCCGCGAAGTCATACATTTCATGCCGCACGATCCCGGTGCGGGGTTTCAGGGCAAACATTTTGGGCTGTCCGTCCCCGAAAAACAATTCCCGCCGGTAGAAGGCATCGCCCCGCCGGATTGCCTCCGTCACTTCCGCCCGTTGGATCAGGCGGTTGATCTTCCAGAGCTTCTTGAGCACAAAGCAGGTGTGGAAATGATCGATGTAGTTTCCATGGCCATCCGTGGCATAAAACCAGGACCCGTCGGGCCGCTGGCTTTCGAGGATGTATTTGAGATTCCGCTCCGCCTTCTCACGCCACCCGTCGCGCCCGAAACGCTGCGCGGCATCAAAGAGCACCCACGCCCGGTAGGCCGAGGCATTGACCACCTGACTATGATCGAGGGGAGAGTAGCTGGCGGCGGCCGCCCCGGGACCGGTCTCCGTATCCCGCAGATCCGTGTAGACAAACGTCGCGGTGGATTCCGCGATTTCCCGGTAGCGCGCCTCCCCGGTGGCTTCATGCAGCCTCGCAAAGGCCTCGTAAGCGTATGGGGTGCAGGTGATATAAGGTGTATTCCGGGCCCACCTGCCCCGCTGGTTTTGCCAGTCGAAAGGGTAGCCCCAGCAATGACCACTGTAACCGGGGATACTGTAACTTAACAGATCTTCCCCGAGGCCGCGGGCTTTGTCGAGGAACTCCGGCTCCCGGGTAACCCGGTATAGATTGAGAAATCCCAGCAGCAGCTGGGCGTCGGCGGTGGCGAACCGGTCCCGGTGGGCGAAGAGGCGCCTGAGGGAGGGCGCCAAAATCTCGGTCAGCAGCAAGGGCGCGATCAGCGGCAGCCCCAGCAGGGGCTGACGGTAATAGACGCGCCGCGCCCACAAACTATAGCGGGTCCCTTGGATATCGTAGGGATCATAGCTCGCATAGCCGGTGGCCTGCAGCCAGTGGAGGAACCGGTCGATTCCCTGTCGGATTCCGGACCTCGTCATGCTGGAAGGGTCATCAAAGGTCGATCCGCCAAGGCCGGCGGAGTGGCGAGGGGAGCAGAGGCCAGCCCGGCCGCCATCGCCCCCAGGGACGTCACCGCCAAACCGTCGTCCATGGAAACGCGGCGCAGGAATTCCTCGAAGGCGGCATCATTGACGTGCTCCTTGGTATGTCCGATCAGCACCAGCACATCCTCGTCGCCCGGCGGAGGCGGTGGGGCCCGGCGGATCATCCGCAGCAGAGCGCCCGGCGTCAGGTTATGATAGTCCAGCTTGATCGGAACCGGTTGCCGGAGGAACGACAGCAGGCCCGGAATGGTTTTTTTCACCCCGAGCTGGTCCATCATTTCAACTTGGCGTTCCTTCGGGACATGCTTGGAAAATTTGGCCATCAAGCGATGGAAGGTGAGCTGATGGTAGCGCCGGCCCATCACGGAATGGACCGGGATCTCCCACAGGGGCCCCCGCCGGTCCTCCTGTGCGACTTCATCGGAAACCTTCCAGAGCCTCCGGCCGGCGGGGGCGCCGCGATAGTCCAGCGGATGGGGTTTCCCGCGGGACATGCCCTTCACCACCGAGGATTCAATGACAAAACCGGTATCCGCCAAGGCCTGCAAAAGCCTTCCGGCCGGCTGGGCGGCGAATCCTCCGGCCCGGTAACAATTCACCGGTTGGCCGGAAATCTCTTCCAGCGCTTCCTTGCGGGCCCGGATGAAGGCGGTGGTCTTCTCATGGTTGTCAAAAAGGGCATCAACCGTGAGGCGGTCATGCCGGAGTTGCCATTCGCCTGCTGCAAAACCGGCCTCGAACCACTGGGGATGCAGGTGCAGTTGGACGTCGTGGCCGCGGCGGACCAGATCGGCCGCCTGCCGCCGCATTTCCGCTGCCGGGTCATACCCCAGCAGGCGCTGCAAGGCCTCACGGTGTTGTTGGAACAACAGGTATTCCTCCATTTCGAAGAAGACCGTGACCGGCATGCCGAACTTTTCCGCGATGCGGCACATCCGTTCCGTGGGCTCCGTGACGTGTTGCCGGACATCGCCGGTGCCGTTGCCGAAGATCTCGTAATCGACCGTCAGGACCAATGTGCGCTTGGCAGGAGAACTCATGCTAGGAGGGAAGTTGCAAGTTGGGAGCGGCTGGCCTGAGGCTGGCCGGGGCGGTTTGGGCTGTAGGCCCGGAGGTGCGGTGAGCACCGCAGTCAATGGATGATTGATACAAACGCGGCCGGTGGCAAGGCGTTTGAGGCGAACTGGGGTGACTTATCGCACGACTCTACCACAGGTGAATCGTGTGATGAACTCATGGGACCCCTTCCCTTGGGTTTGCAGTTGTCCTTGCCCTTTGTGCCGCCAGCGCTGGCAAATCTCCCGATCAAAAACCTCCTGCCACAACCGGATTCCCCAGACACCGCATTGTCACCGGCGGAAGCACTCCCCGAGGCAACGGCGCTTCAACAGGGCAAGGGCACTCCCCAAGGTGTCGGCACCGCGTGGGACACCCGGCGGGACTGGCGGGACGCCTGTTCTACCCCCCTCAACCCTCAACCCTCAACTCTCAACCCTCAACTCTCCCCTAAAATAGTCCAAGGTCTCCCGCAGCCCCTGCTCCATCCCGCACACCGGTTGGTATCCTGTGGCGGCCAACTGCTCCACCGCCGCCCGGGAGTGTTTGACGTCGCCCGGCCGCTCCGGCAGATGCTGCACTTCCGACGCCGATCCCGCCAAGGCGATCAGTTGCCGGGCCAGTTCGTTCACGGTCATCATGCCGCCGTAGCCCGCGTTGTAAACGCCGGTGATTCCGGGGGTCAGGGTCACATGCACGATGGCCGCCACGATGTCGGTCACACAGATGAAATCCCGGGTCTGCTCCCCATCGCCATGGATCATCAGGGTCTCGCCGCGGAGGGCTTTTTCGATGAAGATCGGCACGGCGGCCGCGTAGGGGCCGCGGGGATCCTGGCGGGGGCCGAACACGTTGAAAAACCGCAGGCACACCGTGGGGACCCGGCCTTCCCCGTGATAGAACCGGCAGTAATATTCTCCCAGCAGCTTGGTGATCGCATAAGGGCTTTTCGGCTCCGGCAGCATCGATTCCAGCTTCGGCACCACGGGATTGTCCCCGTAGACCGCGGCACTGCTGGCGAAAAACACCTTCTTTACTCCCGCCGCCACGGCCTCCTTCAGCACGTGGAGGGTCCCCATGCCATTGAGCGTTTCACATTCCAGCGGTTGGCCCACACTTTCCGGCACGCTGACCATCGCCGCCAGATGGAACACATAGTCCACCCCTTGCATCGCTGCCCGCAGCCCCGGGCGGTCCATCACATCCCCTTCGATGAGGTCCACCTCGAAGCCCTCCAGATTGCGCCGGTGGCCACTGCGGAAATTATCCAGCACCCGCACGGCGGCCTTACCTTGAAAATGCTGGACAAGATGGCTGCCGATAAAGCCGGAGCCGCCGGTTATGAGGATGGTCATCATTCAGGAAGAATAAACAGGGAAAGTTCTGCGGAGCGTAGTGCTATACTACAGGGTTGGAGTGAAACAGGTGACTCAAGATTCGCAAATTTCAATAGCGAGCGGCTGGTCACAGAGCCGGTGCCTCACCAGAAGCCTTACCGGAATGGAGGGGATACCAAGGATGCGGGCCATGCAGAACCGGTGCCATCCATCATTGAGAATGATCGCTCCATCGCGGGCGATGTTGACCGTGATTTCGTCAAAACATTTTCGGGGATCGTCAATCAAACCCAGCCGGTATAGTTCACCGGTCCCCCTGAATCCATCAGTTTTGATCGATTCATACAGTCGATCCCATCCCTGGAACAAATCTTTGGTTTGTTCTGGAGTAGTAAAACCCCTGAAGGAACTTCCAACTTTCAACCGGGTCATCGCTTCGCGGTAGTGCAAAGTCTCTTCCCATGCCAGCCCATTTAAAAAGTGATCGGACATGGACCGGTAGACGCTGTGGTTTTCAATCCGGATCAGCTGCCGGTCCCAGTCTCCCGGGAACACAAACCGGCGGGTCCACATGGAAAACTGACTCGCCGGCACTTGCCCGAATTCAAGTCCGGCCGGATTCAGGTTCATGGTCCTCCGGGCTCCTTTACCGGACGTCAGCAGATAGGCTCCCACCGAGGCGTGGCGGTAGCACTTCCGCAGGATCCGGCGGAAACTGCCCGCTTCCGATGATGGGGCAACGTTATCGACGGACCCCCGAGGCGGCCGGGGATGGTTCATCTCTGGCAAGCTGGGTGATTTTTTTCAGGTTCCATGATCATGGCATGCTGCGCGGGAAAGGCTGGAGATTGGCTGAAGGGACCACGTCGGAATTAGTCTGGCCCAGCGCCTCATCATACACCGCCGCTGTTTTTGCTGCAAGGCTTGGGCCGGAAAATTGATCCACTGCCAACTGCCTCGCCTCCTGCGACATGCGCGACCGCAATGCCTCATCTCCCAACAGCTCACAGATTCTGGCTGACAAGGCTGACGCGTCGCCGGACGGTACCACAAAGCCAACGACTCCATCCGGAATCACCAATCGGTTGTCTGAAACGTCAGTTGCCACCACCGGCACCCCGCAAGCCATGGATTCCAATGCAACATTCGGAGTTCCCTCGGTCAAGGAGGGGAGCACGGTCAAATCACAGACTGGAAACCAATTCTCCACATCTTCACGGTTGCCGGCAAAGATACAGTATTCCGCCAAACCCAACTCCTGCACCAACGCCATGATCTCCTGCTTGTAAGTCACCGACCCGCTCATGCCCTGATACAACTCGTCTCCTACCATCAAAAAACGCACATCCGGGAACCGTTCCACCACGGCGCGGGCCGCCCGCAACAACAAAGGATGGTTTTTCTGGGCTTTGAAGCTCCCGAACATCCCCACCACCCGGTGGTGCTCCGCCAAACCCAATTCCCGCCTTACCCTGCCGGGGTCACGCGGCTGGAATCGTTCCGTATCCACTCCGTTATGGACTACCCGGTATTTATGGGCGGGCAGACCAAAAGTTTTTTGGTTGAAGGCTGCACCCGCGCCGGAGTTCGCAATAATCAGATGTGGACACCAACGGGTCAGGGCAAATGACCATCGATGACGGCGCTGCGTCGCATAGTCTGTATTCCGTTCAGATCCGATGATCGCTTTCACTCCGGCGATCCGGCCGGCAATCCGTCCAAAAAACTCCGCATCAAACAAATAGGCATGCAAGATATCGATTTTGAGTCGGTACAGAAGGCGGACCAGCTTCGGAACGACGGTGAAATCAAATTTGTGGGCCTTGCGCACCAAGTGAAAACGCCCTTCCCGATCCCGCAAACGCTCCGCCAAAGGCACATACTCTGCAAGAGAACAAACATGTATCCGGTAACGCCGGGGGTCCATTTGGTTGGCCAGTTCCACCACCTGACGCTGGGCCCCGCCAAATTCCAGATCACTGATCAACAGCAACACGTTGCGGGGTGGAGAACTTCCAATGGACTCAGAGCCCGCGCCGGAACCGGATGCCGCCATCATGCCATGAGTCGCAGAATTTGTCATAGGAAAAACGGGGGATAGGCAGTTGACGGAGCCAAGGCCGATGTCCATCGGGTCGGATTTACGCCTTCAATTACCATGGTATGATTCGAAAAATCAGCCTTGCCCACCCGTAGGCAGCGGGTGCCCGATGCCCGGATCTGCAAAGACTAATGCTGCTGGCAGCAGCGTGGGGCGTAACGGACCGCACGTATGATCCCGCCGTTCTGCGCAGAAGATGACATCCCTCATCTAGATCGTGGACGCTATCTTTCATTCACACATAAACTTAGATGCAACGGATTTTTGGACCAATTTTGATTTATGCGGAAGAGAGTTTGCGGGCTTCGAATTGAGCCGGGGTTTGGTAGACGAAGGAGAAGTGCCTCCGGTTGTGGTTGCAGTAGCATTCGATATAGCCGAAGAGTTCGCGCCGACAAATAAACAACTACTTTACGGGCAACAAAAACTTATATTGCATCGAAGTCACAGTGGGACCTGCAAATCCGATGTGCCCAGCATGGGCACCCCCTCAGCCTTCCGAATCGTCTCCAGAATGACTTTTTCAAATCGGGGCATGGCAAGTTCCTGATTATGGTTCCGGGAATAGTAATCCAAGGAATTGAGCGATTGCCGGTGCCAACTTTCGGAGGATATGGAAAGTTCCCGGATCGCCTCCACAAATTCCGCAACATTACGGGTAAAACTCCCCATCTCATGTT
>CAIZWU010000151.1 GCA_903936775.1 uncultured bacterium | reverse complement strand
GCCTTCAGGGATCCATCTGCAGTTCCGCCGTGGAAACCGGGCCCGTCACCCCGAAGGCGTTGACGGTTCTGGCTTCCAGCCGGTTCAGGCCCGGTTGGATCTTCCAGACGAAATTGTCAGCCGCCGGTTTCCATCCGCCTTCGCCGGACCGGATTTCAAACCGCTCGAAATTCGGAGTCATGGTTTGCAGGGTGACCCGGACCGCAGAACCCTCCGCCGCCAGGTTCAGGGCGGACTGACCCAGGGGGAAATAAGGGTCGGTGGCGGGTTGGGGTGGATTGTCGCGGAGATGCCACCGGGTGCCGTCGCAGAGCGCATCCTTGATGATGAACATCCCGCCATAGTCGAATCCTGCATCCATCAAATTGGTATTCGGGATGAACCCGATGAACCCATACTTGTCCGGTTCATCCGGTTCCACCGTGAGGTCGCCGAATTCCTCAAAGTGTCCCAGCAGGATGGGCAGATCGGCCTTCCGGTATTTCTGGCGCTCCTTGCCCACCACAAATACCAGATCCCGGCCGCCCTGCAGGAACCACTCCTGACGGATTTCAAAGGCATTGAGCGGCACCCCCGCTTTTTCGATAAACAGGTTGCTGGTGGGATCGAGCATGATCCACTTCCGGAATGGATTGGACCAGATCTCCGTGACCGAATGCTCGGTGGAACCTCCCACCTTGTTGACGCCCTGATGCCGCCGCAGCGCCAGCGGCCGGTTGATCCAGCCGAGGCTGGCGGCGGTGGAGACAAGGACTTCCGCATACTGGGCGCAGAAAAAACGGTGATCCTGACCAATCGCCGGCAGAATTTCGAGAGCCCCCTTGGCCGGGCTCGACGGGCGGCCGAATTTTTTGAATTGCCGGTGGGTCCAGTCCATCAGGAGCACCTGCCGGTCAAATTCGTCCTGGCCGGACGCGGTCACTTCATCCAGGTGGTAACGCTCCCGCAGCTCCTTGAGTTTGGGATTGCTGGCCTTATCAAAGTGGAACCGTTTTGACCAGTTACTTTCCACCAAGGGCAGGCTGTCCAGTTTGATCAGGCGTGCGGTCCGTCCCTGGAGTTCAATCACTGAACCCGGCCGCAAGCCGGGCGTCTCCACCCCGCCTGCCGATTCCAAGGCGCCGCAGGCCAGGCTGGCAGTGAGGAGCAGGAAGCAGGCGTGAAAGGCAGAGCGGGCCGGGGGTGGGTGCGCCATCATACTTTTATAGGGAAATGAAAGCCTCCCGTCCATCCCCGTTTTATCCTCGACTGCGGAAATCAAGTTTCCGCCTCACGGAGGGGACGTTTGCTGAAACCAGAAATCCCGGTGACACAAAATTCCCCCGGCTCCGTCCTTCCTGTGTCCCTCCTTCATCACCGTGCCCGACCTCGCCGCATTATACGATCTCCACGCCGGAGCGGTTTACGCCTTTGCCCTGAATTTGCTGCGCGATGAGGGGGAGGCCAAGGACATTCTGCATACCGTTTTTGTACGTCTCGCCCGTTCCCCCGGCGGCCCGCCGGGCAGATCCGGCCTACTGAAACTCACCCATTGGCTGGTCCTCGACCGCCTCCGCCAACAACAATCCAGCGCCTCGCGGGAAACCCGGTGGAACTCGGAATCCCAACCGCTCTTCACTCCTTCTGCCGATCCTGACACGGCCCTGTTCGATGATGCCCTCGCCGCCGCTCTTCTGATTTTGCCCGTGGAGCAACGCGCCGTGGTCCACCTCCATCTCTGGGAAAATACCTCCTTCGATGCCATCGGCGGAATGCTCGGCATCTCCCGCAACACCGCCGCCAGCCGTTACCGCCTGGCGCTGGTCAAACTCCAGG
>CAIZWU010000150.1 GCA_903936775.1 uncultured bacterium | reverse complement strand
TTTCGTTAACGCTTCCCGTAATTTCAACCCGCCTCACCCCCTCCTTTGCGGCCGGCACAGCTTGGAGGATAAGCGCAGACACGATGAGAACCCCTGACGATCCTCCCGAAAATTGGCTCAGCGGTTCGTTGCGGTATCTGGGCTACTTCCACTTTGGGGCGTTGGGTGGGCTGCTCCCGGCCGCATTTCTGGTCGCCGTGACCTCGGTCCGGGACATCCTGCCGCTTTGGTTTGCGATCCCCCATTGACGGCGACCCGGTAGAGGCAAATTATCCCATCCAAGCTTATGATAGCTCCTGCACCCCGTAATCCCCTTCGCACCTGCCTCGTGATCCTCTGTGGCCTGGGTCTGGCTGCCAGTTTGAATTCCTGCGCCCATCTCGAAGAGCATGAAAAACAGGAGGAAGCCCGGGAACGGGAGGAAGCGTTCGCTGAAACCTATGAATTGAGAGAGAAACTGGCCGTCCGGAACGAGGTTTATTCCAACCTTCAGGAACGCCGGAGAATGCGTAAACAAGCCCGCGAAGACCGGTATCAGGCATGGTGGGACCGGGTCATGCATTGACCGGGAACGTCTCATCCGCCAATGTGTCCACCCTGGCCGGCGTTTCGCGGGGCGTGCCGGAACTACGTGGTCCAAGCCTCCACGGCGCAAGGCCGCACCCCATTCAACCGGACCGCCCCGATGACAACGGTGATGGAAGGATCCGCGGACGGCTTGGGGTTTGTGGTGAGTTCAATGGCTGCACCACTCAGGGGCGGTGGTTTCAATCCTCCAGCAGCTGGCGGACGCGGACCCATTCGGTGATGGACCAGGCCTGGGAGCCGCATCCGCGCGGGGTGTGAGGGTAACCGCCGTCGATGACTTCCTCGAGGGAGCCGAGGGAGAAGTGTTGGAAGAGGGGCAGGGAGGAGGCCAGCATGCCGGCGGCGCGGGCTTTGGCGGCGGGGCCGTAGAGCATCAGCATGGCCTCGGCGAGCATGGGCATGGGCCAGGGCCAGGCCGTGCCGTTGTGATAGGCCGGTTTGCGGCGGGTGTCCTCATCGCCTTCATAATGGGGCCAGAAGGGATGCTGGGGATCGTTGAGCAGCTGACTCTGGCGCTCCACGGGGAGGGGGAGGGCCACGGGGCGGTCGGCGAGGGTGCGGATGGCGCCGGGAATGAGGAGTTCGGTACAGGCCTCGATAATGCCGGCACAGAGCACGGGGTCGGTGACGGCGCCAAGGGTGACGGCCATGAGCTGGTTGGGCCGCAGATGGTCATCGGCAATGCATTGCCGGGCGTTTTGTCCGGCGCTGCCATGCAGGCAGTCGCTCAGCCACGGCTGGCCGGGGCGGGTGAAATACGTCAGGATCGATTGCTGGACCTGCGCGGCAAGGAGGGGCCACGAAGGGTCTTCATCAATCCGGGAGAGCAGTTGGAGGGCGGCAAACCAGAGGGCCTGGATGGAAACCGGATACCCCTCGCGGGGGGTGCCGGCGGGGTAGTTGGTGTCCATCCAGCTGAAGTGGGAGGGGCTGTAGATGAGCCCGCTCTCTGCATCCATGGCGATGCCGTTGGGGGTGCCCCTGACATAACCATGGCCCAGTGAAACCAGCACCTGACGCACGGTGCGGTCGCCGGCGGTTTCATCAAGGAAGCCGTCATGGCCTTCCCGTTGCAGCAGATCGGCCACGCTGGTGAAGAACCACAGCGGGGCGTCCGAGGTGTCGCGGTTGGAGTCGTCATGGCCCCGGATCATGTTGGGCAGGGTGCCGTCCTGCTCATAGCGGGCGAAGGTTTTGAGGATGTCCCGGACCGCGGCCAATTCTCCGGCGGCGGCGATGCCGCGGAGGCAGATCAGGGTGTCCCGGCCCCAATCGAGGAACCATGGGTAGCCGGCAATCACGGTGAGGGAGTCGTCGCGTTTTACAATGAATTGGCGCACCGCATCCAGCAGGTTGAATTGGCGCGAAGCGGCATCCGCCGGAGCAGGGGCCACGAGGGCGGGGAGGCTGCCCGGGCGGTCAAAGGCGGCGGCCAGCACCACGGGAGAGGCGGTGGTGAGAGGCAGGGTGAAGTAACCGGGACTGAACAGATCCGAGTATTTGCCAAGGCCCCGCGAGGCATCGACGGGATGCTCCACGGTGAGGCGTTCCGGTTCCCTGACGAAACTGGAGCCGGGGACGGAAACTTGGAGCTGCCCTTGCTGGCAGGGCATGGAGAAACGGTCCGGCCGGATGGTCAGAGTCTCCTCCAAAACCGCTACCTGGTCCACCGGGAGGTGCCATTTTTCATGGAAACCGCGGTCCTCCACGTCCGGGCGCAGAATCAGGGCGACCGGGCCGGCTTCATCGCCGGGGGCGCGTTCAAAGGTAACGCTGACGGCATCCTGACCGGCGGTCAGGTGCACGGTGGCGGTGAGTTGGATCCAGTGGCCGTCCCCGCAGGGCAGGCGGAAGGTCCAGAGGGCGGTTTGGCCGGAAACGAGGCGCACCTGTTCCGTCCAGAGCGCGCTGATTTCCGTGGAAAACCCGCGCCGCACCAGCCAGGCCCGGCAACGGGTCAGGACCATGCGGCGGTCCACCGGGAAGTCAGGATGGGGATTGGCGGCGAGCAGGGCATCATATTGGGTGCGCACCGTGCCCCAGGCGGCCCGCAGGTGGGCCATGGCGCCGGTGCCATTGGTGAGGACGAGGTGCAGGTCCGGTTCGTCCCGGATCTGCGGGCCGGCGGCGGCGGCAGAGGGATCGGTCAGGGCCGCGGGCAGCACCAGCGGGACGGTGCCTCGTTGGCCCGGCAGGCGCAGCAGTACCGAGGCGGGACCGGTGCGGTCGTCCGGCCGTGGCACGAGGCTGAAATGCCCTGCCGCGCCGGGTAGGCTGTGGCCTTCCGCCCAGGGCTGGCCGGCAGCTTGCACCGAATAACGGAACGGCTCCGGAGCATTCAGCAGCAGCAGATCACCGGGCAGCCAGACCACTTCCCGCCGTTGGTCGCGGGGCCAGGTGACCACCGTGACCGGGGCGAAGGGCAGGCCCGAGAGCGCCTTGCAAAAAGCGGCCGGATGGCCGGGCAGGACGGTGGCGGCGGGCCCTTGCCGGCCGGCGGGCACCTTCAGCCAGACGGCCACCTGCTGGGCGAGCGCGGCGGTCTGCTGCACAATGATGGCGGGAACCGGGGGATGGGTCAGGGGCGCTGCGGCGAGCACCGCCACGGTGCCGGGAGCCAGCCTGGCATAACCAGTGCCATCCCCCCAGCCCAGCGAAGCCGGCGGCGTGCCGCAGGGCACGGCCACGAGGGCACCCGAGGGGAAATCCGCCGCCGGCCAGGTCACCTCGGTGGGATGGGTGGTTTCCAGATTCATCAGAATGAGCAGGGACTGCGATTCATCCAGGGAGATGCGCCGCAGGGCCACGCCGGAACCGCTGCTGCTGGTGACGAGTTGCAAGGTGGCCCCGGCGGTAAAGGCGGGTTGCTTCAGGAGCTGTTGGAGCGAGGCGATGGCGGCCGTCTGATTTTCTGCGGCGCCTTCCGCGAGGGAGGTGGCACCGTGCACCCGGATCTGTTCGGTGGAGAACCACTCGGTCCCGCAGGTGAGGCCCCAACTGCCGGCCGGGCTGGATAAAGCGGCCACGGCGGTGCGCAGGCGGGCCCAGGCGGGGGAAGTGGCGGCCAGCCGCGCATTGTCATGGGTTTCCGCGAAATTGACCTGATAACCCTGACATTTTGATTGAGCGATGGCCTGGGGTAGATACCAATCCATGGCGCCGCGGTTTTCATTCTGGAACAGCTCGCTGTAGGCCCAGTTCAAGCCGCCTTCAGTCAGGAGTTCCAGCATCACCGGGATCGGTCCGCCGAGGCCTTCGAGGAGGAAAACCGTGTCGGGGAATTCGCGGCGCACCTTGGCGGTGATATAACGCCAGACCGGTTGGGGGATGAAATAACCGGCATCGCAGCGGAAGCCGTCCACGCCCTGACGGCACCAATAGAGGAACACATTGGCCATCTCCTGCCACAGGGCGCGGTGCTGATAGTCCAGCTTCACCAGATCCGCCCAGACCACGCCCCAGGCTCCCGGCGAGTGGAAGGTGCCGTCCTCATTCCTGACAAACCATTCCGGATGGTGCCCCTGCAATTGCGAAGCCCAGCCGGTGTGGTTGATGGGGATATCGATGAAGAGCCGGGCGCCGCGGGCATGGATGCCATCCGCCAGTTCGCGGAATTGCTGGAGAGGGGTGGTCCGCCCATCGAACTCTGCGAGGGACGGGTCCACATTGTAGAAATCCAGCGCAGCAAACGGACTGCCATACCGCCCCATGCGGGCATGAGTGGAGGGCACCGGGAAGGGCGGAAGCAGCAGGACAATACCGAAGCTCATGTCGCGGATGATGTGATCCAGCCGCGCGGTCACGGACCGGAAGGTGCCGGAGGGGGGGATTACGGTGTAGCCTGCGTCATCCAGCGGTTTCAGCGATGCCTCCGGCACGTCTCCGGCATTGTCCCGGAAAAGCCGTGGAAAGGCGGCATAGATGGAGTTTTCCGCCACCGTCCACGCGGGTTCCACTTTGATCCTGACATTGCCTTCTGCGCCCGGCCACACCGGCGGGGAGAGTTCATCCGGCAGCAGATAGGCCTTGGCTTCAAAGGATCCCACGTCGGGCAAGGGCAGGGTGAGCGACCAGCCGCCGGTGCCATCCGGCGCCATGGGGAGATCCTCCCAATCGAGGCCCGGCGGGGGACAGCCCTGCTCCACCGCCGCGATCAGTTCCGCACGGTGCCGGGCCACCTGCCGGAGATTGGTGCGGAGAAAGGCCCCGCCCGCCGTGGCGGTGCCGGGATGCAGGGAAAATGCCACCTGATCGCCGGCATGGCGGATCAGCAGCGAACCTGGAATGGGGAACTGAGTCAGGGAAACGGCCATGCGCCCAAGCCGTCGCAGAATCCGTGCCTTGGCAACCGGACGTCTCAAGGCCCTGCCGGGGGAGGAAGCAGGGGAGCAGCCCGGGTGGGGCGGGTCCGGGGAAATCCCTGGAAAAATGGTGGTTCCGCGCAAATCCGCTGGGGATTCAAGCCTTTTTAAGGTAGCCCACTCCAGCGTCCGTCCTTGTGTCACGGGCTACGGTTTGGTTCCGGAGGCAGAATCAGCAAGGGAAGCATCCCCGTTTTCTACTGAATTCAAATATTGAACCTGACGCCACGCCCGCTACACTGCTACCCCCGGTGGGGCTGATTACCCATCTTTACCCTTCTTTTTTTCTTTTATGGCCCAGGCAATCATGGATCCCGAAGAGGTGCGGCGCTTCGCCAAGGAGTTGAAGCGCTTCAATGACGATGTGCAGGTGCGGGCGGCGGCGCTGCATGCCCGGTTCAATGCGCTGACGGCCTCGTGGCAGGATCAGGAGCAGGAGAAGTTTTCCGAGGATTTCGTGGTCACCATGAAGGCGCTCAAGAAATTCATGGAAGTTTCCGAGAAACACACCCCCTTCCTGCTGCGCAAGGCAGCCCGGATCGAGGAATACCTTGACCAGCGGTAGCAGTTATGGCGGAACAAGCCCAGGTCAAATCGGTGGAGGCGCTCGAGTCGCTGCGGGCCGCCTTTATTATTTACCACTCCAAGTCCCGGCGCGCGGTGGATATGGCGCTGGAGGAGGCGGTGCGGCTGCGGCAGTGGGTGCAGGGGGACTGCCGGGTGCACTGGGAAGGGCAGATCCGGCAATGGGGCCGGGTGCTGGAGCGGGCCCGGGCGGAACTGATGACGGCGAGGTTGTCGGCCTTGGTGGACCGCAGTACCCGTCACGAGGAAGCGGTGCGCAAGGCGGAACGGGCGCTCGCCCATGCCCAGGAAAAGCTGAAAATGGCCAAACGCTGGTCCCGGGAGATTGAAACCGCGCTGGGGCCGCACCTGCGCCGGCTGGAAAGCGTGCGGGATCATTTGATGCACCATTTGCCCAAAGCCACCGCTTGGCTGCACCAAGCCGAGATGACCTTGGAAGCCTATGCCGAAAGCCGGGCCGGCAGCCTGTCGGCCCCGACCAGCCCGGAAGCCACCCCACCCCCCTCCGAACCATGAGTGCCGCCGCCACCAATCTTGAAAGTTGCACCCGCGATCTCCTGGTCGCGTGGGAACGGGCCCGCGAACAATGGCGCGATGCCAAAAGCCAGCAATTTGGCCACACCTTTGTCGAACCCCTCCCGGAACTGGTCTCCCAGGCCCGTGATGCCATGGGCCACATGGAAATACTGCTCCGAAAAATCAAAAATGACTGCGAATAACTCTTCTCCGGTGGACCTGTCCGTCGCCCACACCACCAGCCTCCTTGAGCGCCTCGGCGGCACCCTGTCCGAGCTTGCTGCCGGGGAGGAAGTTCTCCTGAAGGAAGCCCGCACCCGCCGGCTCACCCTGGAGCGGCGCCAAGGGGAGGCGGTGGCCGCCTTTGACCAGCAGTTTGCCAAGGAAGCCGGGGCGATTGATGCCACCTGGCTCGGCCGTTGGGATCACACCCGCCGCCATCATGAGCAGCGCATGTTCCGGATTGAGAAGGCCGAACGCAACAGCCAGCGGGACATGCCGCGCCGCATCGAGGCGGCCCGGGCACAATGGCTGGGGGGACTGCAGCGGCAACGCCTTTCCAAGGAGCGTGCCCTGACCGGTCAGGCCGGGCAGGTGCTGGAGCAATACGCCGCCCGTCAGGCCCGTCTGGGCGCGGCGGAGTTGGTGTTGGAACGCCTGCGCCGCCGGGCGTATCAGGCATTCAATGGCAGCGCGGGTTTCCGTCAGATGCTGGTCATACCGGGGCCGTCCGCCCCTTCCAGCCCAGCCTTGGACTCGGATGCCGCTCTCGCCGCGGTGGAGCAGCAATTGCCCCTCCTGACCGAACAACTTACAGCTTACCGGCAGCGTCCGGTGCCCCGTTTCTTCAGTATCCTGACCCCGGCGCTGCTGGTGATTCTGATTGTGATCGGAGCGGTAATTTTCGCAGGATCACTCGGCTTTGCCGGGGAGAATGCCCGCCTTGCCGGGGCGGCGGCTCTCGCGGCTTTGGTGGCGGTCGCGGCCGTTTATCTCCCGGCCATGAAGGGCGCCCGGCCCGCGGCCAAAGACCTTGCGGATGGCATTCAGCAAGCCGCAGCGACTTGCCGGCGGCTCCAGAAGGAAGCGAAGGAAGCGGTGGAGTCCGAGCACGCCCGGCTCAAAGTCGGGCAGGAACGCGTCGCCGAGGAAATCCAGTCCCAGTGGGGTGGGGTGGCCACAGTGGATACCGATTTTGCCGCCGCCGCGCAGCAGAAAATCAAAGCTCAGGTCCCCCGTCTGGCGGCGCGCAATGAAGCGACCGTGGATGCCAAACGTCGCGTCCTCGAAACCTCCCACAGCGCCGAAAGCGCGGAATGTGAGGCGAAATTCAATGCCCGCCGCGAGGCTCTGAATGCGAAACACGCGGCCGAAACGGCAGAACTCACGGCGGCCGACGAGGTCCGCTGGGAAGTCCTCGAAGCGACTTGGCGGAAGACCGTGCCGCCGGTCCTCGAAGAGCTGGCCACCATCCGTGCGGCTGCCGAACCGCTGGCTCCGGGGTGGCCGGAATTGACGGCCGACACGTGGACGCCGCCCGTCGCGGCTCCGGTCGCCTTGCCTTTCGCGCACCTGACGGTGGACCTCGCGGCCCATGCCGGATCCCGTCCGCACACTGCCCGTTTCGTGATTCCCGGGCCCGCCACCTTCGACCTTCCGTTGACCCTCTCCTTCCCGGCACAGGGATCGCTGCTTTTGCAATCGGAAGGGTCCGCCCAGGGGCCGGTTGCCGAAGTGCTCAATAACATCATCCTCCGCCTGCTGGCCGCCAGCCGGCCCGGGAAGGCTTCCTTCAACATCATCGACCCGGTCGGGCTGGGGCAAAACTTTGGCGGATTGATGCATCTCTCGGACTACGAAGACAGCTTGATCAATCACCGCATCTGGACCCAGCGGGAACAGATCGAGGAACGCCTCGGCATCCTCAGTGGCCACATTGAGAAGGTCATCCAAATGTATCTGCGCAATGAGTTTGAAAGCATCACGGAGTATAACAATCAGGCCGGAGTGGTCGCTGAAAAATACCATTTCCTCGTGATCGCCGACTTCCCGGCCAACTTCAGCGAGTCCGCCGTGAAGCGTTTGGAAAGCATCGTTTCCAGTGGTCCGCGTTGCGGGGTGTTCACCCTGATGCACACCGACCTCCGGGCGCCCCAGCCCGATGGGTTTACCAGCAACGATACCGGTCCCAACCGGGTCGCAATGCGTTACGTGAACAAGGGCTGGGAGCTGCGGGGGCTTAAAATGTCCGGTCTGACCCTCACCCCGGAATCACCGCCGCCCGCCGAGCAGGCCCTTGCTCTGTTGCATCGTATCGGCAAGGCCAGTATCGATTCCGGCCGCGTGGAAGTGCCGTTCTCCCAGATTTCCCCGGTGCCGGAGGACTATTGGAAGGGAGACACCACCAACGAACTCCGCATCGCGATCGGCCGGACCGGCGCGGTCAAACACCAGATGCTGGCCATCGGCAAGGGCACCCGCCAGCACGCCCTCTTCGCCGGAAAAACCGGGTCGGGGAAATCCACCCTCTTCCATGTTATCATCACCAATCTGGCGCTGACCTGCAGCCCGGATCAGGTTGAGTTCTATCTGATCGACTTCAAGAAGGGCGTGGAATTCAAATGCTACGCCAACAAAAAACTCCCGCACGCCCGGGTGGTCGCGATTGAGAGTGACCGCGAGTTTGCCCTCAGTGTGCTGCACCGGTTGGATGAGGAATTGAAACGCCGCGGCGACCGCTTCCGTCAGCTCAACGTGCAGGACCTGGCCGGGTATCAGCGCAGTGGCGCCACCGAACCGATGCCGCGCTCTCTGCTGATCATTGATGAATTCCAGGAGTTCTTTGTCGATGACGATCCCATCGCCCAGACGGCCTCGCTGCTGCTCGACCGGATTGTCCGTCAGGGCCGGGCCTTCGGGATTCACGTGTTATTGGGCTCGCAAACTCTCGGCGGGGCCTACTCGCTGGCCCGGGCCACCCTTGGCCAGATGAGCATCCGGGTCGCCCTGCAGTGCAACGAGGCCGATGCCTATCTGATCATGGACGACAACAATGCCGCCCCGCGCCTCCTTTCCCGCCCCGGCGAAGGGATCTACAACGACGCGGCCGGTTCGGTGGAAGGGAACAGTCCCTTCCAGGTGGTATGGCTGCCGGATGCTGAGCGCGACCGCCTGTTGGATCAAATCCACGAGCTCGCGGTGAAGTCTGACAAGGCCCAGATGGCCCCGATCGTCTTCGAGGGCAATGCCCCGGCTGACCTGCTAGGCAATGCTCTGCTGCGCAAGGTGCTGGGTGCCGCGCCCCCCACCGCCCCGGCGGCCGGCCGGTGCTGGCTGGGCGCTCCCAATGCCATCAAGGGGCCGACCGAAGCGGTCTTCCACCGCCAGAGTGGTCAACACCTGCTGGTGGTGGGCCAGCGTGAGGAAGCGTCCCTCACCCTGCTGGGTCTCTCCCTGCTGGCGCTCTCCGCGCAGTATCCCGCCGGCAGCGCCCGGTTTGTCTTCTTCCACAGTGCCACCCCCGGCACGTCCGAGGCGGAATTCATCGACCAACTCGCGGTGGCGGTGCCGGGTCTGACGCTGGTCCGGCCCAACGAGGCGGCGGCGGCGATCGGCACCCTCAGTGAGGACCTCAAGGCCCGGGCCGTGGATGGCAGTCAGGCTGCGCCCACGACCTACGTGTTCATCCACGGACTGCATCGATTCAAGAAGCTCCGGCAGGAGGATGACTTCAGCTTCTCCATGGACAGCGAAAGCACCGCCAGTCCCGGGGCGCAGTTCAATGAACTGATTACTGAAGGCAGCAGCCATGGCATCCATCTGCTGGTCTCCCTCGATACCTTCAACAACGTCAACCGCAGCATCAGCCGCAAGGCTCTGACGGAATTTGAGATGCGGGTCGTCTTCCAGATGAGCGCCAACGATTCCGCCAGCCTGATCGACTCGCCTGCGGCTGGAAATCTCGGGCTGCACCGTGCCCTGTTCTACAACGAGCATGACGGCACCCTCGAAACGTTCCGCCCGTATGCTGCCCCGGATCAGGTATGGCTGGAGAAAACGGCCGGGATGCTGGCGGCGCGCCAGCCTGCGGTGGCGGCGCTGTGAACTTGGGCGGGTCCGCTTCCAAGATCCTGGCGGGCAGGGATGAAAATGCCCTGTCTGCTTTCGGACCGGGGAAGGCCCTATGCGGATGGAATTGATCGTTGAACCACGTTTTTGCCTCTGGCCTTGCCGATGAATGGGAACCCCGCGAAGAAGGAAGACAACATGACTCCCCGCGCCACGCTCAGTCGAATTTTAGCCGTGAACTGGTATGGATACCGGCAGTTCATCGATGTGCGTGGACTGACCCTGATCACGGGGGCGAATGGGTCCGGAAAGAGTGCGCTGCTCGATTTGATCCAGTTTGTGATGCTGGGGGAGCAGACCAGCCGGTTCAACAAAGCGGCGGCAGGGGCGGGCAGTGGCCGGACGCTGCGGGGGTATTGTTTGTGTGATACCAACACGGTGGGACGGGATGGGCAGGAACGTTATTTAAGGCCGTCCGGGGTGACGCTGGCCGGGCTGGAATTTGCCTGGCCGGAGGCGGCCGATGGATCGGTGAGGCGGGAGACCTGGGGGGCAAGGATTGAGTATGACAGCCCGACCGCGAAGCCGAAAACCGCTTGGTTTTGTGTGCCGCGGCGGGTGGAGGAAGAGGATTTCCTGACCAGTGGGGGCGGGGACGGGGGAACCGTGGCTTTTTTGCCGGAAGATGAATTCCGGGTGCGGTGGAAGCGGGATATCGGGGCCGAGATCTGGGATCGTCAGGCGACGTATCTGGATGAGATGGCGCTGCGGGCGCACCTCGGATTTGGCCGGACGGAAATGAACAAGACCCTGCCGAGTGCGATGGCGTTCCAGCCGGTGGAAAACTTTGAGAAGTTCATCCGGGACTTTTTATTGGAGCCTTCGCTGCCGGATGTGAAGGCGGTGAAGGCCAGTGTGGATGCGCACCGCCGGGCCCAGGAACGGCTCGGGAAAATGAGCGGACAATTGGAGCGCCTGACGAAGATTGCGGGACATCATGGGATGGAG
Organism: uncultured bacterium; assembly: GCA_903936775.1. Lineage (GTDB taxonomy): Bacteria > Verrucomicrobiota > Verrucomicrobiia > Verrucomicrobiales > V1-33 > CAIZWU01. The sequence goes on along the minus strand of CAIZWU010000150.1, from coordinate 21,884 downwards.
CAGCAGGCCCGCAAGGACTCCGGGCTGTGGTCGTATCTGCGGGAGGCGCTGGCTCACGCGGAGGTGGCCGATGGTGTGCGCCTGCGGGAGGAAAAGCTGGAGAAATGGCAAGCCGATCATACCGCCAACCTGGAGGCGAAAGAGGCGGCCATTGTGGAGCGGAATGCGCTGCAGGGTTTGCTGGAAGAGGTGCAGCGGGAGGTGTTCAAGGATGATGCCGCTTCCCGCCTCGATGAGACCAAACAGAAACTGGCCGGCGCGCGGACGGATCTGAAACAACTGCGGACGCTGCACCAGAACGCCCGGGATTTCCTGCATGGCCGCACCCAATACTGGCAGCAGTGGCTGCGGCATGGGGAGAACCTCGGGGTGGCCTATCCGGCGGAGGCGGAACCGGATTTGATGGTATTGCGGGGGACCGATACGGGGGCTGCCCTGGACGCTTCCTCGAGGCTGGCGAGGACGGCCGATGGGCTGCTGGCGCAGGGCGCGGAGGAAGTCAGGGTATTGTCAGGAGCCATCAAGGCCCTCGAAGCCCGGGAAAAACAATTGAGTGAGGATCTGGCCCACTACCGGGAAGGCCGGGCGGCGGCCTCGCCGCTGTTGGACGCGCTGCGGGCCAAGGGTCAGCGGGCCGTGGCATTGGGGCGGGTGGTCGAGGTGACAGGTGCGGGTGAAAAGTGGTGGCCGTTGCTGGAATCGCTGCTGGCCCAGGACCGGCAGGCGATCCTGCCCGAGGATTTTGCGGCGGCATGGGAGACGGCGCAGCGGGTGGCCAGCGCGGAGGAGCCGCTGCTGCATCCTGATGAATTGGCGGGCCTCACCACGGGAGCCGGACAGGGTTCCCTGCGGCAGTTTCTGGAGACGGCGCATCCGGGCGCATCGGCGTGGCTGGATGTGCGGCTGGGGGACGTGATGCCGGTAAAACATGTCAGGGATCTGGAGCGGTTTCCGCGGGCCTTGTCGGCGGATGGATGGTTGAAGGATCCTCCGCGCCGGGAGCGCCTGGTCCCGGCGAAGGAACTGACCCTGGGTGAAAATGGCCTGCGGCGCCTGCGCGAGACCCGGGAAGTGGAACTGGAGGAATTGGTCGCGGAACTGACCACCCAGCGGCGGCGGCGGGAGGACTGGAATGCCTGGCTGCACAAGGGCCGGGATTGGCAGTTGAATGATTTTGCGGTGCCTCCGGGCAGCAATGACCTGCGCCGGCTTGCCGAATCCGGGCGCGAGGTGGATATGTTGGAGGAAACCCTCAAGCTGTTGGCAACCCCGGAACGGGAAGCGGCCGTGAGCCGGATGCGGCAGCTGCAAAACGAGGGGGACGGACTGGTGGAACGGGCGGCCCGGCTGGACGAGCGGGTGACCCGGGCGGAGCAGGAAATGCGGGGCCTGGCCGATGCCCTGGGCACGCTGCGGGAGCAGGAAAAAACGCTGATGATCGCTTGTCAGGAATCCCGCGTCCGGGTGAACGGGGTCGCGGAATCCGAAGTGACCGCCCGCTGGGAGGCCGCACTGGCGCAGCCGGGTACATGGCGGCAACGGATGGACCAGGCCGCAGAGCTGGCCCGGCAGCGGCTGGCAGAGGCGGAGGGGCATCAGCGGCGGCGGGATGAGGAGCGGCGGGCCATGCTGGAGGCGCATCCCGAACTGGGGGATGCTTTTGATATCGCGGATGCCTCCAACGACCGTTATGACCAGCGCCGCCGGGAGTTGGAGGAGCAGGAGCTGCCCCGGTTCCGGGAGGAGGCTGAAAAGGCCCGGCGGGAATGGGAGGAACGGCTGCAGCATCAGGTGCTGGATGTGATCCGCGAGAAACTGGCGGAGGCGGAGCGGACCAAACGGGAGCTGAACCGGGCGATGGATTGTGAGATCGGCGGGTGGCGCTATCAAATCCGCAGCACCACCGACCGGTCGCATACTGCGATCTGGGCGCTGGTGGACAAGGGGCTTCCTTCCGGCGAGGACATGGGACTTTTCAATGCGGCGGCCAGTGAGGAAATCGAGCGGGCCAAGGCGGAATTGATGGCGGCGATTGAGGCGGCGGAACAGGGCGGGGATACGAGGGCGCAACGGGCGCTGGATTACCGCTATTATCATCACTGGCGGATGATGGCGCACCATGCCGGCCGGGGGGATGAGGCCGCGGCGGATCTGGACAAGATCGCGAAGAAACAAAGCGGTGGGGAAAATCAGGCGCCGTTTTTTGTGGCGACCCTCGCGGCCTTCCGCCGGGTCTATGACCAGGGACAGCGCTCACCACAGATCAATCTGGGGCTGGTGGTGATGGATGAGGCGTTTTCAAAATTGTCGGGGGACCGGATTGATGACTGTCTGGCTCTGGCGCGGAACTTTGGGCTGCAGCTGATCATGGCCTTTCCGGAGGACCGCCTGCCAACCATGGCGGCGCATGCCGATACCATCGTGCAGTGCCGGGTGGAGCGGACGTGGGAGAGGGATACCATCACGGGTATTGAAAACTGGGTGATCCGGGTGGACCGGGACCGTCTGCAGGAAATCCTGACATGAAACCGCCGGTCTGGCTGGAGGCATTCCATCGGGATTGGCAACGGCTGCGGGGGCGGCGGGCGGAGCCGGGACGGATTCCCCTGGCGCGGGATTGGGAGGATCTGCTGGATGCGGCTGGTTTGTCAGGGGCCGCGGAACGGGCCCAGGCGGGGCGGGAGGCGGAGGCGTTGGAAAGGGAAGGGCGGCTGGTGCTGGCGCGGCACCGCTACCGGCAGTTCATCGAACGGGTGCGGTTGCCGGTGGCCGGGGAGGCGTGGTTGCAGGCCCTATTCCAGAGGACGCCGCCGGCAGAGTGCCTCGCCCGGTCGGTCGCCGTGGTGGAAGCGCAGCGGGCGGCGGGGCATCCGGTGCTTTCCGATGAATGGGAGGAAGGGTGTGCCAGGGTGCTGGCGGCTTTCAAGGAAGGCCGCGGGCTGCGGCCCTTCCGCTGGCAGGAGCCGGAAGCGGCCGGGAAGCTGCTGGAGCTGATCCGGGCCCTGACGGCCCGGGAGTGGGGCCCATTTACTTTGGTGAGGGATGCCAGTGTGGTCCTTGGTTTGGATTCCAAGGCGCTGGAACGGAACCGGCGGGTGGTCGAGTCGGGGCTGACCCTGTTTTTCCAAAGGCCGGCCACCCTCGAAACGCTGGGCATCATGGCTTCGAACAGCTGCCTGTTATTTGATGGGCCTCTGACGCTGCATTTTGCGGATGGGACGCGTCATGAGTCAGGAGGGCTGCGGCATGGGGATCAGATTACTGCGGCCGATCTGGAGCGGGCAGTGCGGGTCACGACCACGGCGGTGAAATTGGTCAGTGTGGAAAACCGCAAGACGACCTTCCGCCGGTTGGCCGCGGCGAATCAGCGGCGTGATGCCCTGGTATTTGCGACCTCTTTTCCCACGTTGGCCGTCCGCCTCCTGCTGGAAAAGTTGCCGGAGTCCCTGTCTTGCTGGCACTTCGGGGATACCGATGCGGCCGGATATCTGATTTTGCTGAAGCTGCGGCAAATTGCGGGCCGCAAGGTGCGGCGGCTGGAGATGGATTGGCAGGACAAGGCGGGCAGTCCGGCTCTGACCCTTTACGATCACTGCGTCCTGGCAAACCTGAGGTTGGCCCCGGAGATGGCAGATTGCCGCGCTGATCTGGAAGCGATGTTCGCGGCGGGGCGCAAAGGCAACTTCGAGCAGGAGGCGAGGGGATTGCCGCAACTGGCGGATCTGATCCTTCCGCGGGATTGAAGCGACGGCGAAAGGGCGGCGGGCTTTATTCCCGGGCGATTTTCCCGCCGAGGGAGAGGATGCGGGCGTTGGCTTTGGCCGTCTCTGCTTCAGCGATCTGGCCCATCCGGACGTGGAGTTGGGACAGGGCCGTCCAGGCGAGGAGGTCGTTGGGCCGGAGGTCGGTGGCCATAAGAGCCGGACCGAGGGCGGCCTGGAGTTGCCCGTCACGCATCAGGGCCATCCCGAGGGAATGCCACGCGTCGAAGTTGGCAGGGTCCAGTTCCGTGGCCTGACGGTAGAGGACGGCAGCGGCGGCAAGTTCCCCCAGCGCCACACAGCCACTGGCTTCGTCGAGGAGGTCTTGAACGGAAGGCATGGGAAAGGTTTTGAGCCGGTGGCAGCCCCGCTGTTATCAGTTCAGGCCGCAGGCAGGGGTGGGCCAGACGGTTCCGCAAATGCCTTGGCTCAGGAACCAACTCAAGCCTCGGGAGTCAGCCGGGAGGAGGATTCGTTGCGGTGGGCCTTGAACCAGGCTTCGAAAAGCGGACTGTAGGTCGGAAGGAATCCGCCTTCCCCGCCTTCAGTCATTTCTTTGGCCTGAGCCTTTTTGTCTTCATCCATCTTGGGGTCTTTGGGCAGTTCCCGCTTAAGGGTGGCGACGAGGAGGAGGCCTTCCGGGACTTCGCGGGGAGTGGAGATTTCTCCGGGATTCAGTTCGGCTGCGGCCTCGGTGATCACTCCTTGGTTGGGGACATCGGCGGGGGGCTTGTCTTTGGTGTAGGCCGGAACTTCGGTGACGGTGAGGCCGGCCGCGGTGGACGCTTCGATGAAGGATTTGCCGGCCTTGACAGCCTCGGCGATGCTGGTGCGGGCAGTGTCCGCGGCAGCTTTCAAGGCGTCGGCCAAGGCGTCGGCTGCCAGTTTTTCACTGATTTTGGTTTTGACCTGATCCAAGGGAAGCAGGGCAGGGGCTTCCACTTTGGCGAGTTCGAAAATGCCGTAACCTTTGGAGGTTTGCAGGGTGTGGGGCAAGGTCAGGTCGTTGGGGGATTGGAAGATCTCGGTGACCAGCTTGGGCTCCGCTTTCAGATCTTCGGGAGGGGCGGCGGCGGTAAAGGAGTCGCTGAGGAGGGCTTCCAGCCCGGAGGCCTTCACGATTTCATCAAAGGTGCGGGCGCCGCGCTCTTCAGCGGCGAGCTCGGAACTGATGGCGTCGGCCTTGGTGAGGAGGGCTTTGCGGTCGGTCTCGTAGGTTTTCATGGCCTCAGCGCGGGCGACCATGGCGGCAGTATGTTCTTCGACTTTCTTTTTGAATTCCTCTGCTTTGGCTTTCTTTTGGTCTTCCGGAAGAGTGGCGGTGTCTTCTGGTTGGGGAGCCGGAAGGGCAGGGGGAGGGGTCGGCAGATTGATCAGGATGTAGCGGATGGCGCGTTTTTCCTCCGAGAGAACCAGCGGGTCGGGAGCGGTTTTGGTGGCATCGGCGGTGTAGGCCTCGAATTTGGCCTTGGCCTCGTCATAGAATTTTTGAATCGCTTCGTCGGCAGGAACCGTGGCTGGCTGTTTGGCCTTCTCGACCAGCGCGTAGGCGGCGGTGGTTTTCTGTTTCGCTTCGGCGTAGCTGGAATTGATGGCCGCCGGTGAGGGGGCGAGGGTTCCGCCGATGAGTTTGTTCATGCGCTGGAAGAGCATGACATCCCGCAGGGTGATATAGAGGCGGCGTTCGGTATTGACCCGGTCTCCCAGGGCACCGCTGGACAGGAAAGCTTCGTATTTGGCAGGATCAAATTGCCCACTGGTCTGGAATCCGCCCACCGTCTGGACAAATTTCTCGAGGTCGGTCCGGTCGACTTCGACGCCGAGCTTTTTGGCCTCGGCGCGGATGGTGGCGACATTCATGCAGAAGTCGAGATCGATGTCATCGCGGCCTCCGGGGCCATAACGTTGCACGATCGCGGGCCGGCGCATCATGGGGTTGCCGCCCAGGGTATTGACGTAAAAGGCGAGCGGGTCGGTGAACTGGGCCAATTGATTGGACGGGTCGAGCAGGCGGTAAACGATACCCCGTTGGCTGTCGATCTGGGCCAGATCATTGCGGTAGTAATCCTGGCCATCCACCGTGGCGAGGGGTTTGGCATCGGGATTGTTTCCATCCATGCTGCTTTGATCGCCGAAAAACACAAAGGCCACACACACCAGAATGGCGATGAACAGCATGAGGATGTAGTGGTGCTTGCGGATGGTCTCGAGCATGGCGGCGGGCAGGTGGGGGCGTATCGTGAAAAATGCCCGGCGGGACGGATCCAGCCGGGCGGCGTAAGAGTCGGGAGAATAGGAGGGCGGTCTGGCAGCGGCAAGCCCTTTTTGGCTGGGTTGGCGCCCTCAGGGGAAGGAATTTTGCACCGGCTTCGTATGCATCTATTATCGCGGTGGCGCAGGAGTGCGAAAATAGGTGCGAAAACGATTGGAATTTTGGAAACGTTGACTATTTAATGCTTCATCATAATGTTGAATAATTAAAGGAATCTGCCAAATGGACTTGATTGGACGCCGTATTGCATTGCTCAAAGGAGGTCCCGGGTCGGAGCGGGCGGTTTCGCTGGAGACGGCGAAGGGGGTAGCCGTGGCTTTGCGCAGCCTCGGGGCGGAAGTCCTGGAGGTTGATGTGACCGGGCGGGATTTTGAATTGCCGGAGGGGGCCGATGTGGCCTTCAATGTGATTCACGGTACTTTTGGCGAGGACGGGGGCTTGCAGGCGGTGCTGGAATCGCGCGGGGTCTCCTATACCGGAGCGGGTCCGGCCAGCAGTGCCTTGGCTTTTGACAAGGCCCGCAGCAAGGCGGCCTTTGTGGAGCAGGCGGTGCCCACCACGGCCTATCAAATATTGACACTGGCTGGAGCCGTTCCGGCTGACGTGACCATCCCGCTGCCCATGGTCATGAAGCCACTCTGTGAAGGGTCGAGTGTGGGAGTGCATATCATCCGGGACGAAGCCGGCATCCGGGCGGCCATCGCGGATTTGGCGGCATTTGGGGCCACGGCGTTGGTGGAGCCATTCATTTCCGGCAAGGAACTGACGGTGGGGATATTGGGGGACCAAGTGCTGCCGGTGATCCATATTCAACCCCGGTCGGGCTTCTACGACATCTCCAACAAGTATCCCTGGATGGGCGGGACAGGGGGTTCCGATTATTTTTGCCCGGCGGATCTGAGTGCAGAGACCACGGCTCAAGTGCAGGCGGCGGCCCTCGCCGCGCACCAGGCATTGGGAGTGGAGGTTTACAGCCGGGTGGATGTCTTGCTGGATGCGGATGACGTGCCCTATGTGCTGGAGGTGAATACCATCCCGGGGATGACTTCCACCAGTTTGCTGCCGAAAGCGGCCGCTGCTGTGGGGATTGATTATCCCGCGCTCTGTGCGCGGATTCTGGAACTGTCACTCGAAGTCCAACGCTGACCGTTATGTTTTTCCGCAAACTCCGCCGCCGCCTGATGGGGAACCACCGGTTCCGCCACCGGGACGGCGAGCACCATCTGGCATTGAATGTCCCTCCTTCGCGCAAGGAGGTGGTGATGCGCCAGCGCCGGGTGACGCTCCGTGCCCTGAAGTGGTCGGCTGGAGCCGGATTGGGACTGTGGGGAATCATCGCTGCCGGCGACCTTTGGGACCGGGCTTTTCTCACCAGCACCACCTATGCGGTGGGACAATTTGAATTGGTGACCAATGGAGCGATCTCGGCCCCGCAGGTGGCGGCCGTGACTGGGTTGCGTCCAGACCAGAATATCACCGCCCTTGATCTGGGCATCCTGCGCCGGCAATTGCTCACCCTCCCGCAGGTCCGGGAAGCCATGGTGGAGCGCCGGTTACCCAATCATCTCTCGGTCCGGTTGGAAGAGCGCCGTCCAGCCGCCTGGTTGGCTTGTGCCGCTCAGGGACTGCGGGCGTTTGACTCGCGTGGACTGCTGCTGGATGCCGAAGGGGTGGTATTTCCGGCGGGGGTGATGTTGGATGAATATACCGCCTTGCCGGTGATTCATTGTGCCGATCTTTCCGCGGTCACGCCCGGCCGCCAAGTGGAGTATCCCCTCATCCGGCAGGCCTTGCAATTGGTACAATTGATCGGCCTCCAAACCTGGCCCCAGCCGATGGCGGTTGAGCAGATCCACCTGACCAACCGCTTTACCATGGTGGCCCAGATGGACACCGATGCCCTGTTCACCTTCCAGCCGGACAAGCTGGAGCGCCAGCTGAACCGGCTTCATGCTATTCTAACGAAGGTAGGGGACTCCCGGAACCGGGTGGCCAGCGTAAATCTCCAGTTGGAACGCAACGTGCCCGTGACTTTTTTTGATCCCCCGCCGGCCACGGTGATGACTTCGGCCAAACCGGTGCCTGCGGCCGCCCCTTCCCGTCGGGCGGCATTGCCCGCACGCCGGGCCAATTGATTTTTTGTTCAACCACTCATGGCCAAATCCAACATCTTCGTAGGGCTCGAAATCGGCACCCACAAAATCTGTGTGGTGGTGGGCGATGCCAAGGCGGATGGCTCCATCAAAATTCTCGGGGTCGGCCAGGCTCCTTCCCGCGGCGTGCGGAAGGGGGAAATTGTGGATTTTGAAACCGCCCAGACGTGTCTGCAGGAGGCCTTGGTGCGGGCTGAGGACCGCAGTGATGTCATGGTGAGGAAGGTCTGGCTGGCAATCACCGGTCCCCATCTGGAAAGCGTCAATAACCGGGGAGTGCTGCGCATTCCCGATGATCAAAGCGAGATCACCGAAGACGACATCGAGGAAGTGAAGGAGCAGGCCAGCAATGTGGCGATTCCTCCAGACAATATTTTCCTGCACCGCATCATCCGCCACTATTGGGTGGATGGTCAGGAAAAGGTGCAGAATCCGGTCGGCATGCTGGGCCGGAAACTGGAGGCGGACTATCATATTGTCCACGGGATCCGGAACCGGGTGCAAAACACCATCCGCTGCCTGCGGGAGTTTCCCCTGGAGGTGGAGGATGTGGTGTTTGGTCCCATCGCGGCGGCGCAGGTGGTGCTGAACCGCGAGGCCCGCAGCCAGGGCGCGCTCCTGATGGATATCGGCGGCGGCACCACTGATTATGTGCTTTACGAAGACGGGGCCATCGCGGCCAGTGGTTCCATCGGTGTCGGCGGGGATCATATCACCAATGACCTGGCGGTTGTCCTGAAAATCCCGCATTCCCGGGCGGAACGGCTCAAGGTCGAGCATGGCAGTGTGCTCCCGGCGGCGGGTGGCAGCGAGGATTACATCCGGTTGGAAGGCGATGCCACCTTCGATGGCGTGAACGTGGACCGGGAAGTCCTGAATGGCGTGATCGCGGCGCGGATGGAGGAAGTCTTCAATCTGGTCAGGAAACGGATCCTCGCCTCCGGGGCCAGTCTCGACAGGGTCGCGGCCGGCATCTTCCTCTGTGGGGGCACCAGCCTGCTGCGTGGATTGGACCAGTTGGCGGAGGAAGTCTTCGCGGTGCCGGTGCGGCGTTCCAGTTTCACGCCCATGACCGGCCTCACCAGTAATTTTGAAAGCCCGCAATATGCCACTCCCATTGGTTTGATCCGTTATGCCCAGCGGGTGGAAAGCGAGCGCCCGGCGCGCACCCTGTTCGGCCGCATGAAGGCGGTGATGGACAACGTGCTAAGCGGCACCCGGTTGTTTTCGTAGTAGCTTTTCTGACTTTTCCTCCTCCTGCCTCAACCCATCCGTTCCCATGATCCAATTCAACCTTGACCCGGCGGATTCCAATGCCGCCACCCCCCCGTTTTCCGTCAGCGTGATCGGCATCGGCGGTTCCGGCACCAATGTCATCGACAAAATCGCCCTCGAAGGTATGTCCGGGGCCGACCTCGTCAGTCTGAATTGTGATGTCCGGGCCCTGAACACCTCCATGGCCGGGACCAAAGTGCAGTTGGGGAAATCCCTCACCCAGGGCCTGGGCTGTGGAGGCGATCCAGAACTCGGTGCCGAGGCTGCCATGGCTTCGCAGGAGGACATCCGTCAACTCCTCGCGGGCCGGAGCATGGTTTTCCTGTGCGTCGGTCTGGGAGGCGGTACCGGGTCGGGAGCCGCTCCGGTGATTGCCCGCATGGCGCGCGAGGCCGGGGCTTTTGTGATCGTTTTTGCCACCTTGCCCTTCGCCTTTGAAGGCCGCCGCCGTAGCAACCAGGCCAGCCTTGCGTTGCAGAATCTGCGCAAATACGCCAACGCCCTCATCACCTTTGAAAACGACCGCATGGGCGAGCTGGTGGTGCCGAAGAAAGGGGTGCAGGAAGCCTTTGAGCTCGCGGATAAAATCATCGGTCAAAGCGTGCGTGCGGTCACCAGTCTGGTCTCGCAGCCCGGCTTGATCCACATCGGGATGGATGATCTGGTCACGGCCCTGCGGAACAACGATAGCCGTTGTCTCTTTGGTTATGGTCTGGCCAAGGGCGAAAACCGTGCCGTGGAAGCCCTCGGTCAGGCCCTCAAGAGTCCGCTGCTGGACCGCGGTCAGATGCAGTCCGGCGCCCGCAATGTGCTGGTGCACATTTGCGGTGGTAGCACCCTGACGCTTTTTGAGATTGAGACCTTGATGAGGGAATTGGGCAAACAAGTGAACGAGGATGCCCAGATTCTGTTCGGGGCCGCCGTCGACCCGCGTCTGAAGGAAAGTCTCAGTGTCACCATCCTGACATCGCTGGCCAAAGTGGCCCCAGTGGTGGAAGTAGCGGCGGCTCCCGAAGTCATCGCGCCTCCGGTCGTGGAAGTCATCCTCGCCGTGGATAATCCCGCCCAGGCGGAAATTCCGGTCCAGGCCTCTGCGGTAGCCGGGGCGGTGCCCCCGCCCACCGAACCGGCTCCAACTCCGACGGCACCAGCCGCGCCTGAACCTCAACCGCCGACCGTGGTCGCTCCGGTGGCTCCGCCCGTTACCAAACTGGTGGCTCCCGTGGATGACTTGGATGCCGATTTGTTCCCGGAAACAGTCCTGCTGTCCCCTCCAGAACCCGAGTCACCCCCCCTGCTGATCGACATCCCACCCGCGGCGCCCGTTCCGGCGCCGGTGTCAGTGTCGATGGCGTTGGAGGAATTTTTCGAGCAAAAAGTCGTCCTTGAAGTTCCCTCGTCGTCCGATGTTCCTATGTCCCATGAGCTGCCAGTAGCGTTGGCAGAGCCTGCCGCGATCGAAGAGGAGGTCGAAGAAGCCTTCGAGGAATCCATCGTGGAAATCCATACGGAAGCCCCTGTCACGGAGCCCATCCCGGAACGGTTGATCCGCTTGGAGCGGCCGGCCGTCCCGGCAGCCGTCGTGCCGGATCCGGTGGCTCCCGCCCCCAGCCGTAACGAAATGGCTGCCGCGGCCCGGCGGTTTGTCCTGAGCGACATTATCAAACGCGAAGCCAAGCACGCTCCCGCCCCGGCCCTGCCGGCCATGGAGTATGAGGCGGAGGAAGAAATCGAAGTGGCTCCGGCTCCTCCCGTGCGTCCGGTCCCGGCTTCCGTGAGCCGCCGCGCCCCGGACTACGACCATGTGGCTCCCATCCGCCCCATTCCGGCGGGCAGGAACACCCCGCCGCCCGCTACTCCTTTCACTGCTGCAAAACCTGCTGCGGCCGCCGCTGCGGCTGCCCCGGCCCCGGTGCGTCCAGTGCCGACGCAACAGCAGACCTTTGACGAGCGATTGCAGCCCGCCACCAACGGAGGCCGCTTCGATCGCGTCAAGCCGACCGTTGAAGAAGGGGAAGATCTGGACGTGCCCACGTTCCTGCGCCGCAAACGCTGAGATTGGTGGGCCACCGGTCCTTGGTCGTTCCAGCAGGGATGGGTGTATGGTTTGCCCGCGTTTTTGTAGAGGAATCCAAATCCGGAGCGGACTCGGGCCGCTGGTCCTTGCGGCCCAGGGGATGATTCACCGTCAAGCCGGCACGAGTGGGTGCAACTTCAGCTGCCGGGGATTGACCGGGGAATGGCCCTGGCTTATTCTGCAGGCGGTGGAGAGGCGACGATATAATTTGATGAACCGGCTGCTGGGCGGACTGGGAGCCCTGTGGCTGGCCGGGGCGGGAACCGGGCGGGCCGTGGAGCCCAGGATTACGGAGTTTATGGCGGATAACCAAACTGGGCTTTCCGACGGGGATGGGGATGAGGTGGATTGGGTGGAGATCCATAATCCCAATCCGGTGGCGATGGATTTGACAGGGTGGTATCTGTCGGACGCGGCGGCGGTGCCGGCGCGCTGGGCCTTTCCGGCGGTGAGCGTGAATGCGGATGGTTATCTGCTGGTTTTTGCCAGTGGCAAGAACCGCAGGGTCCCCGGGCAGCATCTGCACACCAATTTCAGCCTGCGGGCGGAGGGGGAGCAGTTGCTGCTGACGAAGCCGGACGGGATCACGGTGGTGAGTCAATTTGCCTTCGGCCCGCAGCAGCAGGATGTCTCGTTTGGAACCACCTCAATCGTTGCCAACACGGAGATCCTGATCGGCCCGCAGGCAGCAGGACGGGCCTTGGTGCCGGCCAGTGATGGATTGGGAACGACATGGACGCAGCCTGGATTTGATGATTCCGCATGGCTGGCAGGCCCGATGGATCTGGGGTATGAGAATTCGTCGGGCTATCAGAACCTGATCGGATTGAATGTGCGGGCACCCATGAGTGGCATCCGTGCCAGTTGTTATCTCCGGCTGGGTTTTCCGGCGGTGGATCCGGCGGACGTCCTCTCCCTGACGCTGCGGATGCGTTATGATGACGGGTTTGCGGTCTATCTCAATGGCACCGTGCTGCCCACTGCTTCACGCAACGCGCCGGCCAGCCTGACCTGGAACAGCGCGGCCACGGCCGAGCATGATGATGGCGAGGCCGTCCAGTATGAGGATATCAATTTGTCGCAGCATCTGGGCCTGCTTCATCCGGCGGGAACCAATCTGCTGGCGGTGCATGGTCTGAACGGCAGCCTGACCAGTTCTGATTTCCTGATCGGGCCGCAGTTGGTGCTGACCCGGGGCAGGATCACCGGAGGATTCATGATCCAGCCGACGCCGGGGGACGCCAATGCCTCCGGAGTTGCGGGGTTTGTGGCGGAGACGCAGTTTTCGGTGGACCGGGGTTTTTACGGGGCTCCGGTGAATGTGGAGATCACCTGCACGACCCCCGGGGCGGTGATCCGCTATACGCGGAACGGGGATACGCCGACGGCCACCACGGGTTTTGTCTACAGTGGGCCGGTCCTGGTGGACCGCACCACCGTGCTGCGGGCGGCGGCCTTCCGGGGCGGCTGGCAATCGTCCAAAGTGGATACCCATAGTTATTTTTTCCCCGATGATGTGGTCACCCAATCCGCGGATGGAAGTGCCCCATCCGGTTGGCCGCCCAATCCCATCAACAGTCAGCGGTTTGACTACGGGATGGATCCCCAGGTCGCGGCGCTGGCGACTTCCGCCACGCTGAAGCAAAGCTTGCTGGCCATTCCGACGGTCTCCCTGGTGACGGATCTGGCGAATTTGGTGGACCCGGCCACGGGTATTTATGTCAGTCCGGAGGATCGCGGGGAAGCGGCGGAGCGGCCGGTTTCACTGGAGATTTTGAATGATCCGCTGAATGCGGGCCCGAATGGATTCCAACAGAATGGCGGATTGCGGCTGCGTGGGGGGTTCAGCCGCGACCCCAACAATCCCAAACATTCGTTCCGTCTGTTTTTCCGTCAGCAGTATGGCAAAGGGAAGATGGACTACCCCCTTTTTGGGGAAGCTTCGCCTTCATCATTTGATGGTTTCGACCTGCGGACTTCACAGGATGCATCGTGGGCCTATCTCGGAAGCGCGGAGAACACGTTCCTGCGCGATGAGGTATCGCGTGCCACCCAGGTGGAAATTGCGCCGGGATCGAGGATCCGTTACGTCCACGTCTACCTGAACGGGCAGTATTGGGGGCTCTACAATACGGACGAGCGGCCCAATAAAGGATATGGTGAGCAATACTTCGGAGGGAAGGAGGAAGACTACGATGTGGTCAAAACTTCAGGTTATCCCGGCGGGCATACCACCGAGGCCAGTGATGGCACCATGGCGGCGGGCAGCGGCTGGCACCAGCTCTGGAGCGGGGCCCGGGCGGTGCGGACCAGTCCGGTGAATGCCAACTACTTCAAACTGATGGGGCGGGCGGCCGATGGGGTGACGGCGACAGGGGACCCAGTGGTGCTGGATGCCGTGAATCTGGCGGACTATTTGTTGGTGCTGTTTTACATGGGGGGCAACGACGGCCCGGTGTCGGATTATGTGGGTGCTTCCAATAACTGGTTCGGGGTGCGCAACCGCACGGGGGCCGACGGGTTCCGCTTCTTCATCCACGACTTTGAACAATCACTCGGCCTGGAAGGGGGTAATAATCAGAGGGTCGGCGGTGGATTGCAGATCAGGCCATGGTCTAATTCCGTGGCGGGAGTCAACGATTACACCCGGAGCAATCCGGAGTTCATCCACGAGGATCTGGCCTGGAATGCCGAATACCGCGTGCTTTTCGGCGACCGGGCGCACCGGCATTTTTTCAATAATGGAGCCATGACCGACAACAGGGTGCTGGCCCGCATGAAAGGGCTCGCGGCGCAGATCGATACCGCGATCTGGGCGGAGTCGGCCCGGTGGGGGGACTCGGTGCAGGCCCAGCCTTTTGTCAGGCAGGATTGGCTGGGAGCGAACCAGCGGCTCTTCCGCTTCATCGCCAGTGGGACCAATCAGAGTGGCGGCACCGGCCGCGTGAACGAACTGCTGCGGCAACTGCGGGGTTACGATGGTGGCACCAAACCACTCTATCCTCTGGTGAATGCCCCGGTCTTTAATCAGCACGGCGGGGGCATTCCGGCCGCCGGAACCACCGTGACGGTGTCGCAAAACAATCCCGGGAGTCCGGAACTATATTATACGATCGATGGCAGCGACCCGCGGGTCGTGGGTGGGGCGGTGGCAGCTTCTGGCCTGACGTATGCTGGTCCCGTGGAAATCAATGGCTGGACGGTCACCTTGAAAGCCCGGGTCAAACGCGGCACGGAATGGAGTGCGTTGAACGAAGCGGTGTTTACGCGTAGTCCCGGCTTGCCGCCGCTGGTGATCACGGAAATCCAGCCGGTGCCGGGGGCTCCCACGGCAGTGGAACGGGCCGCGGGATTTACCGACAAGGATGATTTCGAATTCATCGAACTCCTGAACCATGGTGGCGAACCGCTCAATCCGAGGGAGGTCCGCGGCACCCGCGGATTCGACTTTTCCCTGACAGATGGGGTGCTGCTCCCGGGAGCCCGGGGAGTGGTGGTGCGCCGGTTGGCAGCCTTCCGGCAACGTTATGGCCCGGGACCGCTGGTGGTCGGGACCTTCACCGGCAGTCTGGACGATGCCGGGGAGCGCATCACCCTGACCGCGGCGTCCGGTGCTATCCTGACGGATTTCAGCTATGATACCAAAGCCCCCTGGCCGGAGGGTCTGGCGGGATACAGCCTGGTCCGGCGAGATCATGGAGTGGCTCCGGGCGGGGCGGGGAACTGGCGTTTCAGTGTGCTGCCAGGCGGGAGTCCGGGCGCGGCCGAGTCGGATCGTTATGTGGAATGGAAAGCCGGGCAGGGGAATCCGGCGGATGACAGTGACGCCGATGGTGATGGTCTGCCGGCCTTGGTGGAATACGCCATTGGGGGGTCACTTTCGGATCACGACGCCCCGCGTCTGCCGGTGGCGTCTGCGGTGCCCCCCGCCGGGCCGGGAGAGCCGGCGGGTCTGGAGCTGAGTTATGTGCGGCAGCGCGGCCGCGACGATGTGCAGGCGGTGATCCGCCGCAGTGCCGATCTCATAACGTGGTCGCCGGTGCCGCTGGAAATGATTTCCAATGTGGCCCTCCTGGATGGGAGCGAGCGGATCACGGTGCGGACCCAGGCCGGATCCGTCGCAGACTCCCGGACTTTTTTGCAGATCGGGTGGGAATTGCGGCCATAAATCAAAAACGCTCCCCGAGGCTTGATTTTCCAGCCTGAGGCGGGAGTTTTCCGTCCAAATTCCGATTGCAAGCCAGTCACTCTGGTCCCTCTTTTTTCCCCCATGTTCCCCCGCCTCCTTCTCCCCGGTTTGGTTTCCACTCTGGCTGCCGTGATGCCCCTGACCGCGGCAGATCCGGCTCCGGATACCGAAGCTTATTTTACCCGATTTGTGCAGCCTGTGCTGGAAAGCACCTGTGTGCATTGCCACAACGCTGACCAGCAGAAGGGCGACGGAAGGCTCGATACCTTGGAAAATGCCCTCAAGGGCGGCGAAAACGGCGCTTGGCTGGTGCCGGGCAAGCCGGAGGAAAGCAAACTTTACACCTCGACCCGGTTGCCCGCGGATGATGACATGGTGATGCCGCCGAGCAAGGAACCGGCCCTGACGGCTGTCCAGAGTGATCATTTGAAGGCATGGATCACCGCCGGAGCCAAGTGGCCCGCCGGATTGACTCTCGCCACCCAGCCGCGGATGCAATTTGTCCGGGACATCCAACCCATCCTTGAGCAGAACTGCGTCTCCTGCCACCGGCCAGACAAGTTGAAGGGCGATCTCGACATGACCACCCTCGCCGCCACCATCAAAGGCGGGGAAAATGGCACCTCCCTCGTGGCCTTCGATCCCGATGCCAGCCCGCTTTACACGCACACCACGCTCAAAGAGGACGACGAAGAATTGATGCCGCCCGTGAAGAGTGGGGGCCCGCTCAAGGCCGAGCAGCAGGAAAAACTGAAGCGTTGGGTGCAACAGGGCGCGCCTTGGCCCGAAGGAGTCGTGCTGGTGCCCAAGACCAAGACGGAGGATCGCCCGCCGTCGCCTGATACGATTGAGTTGACCGGCAAAGTCCGGGAGTTGATTGTCGCTGGCAGCAAGGAAGCCAGTGCGGATCAACTGAAAGCCTACCAGGAAACCGTCAAAAAGACCGGTAAGGAATTTGCCATGGTGCCGATCCCCGGTGGGGAGTTTCTGATGGGCAGTCCGGAGACGGAAAAGGACCGGAAACCGGACGAAGGCCCGCAGGTGAAGGTAAAAATCGAACCCTTCTGGATGGGGGCCACTGAAGTTACCTGGGACCTTTACATGCCTTTCATGGTCACGCCGGATGCCCGGTGGAAGGACGGCAGCAAGAAGACCTTGAATCCCAAGGACGAGCCGGTGGACGCCACCAGCAGCCCCACCGCGCCTTACACGGACATGACTTTCGGAATGGGCCAGGATGGTTATCCGGCCATCTCCATGACCGAACACGCCGCCAACAAATTCTGTCAGTGGCTCAGTGCGCAGACCGGTCACTTCTACCGCCTGCCCACCGAAGCCGAATGGGAATACGCCGCCCGTGCCGGGACCACTACGGCGTGGTCCTTTGGGGATGATGCCTCGAAAATTGGCGACTACGCTTGGTATTTCGAAAACAGTGACGGCAAGACCCAGCAGGTCGCCCAGAAAAAGCCGAATCCATGGGGGCTCTACGATATCCATGGCAACGCGGCCGAGTGGACCCTGGATCAGTACGATCCCGCCTATTACGGGGCGATGGCCGCACTGGTGCAGACCGGCGCCGCGCCTCTGCCATGGAACAAACCGGTCACCCTCTATCCGCGTTCTGTACGCGGTGGCTCGTGGGATGACTATCTAAAGGATCTGAGAAGCGCCGCCCGCCGCGGCTCCAAGGATACCTGGAAAGTGATGGATCCCCAGCTTCCGAAGAGCATCTGGTACCACACCAGCGCCCAGTTCCTCGGCATGCGCCTCGTGCGTCCGCTCCGGGTGCCAAGCGTCGAGGAAATGCACGATGCCTGGAACCTCGGGACAAAGAACGTGGTGAAGTAATCCCTGGCGACTCGAAACTGCCGCCTCGTGAAGAGCGGCGGCTGCTTTCGGGTGAACGTAAACCAAGCCGGCTTATAGGGGGAACGGAGCGCGGACTTGTAGTCCGCCCCGGAGCATCGTTTCGCGGAGTGCCATTTTTCATAACCAAAACTTCCCAAGGCAGTCCACTGGGCATCCCCGGCATTGCTCTGGGAATGGTGGTGCCTTGGAGGAAGCCGTGGCTCCGGGGCGGACTACCAGTCCGCGGCCCGTTCAGTGCGCCGCCCCCTGGTGCTCCTGGATGTATTCCTGTTTGAGGCCCAGTTTTTCCGGGGCGTGCAGGACCAGCATCTTCATGCGGATGTCGGCAGGGATGGTTTTCCGGGTCGCTTTGGAAACCACGATCATAAGGCCGATGGAAAGGGGCACCGACCAGATGGCAGGTTGTTCGCAGAGGATGCGGAGGAGAGGGTGCTCTTTCCAAAAGTCATTCAGTCCGCTGAAGCCTGAGAAGAGTTTGCCCATGGGCCCTTTATCGGAGGCGAGGGTGCTGGCATTGACCATGGCGGCGGAGAAGAGCGCGCAGAGCCCGCCGGTCAACATGCCGGTGGCAGCGCCTTTCATGGTCATGCCGCGCCACCAGACACTCATGAACAACAGGGGGAAGTAGCTGGCGGCGGCGATGGCGAAGGCTTGGCCGACCATGAAGTTGATCTCGAGGGGCTCCACCAACGCGCCCAGCAGCACGGAGATACCCCCGACCAGCACGGCGCACCATTTGAACATGCGCATCCGTTCTTCCGCGGTGGATTTGGGGCGCAGCATGCGGCCATAAACATCGTGGGCGAGGGCGCCGGTCATGGAGACCAGCAGCCCGGAGAAGGTGCTCATGAAGGCGGCGAAGGCCCCGGCGCAGGTGATGCCGCTGAGGATGGAGCCGAGGATGCCGTATTTTTGACGGATCAGCACGGGAAGTTCCAACACCACTTTGTCAGGGCCTTTGGAGCCGGTGGCGGCGTAGAGTTCCGGGAGGAAGTTGCGGCCGAGCACCCCGAAGACGGGAGGGAAGACGTAAAAGACCCCGATCAGAATCATGACCCACATGGTCGTCTTTTTGGCCGCGACACCGTCGGGATTGGTATAAAACCGGACCAGAATGTGAGGCAGGCCAGCGGTGCCGCAGACCAAGGCCACGATCAGGGAAAAGGTATAAAGCAGGGAGTAGGGTTTGGCCTCCTCGGCGGAGAGTCCGGCGGCTTTGGCGGCTTTGGTGGTCAGAGGGCCGAACGGCGCGATCCAGGCTTCATCTTTCGGGGCTTTCTCGGGCAGGGCGAGGCGTGGGGTTGGGGTGGCTTCCACGGTTTGCACGATCGCGGCAGGGGTGGAAGCATCGGCCGCAGACTGGTTGACCGAGAGGTTCTGGCCATATCCGCCGTAGACGGAGAGCAGCACAAACACGGGCACCGAGATGGCAAACATCTTAATCCAATACTGCACGGCCTGGACGAGGGTGATGCCCTTCATGCCGCCCAGCGCGACATTCAGCGTGATCACCGCGCCGACCACGGCGACGCCGACCCAGTAGGGCAGGCCGGGGAAGATGTAAGCAAGGGTGGTACCCGCACCTTTCATCTGCGGCATGGTGTAGAAAAAGCCGATGAAGAGGACAAAACAGACGGCGATTTTACGGAAAACCGGGGAATCGTAGCGGCCTTCGGCGAAGTCGGGAATGGTGTAGGCCCCGAAGCGCCGCAGCGGTCCAGCGATGAACAGCAGCAGGAAAAGATAACCGCAGGCGTAACAAACGGGATACCAGAGGGCATCATAACCGGAAAGCATCACCATGCCGGCCACGCCCATGAAACTGGCAGCACTGAGGTATTCGCCGGAGATGGCGGAGGCATTCCAGCCCACCGAGACCGAGCGCCCGGCGACGAAGAAGTCGGAGGCGGATTTGGAGGTCTTGGCGGAGCGGAAACCCATCCAGATGGTCACGATGACGGTGACGGCGGAGAAGGCGAGAATCCAGGGATCGAAAGAAGCAGCGGAAGCAGGCATGGTATCGGAAAAGTGGGGAAATGGGATCAGCCTTTACGCTTCTGGTTGCCTGCGGCGGCGAGGTGCACTTCAGCTTCCTCAAGGGCCATGGAGCGGGTGATGAAGATGCGGGCAATGATCCAGACAAAGGGGAAAAAGAGCACGCCCAGCACCAGCCAGGTCAGGGTGAAACCGCCGACCCTTTGTGCCATGAAATCCGGGGCGAAATAATTCGCCAGCGGCAGGCCGACGAGGACCACGAGGAAAGCGGCGGCGCAGGCGATGGAGAGACGGAGTTGGCGTTTCATCAGGCCATGGAGGAATTCCTCGCTGTGGATGAAATCGTCGTGTTCGGGCGGCGTGTCGGACATAAGCGCGAAGATGTAGCAGAGTCCGGGCGCAGCGGGCAACGGTTTTCCGGTGGGGGACAGAAAAGGATTGCGAAAGGGTCTTGCTGAAATTGGCCCTTCCTTTGGAGGGCGGTTGTGGAGATGTTCGGGTCCTCATGGCCATCAACGTTGTCTCCTTTGCTGTCCTCTGCTGGTGTCTTTTGCCCGGTGGCCTCCTGGCTGCGGAAGCCCAGCGGGCCGCGGCTGCCCCCGGAACCTCCCGGCCCCTTCCTGACGGGGTGAAGGTCGAACGTGATTTGTCTTATCTTGGGCCGGAGCGGCAGGAAAAGCTGGATCTCTACCAAGCCGTGGCGCGGTCCCCTTACGAACGTTCTCCGGCGGTCGTGATTATCCATGGTGGCGGCTGGGTGGGCGGGGACAAAAGCGCAGAGCGCGAAGTCATTACCGCGGTCACCCTGGTGCAGGCAGGTTACGTTTGCGTGAGCATCGAATACTGGAAAGGCGAAAAGGACCGATGGCCGCGCAATCTCGCGGATTGCAAAAACGCGGTCCGCTGGCTGCGATTCAATGCGGACCGCTACCGGATCGATCCTGACAACATCGGCGTGATCGGCGGATCGGCCGGTGGTCATCTGGCGATGATGCTGGCCTACACCGCGGGAAACAAGGAATTGAATCCCCCGTCGCTTTATCCGGACTGCTCCGACCGGGTCTCCGCCTGCGTCAATCTGTATGGCATCTCCAATCTCCTGACGCGCCAGGGCACGGATGCCTCGGGCACGCCGAATGGCCAACCGGCCCCCAGCCGCCTGTTTCCGGAGGATCGAGGGGAAGCCCTGGAAAAGTGGAAGCTGGCCTCGCCCGTCACCCATATCCGGCAGGACTCCCCTCCCACCCTTACGCTGCATGGCGGGCGTGATACCACGGTGGACCGGGATCAATCCAAGGAACTGGACCGCACCCTGACCGCGGCCGGGGTGGAGTCAAAACTGATCATGGTGCCGGGAGCCAATCACGCGTGGCCGTTGCGGACGGCGAAGTTTGATTACACCGGCGAAGTGGTCGCTTTTTTTGACCGGCACCTCAAGGCAAAACCCTGACTCTTACACCATGCATACACGCAAGGCCGCTCCAGGGCAGCGGCGCGGGACGCGGAGTTCCCGGAGCAAAGTCACGAAATTGAGTGGAATGGATGACTCCGCAGACTTTCAATGAGCCTCGGGTTCCAGCAGATTATTTGGGCCGGATGGACTCTATCCGTTGGCGTCAATCCCCGGTGGCCCTGAACGCAAATTCATGCTAGTCCCTTCCCGTCTGCTTCGCCGTATGCCCGGTCTTTTGATCAAGGGGGTGACGTGGGGAACCCTGGGCCTGGCGTTTCTGGGGATCGCGGCTGCTCCGTGGTGGCTGCACTGCAGTTTTATCGAGCGCCTGACCCATGTCCGGTTTTATTAGATAGGAACGCTGCTGGGCCTGCTGATCTGGTGGGCCGTCAGGAGATTTCAATTGCACGCCGTTTTCTCCATGGTTCGACCGGTTGCTGGAGCGCGGCCGGTTGTGTGATGCGGCGATGGGGCATGGACTTGCCCCGACCTGGCAAAGTGGCATCTGGGTGCTGCCAATTGATCACATCCTGACCGGTGGGCCTTTGAATGTGCTGGACTGGCAGGTGCATGGGGATAACCTCGGGTCCGATCATTCACCCGTGATGGCGATCCTGACCTGGTCCCCTGAGGTGGGTGCCCACCATGGAAAACGGGTGCCCGCGCCGGCGGTCAGACCTTGAAGAGTGAGGTCACGCTTTCCCCGCCGTGGATGCGGCGGATGGCTTCGCCGAGGAGATCCGCGATGCCGAGCGTGGTGACCTTTTCGCCTTTGGCCATGGGGACGGAGTCGGTGCAGATGAGTTGCTCGATGGGGCTTTCCGCGAGGCGTTTGAC
>CAIZWU010000149.1 GCA_903936775.1 uncultured bacterium | reverse complement strand
TTTGACCATCATCCCGGTCATCAATAAAATCGACCTCCCCAGCACCAACCTGCCGGCGGTTTATAAACAGCTTGAAGATATTCTTTCGATTCCCCACGAAGAAGCCATCAAAGCCAGCGCCAAAATGGGCATCGGTATCGATGACATTCTCGAAGCCGTGATCGAACGCGTCCCGCCCCCGCAGGTGCCCGATGACAATTTCCTGCGTGCCTCCGTTTTCGATTCCCTCTTCGATTCCTACCGCGGTGTCATCATGTATGTCCGCGTCGTCAGCGGCACCCTGAAAAAAGGCCAGAATGTGACCATGTGGTCCACCAACAAATCCTACGACATCAAGGAAGTCGGCATCTTCACCCCGAAGCAGTGCCGCTGCGAAACGCTCGGGCCAGGGGACGTCGGCTTCGTCGTCGCCAACATGAAATCCAGTGGCGAGGTGAAAATCGGCGATACCATCACCGAAACGACCCGCATGTGCCCGGAAGCCCTTCCCGGCTTCAAGGAAATCCAGCCCATGGTCTTCAGCGGCGTCTATCCCATCGACTCCGACGACTTCGAGGCCCTCAAAGCCGGCATGGCCAAGCTCCAGATCAATGACAGCGCCTTCCGCTTCCAACAGGAATCCAGCGCCGCCCTCGGCTTCGGCTTCCGCTGCGGATTCCTCGGCCTGCTCCACATGGAAATCGTCACCGAGCGCCTCCGCCGGGAGTATGACATGGACATCATCTCCACCTATCCCAGCGTGGTCTATGAGATCAGCCTGTCCAATGGGGAGGAACTCAAAATCGATAACCCGACCTACATGCCCGACCCCGGCACCATCGCCGAGATCCGCGAACCCGTGGTCCGCGCCTTCATCCTGATCCCGAACGAGTGCATCGGCGACATCATGCAGCTCGTGGCGGAAAAACGGGGCCTGCTGGAAAATACCGAGACTCTCGACGACCGCCGGGTCATGTT
The DNA here is from genome assembly GCA_903936775.1 of uncultured bacterium. Taxonomy (GTDB): domain Bacteria; phylum Verrucomicrobiota; class Verrucomicrobiia; order Verrucomicrobiales; family V1-33; genus CAIZWU01. Next base: position 7,261 of record CAIZWU010000149.1, on the reverse strand, counting down.
ATCCTGCACCCTGCCGCTCAATGAAATCCTGGTCGATTTCAATGACAAGCTGAAGAGCATCACCCGCGGGTATGGCAGCATGGATTACGAAAATGCCGGCTACAAAGCGGACAAACTCGTCAAAATGGACATGCTCATCAACGGAGACCCCGTTGATGCTTTCGCCACCATTGTCCACCGCGACAAAGCCGAAGCCCGCGGCCGCCTCCTCGCCAAAAAGCTCAGCGAAGTCATTCCCAAGCAGCTCTTCACCGTCGCCATCCAGGCTGCCATCGGCGGCAAAGTCGTCGCCCGCGAAAGCATCAGCGCCAGCCGCAAGGACGTCACCGCCAAATGCTATGGCGGCGACATCAGCCGTAAACGCAAGCTCCTCGACAAACAGAAGGAAGGCAAAAAGCGCATGAAGATGGTCGGCAAGGTCAACATCCCGCAGGAAGCCTTCGTGAAGGTGCTGAAGACGGGGGATTAAGCTTGCTCGTCTATCTGTTTTAGAGATTTGCCATCTTGGGTTTTCCAAGCAGCGAGCCCATTCGCACTACCACCGTGGATGACTGCCGCAGCTGCAGAAGGGCTTGAAAATTCCGAATCTTTTCCGAATACCCAAAAGCCATCCTTTTTGATCAATGTGCCATTCGCAATAAGGTGTTTACGCTGGGCGACGGCTTGGGGATAGCTTTCGGCTGAGGGCCTTTCCTCAAATACAGCGGTGGAACCCATATACACCACAAAACCATTCGGGGTACGCTGTCCCCTTGCTTCAGCCCCTTTGAGTCTGCAAAAAAGCATCCTTCCAGGTGGAGTTATTGCTTCGGGTTGCGAAATGGGGGATAAAATGTCCGACCCGGGAACCGGAAGCAACTGACGTATCCGCGAAAGAAAGACCTCCATATCTTCGCGGTCCGATTCAGGCAGTTTGGAGCCGTTGGCTTGATTCTGTTCCAATGTAACTCTTCCCATAGCTCTCAAGGCTCAATCAGCTGAAGCGTGGGCAGAATATTTTGGAAATCGGCTGCGTTGCGCGTGATGAGGCCTTGGAATCGCCCAGCGAAAGCAGCAATCAAAACGTCCGCCACCGGTCGTTTTGCGATTTGTAGTTGGCGGCGGCGCTGCTGATGGTCATGCCAGAGTCGATGTGCCAGAAAGGTGTCTGCCGGGTCCCAGAATTCCGAGGTGCCAATCCGGGCTGATTTTAAAAAAGTCTGCGCGGCGTGATCATCCCCACCAAATGACGGTCCGAGTTCGACAAAAGTTACCGGGCTGATGACCAGCCCGTCCTGAAGATGAGCCTGCAAACATGCCGTGGAAGCCACTTCAAAAAGCGGATCGCCCGTTACCAAATCGACAATGACGGAGGTATCGATAACCCAAGCCATTTAATTTGCCTCCCCTTCCCGCAGGGCCTGCATCGTCTCCGCAGTGGTTTGCCAAGGGCTTTGGGGAGCCTGTCTGCGGGCCTTTTCGATGATCGTGCGGTATTCCTCCAAACCCGGCACCAACTGCTGTTGAGGCACCTCGGAGACCGCCAACTTTACCCTCACCCCTTTGGGGAACTGGCACAGTATTTCCGCCACAACCTCTGCGGCGTTATCTCCAATATTAAATGTCGCAGTAACCACCCTCACGTTTTGAAGATACGCGCCATTACTCAGTTTTTCAACTGGCACGTGCGGTAGCCGGGCGTGCCGCCCATTGACCCAGCCCGCTCATTCAGCCTCCCGATGATCTTGGTCGGCTCATCGTGATCACAGGTCACAGGTTCCAGGAAGGACAGGGTCGGCCTCAGCAAAAACGGCCTCGCGCAAGTCTTCCGCACTCATTCCTTTCCATCCTGCCCGGGCGGAGGATGGAGGCGTCCAAGCGGCGGCCGGCGGCCCTGGCGGGGATTCGGGGTAGACCTGCAGCAACAATTCAGCCCCACGGCGGAAGGTCTCGGCGAGGGACCATTCCCGTTGCTTCGCGAAGACCCGCAATTCCTGAATCAAGGCTTCCGGCACTTGAATTTGAGTCTTGGTCATGACGGAAAATCTATACATCCATCAAATTGATGCCAATTTCGGAATATATTCTCCTCTGGAGATGTTCCACGCTGGAAATGCTTCCTGCGGGGTAGGCCGGTGGCTTCGCCCTGCGCCTTATGGCAGATACTCCGCGATGACCTTGCCGGCTTCGCAGCGGATGGCGGTCAGTTTCGTGAGGTAGGCTTTGAGTTTGTCGTCCTTCCGGACTTCATCGAGGGCGAGGCCGTCGAGGTGGTTGGCTTCCAGGTAGGCCTTGGTGAAACCGGGGGTGAGCTGGCGGCCGGGAACGTCGATGGCGCGGGTCAGGAGGACGAGCCCGGTATCTTTCTTGAGTTCGGGGCGGACATGGATGAACCCATTCAGATAGAGCCGCTCGCCGCTGAGGGGGATGCCATTGATGGCGAGGGCGACTTTGACGCGGATGACATCGGTGATCTCCTCGACCTTGGCGATGTCCTGCAGCCGGCTGACGGGTTCCTGGGCGGCGAGGAGGTGATTCAGGTCGGCGGCGGTGAGCTCGAGTTTGGCGGGTTGTTTGGCGTCGATGGCGGCGGCAAAGGTTTGTAGCCGGAGTTGGAGCGCCGCTTTTTCCTCCCCGGAAGGCGCCGTGGGAGCGATCACCTGGGCGGTGGAATCGGTGAAGCCGCGCATTTCCTTCACCTGGCCGTAGAGGTGCCAGACCATCCAGGCCCCGAGGGCGATGAACCAGCCGGCTACCACCAGAATCATGATGCAGCCGCCTGAAAGTTTGGAGGCAGGGGCAGCGGGGGCGGAGGCGGGGGGGGCTTCGGGCATGGCAACGCCATGACGAGCATGAAAGCCGTTCATGCGCAACCCGGACCGAAAAGCGATTGCGCCCCCATTCCGCCCCGGCTACGCCAATGGGACCCATTTCCGGCGGAAAAAGATCAGCCGCCGGCCCATACCCTACCATGAGCCAGCTCGACGAATTGAAGAAATACACCGTAGTGGTCGCAGATACCGGCGACTTCGAATCCATGCGTGCCTTCACGCCGCAGGATGCCACCACCAATCCTTCCCTCATTCTCCAGGCCGCCGAGAAACCGCAATACCGCCACCTGATCGACCAAGCCATCGCCGAACACCAAGGCAGCGCTCTCACCGGCCCGGCGCTTCTCGACAGTGTGATTGACCGGGTGTTGATCCTCTTCGGCAAGGAAATTCTGAAAATCGTCCCCGGCCGCGTTTCCACCGAGGTGGATGCCCGCCTCTCCTTCGACACCGAAGGCACCGTGGCCAAGGCCCGCAAGCTCATCGCCGACTATGCGAAGGAAGGCATCGCCAAGGAGCGTGTCCTCATCAAGATCGCCTCCACCTGGGAAGGCATCAAAGCCGCCGAGATTCTCCAAAAAGAAGGCATCAACTGCAACCTGACCCTCCTTTTCTCCATGGCTCAGGCCGTGGCCTGCGCCGAGGGTGGCATCAAGCTGATCTCCCCTTTCGTGGGACGAATCCTGGATTGGTTCAAGGCCTCCACCAAGCAGGACTACACTGCCACCACCGACCCCGGCGTGCTTTCCGTTACAGAGATCTATCACTATTACAAAAAGCACGGGCACGCCACCGAGGTCATGGGCGCCAGCTTCCGCAATAAAGGCGAAATCACGGAACTGGCCGGCTGTGACCTGCTTACCATCGCCCCCAGCCTGCTCGCCGAATTGGCCGCCAGCGACGAGCCCCTTGTCCGCAAGCTCGACCCTGCCGCTTCCGCCGCCATGGACATCCCCAAACGCGTTTATGACGAAAAGACCTTCCGTCTGGAGCTGAACGATGACGCCATGGCCACGGAAAAAACCGCTCAAGGCATCCGCAACTTCTCCATCGACATCGTCAAACTGGAAAAAGTCCTCAGCGCCGCCCTTGCCGCTGCCTGATCCGGTCAGGAATCCATTCAATCCACCGCGCCGGAAGGAGGTCCCCTCCCCGGCGCGGTTTTTTGTGGGGAGGCCCGGGTGGTCCTGGCTGTATTGAAAACGTTGAATCTGGTGAGCGCCCATCAGAAGGGAGCCATGGATTTGGGGGATTTGGCGCGGTAGTCGTGGAGGCGGAGATTGAAGGTGCGGGAGCCTCCGGGACCGGTCAGACAGAGCTGGCCGTCACCTTCCGTGCCAAAGAGTTTCAGATTGCCGGTGCATCCGGTGTAGGCGAAATCGCGCAGGGTGCCGAGGCTGATTTTCCCCAGATCAGCCCTCAGCCCACCGAGCGCGTTGATCTTTTCCTTCATCGAATCCAACGCGAGGATGTGGAGCAATCCGGGGCGGGTTACTTTCAAATCGAGGGAGGCTTGGTAGAGGGTGGTGGTGTCACCGTATGCTTTGAGGGTGAGCTCATCCACCGGACCGGACATCCGGAAGGTGTCAGGGGTGAGCTTGTCGGTCAGCGGCTGCATGCCGATGCCGCCGAGCGAGGCCCAGGCGTCCCAGGTATAGAGTTCGTCCAGATAAAGATTGAATCCACCATTGAGGGTGCCTCCGCAGGTATGGCCGCCGAAGCGGGCATAGATGCCCCGGGCGTCGTAGGTGATGGAAAGCCAGGCGTCATCGATCTGGAGCTGGCGGAAGATCAGGGTGTTGTTTTCGAAGACTTCGGTCAGGTTGTTATCGTGATCCCGTTGCGGGGTGTTGAAGATAATCCGGCCGCGGTCGCTCAGGCGCAGCCGGACCTTGTATTCCGGGAAGTCATACCAGCCGGGCTCGATGGCGAGTTCCCCGTGAAAGCTTTCACCCTGGAGGAGAAAAGGCAGGGGTTGGCCTGACGCATCGCGTGCATTGCGGAAGGGGATGACCGGCAGATTGGGCCAGGGAAACCCCTTGGGCGCGACGAAGACCTTCCCGCTTTCAGTGAAGAAGGGAATATGCCAGGCGGCGGACTTGGTGCTGGTGGACGGGGTCACGCTGGCGATCGCGCTCAGCACGGTGGCGCTATCGGGTCCGGTATCGACCAGCATGGGTTGGGGTCGTGGTGGGGGCAGGGCGGCCAGCCCGGCAAAACGCTTGCGGGTGGCGTCCACAAAATCAAACAACGGCTGGCCGGCGTAGAGTGAGGGCAACATCAGATCCACCCGTTCCAACCGCCGCTGCATCAGGCCGGAAGGCGTGAATTGAATGTAATTGGTGTCCAGTACCGCCACTTTTTGCCCCGCGGAGTATGGGTTGTACAAGGTAATGTTGGGGACCTCTATCTTATACAGCCGGTCCACTGCGGCAAGCGCGGTGGCGTCCAGCGGGAGATCCTGGAATTCCTGACGTTTGACCGGAATATCCAGCCGCCGGCCATCGCCAAGGTGATCCAGTTGGATCAGGGTGTCATCCAGCACCATGCTCCGCAGCCGCCAAGGCGGGGAGTTCGGCGGGGGCGGCAGGGTCACGGCGGAGGTGACGGGGGGAGCCGGCGGCGGCGGGGGCAGGGCACTGACCAAACGGAAGAGAGCTTCCCCAATCTGAATCCGCGATCCCGCCAGCGTCAGGGAATCGATCTCACGTTTTTGCCAGAGCCCGGCCGCCGAGGCCGTGAGCTGGATGGCTCCGGCGAGGGCAATCGGCTGGTCCGGCAGATCCGGATGCGCCAACTGCGGTTGGGTCAGGATGATTTGATAATGCGGGGAAAGATCGGTGTCCTGCGGAGCCACCGTGCTCACGGTCAGGGCGGTGGTGACTTTGGCCCCCCTGGCCTGCGGCAGGGTGGCGGAGACCGTGCCGTCCGTGATGGTGAGCCGGTCGGCTGTCCATCCTTCCCAGGCGGGTCGGCTGGGAGTTTCCTCATCCGCTGTGGCAGGCGACGCTGTCAATCCCTGCTGGATGGGGGTCAGGAGGAAATCCGCCTGAGGGACGCTCAATTCCACCACCCGAAGCCGTCGTGCCGTGGTGACCTCATCGGGAATGGCCGTCAGGGTCAGCCGCGCCGCGGAAGCCTGGCCTTGCCCGGGCAGCGCCACTTTCAGATCCTCCATCGTCAGGGTTTGCTCTGCCGCTGAGGAGGGTTGACCACCGGACAGCCCGGCATCCTGAAGCTTGCCACTGGCTTTAAAGGAGATGGCGGAATTTTCCGGAAGCTCCAGACCCAGCAGGCGCGCCAAGGCTGCCGCGTCGGGAATCTCCGCTCCGGAAAATGTCAGCAGACCCAACCGGGGTATCCCTTCGGACAGGCCGGCCTCGAGAGAGAATTGCGGCAGCTTCGCCCCGTGCGGCAATTGGGCGGAAGCCTCCTTGAGATGCAGTTGCTCTATCCCAAAACGCACGCCTTCCCCAGCCTGCAGGCGGTCCAGTGCCAGATTGGTCTGTCCCGTCAGTGCCCATGGCAGCATGGCCGCGACCTCCAATTGTGGAGCCTTGAGGCCACTCAGCCGCACGCCCGACACGATGGCGGGGCGATCGGTTGTTTCCGGGGCGGTGTCCGTGATCACGGGGACGGTTGGTGTTTCCCCGGGCACTGCCAGCTTCAAACGGCTTCCCGCCAGCAGGGCGCGGGTAATGGCCAGGGTGCCCGTGCCGGGATCAAGGGATCCCTGCAGGTCAAGTTGCCCCGCGTGGACTTCCAGCGAGCCAACCGGGCCTTCCTGCAGCGTCATGGTATAGACTGGGTCCACCAGCACCAAATCCTGCGGGGTGAGGGCCAGCCGTCCGTTTTCATGCCATGCGCCAGCTCCTCCCTTGCCCGTGATCTGTCCTGTAAAGGAGTAACTGCCGGGATCTGCCACGTCGATCCTGCCCTGCACAATTTGCAGCGATTCCCAGGTGACCAAGGGAGATGATTCCGCCGCGGCCTCCGGGGTGCTGGGGCCGGACCGAAGCCCAGCTCTCCAATACACCGTGGGCGACTCCACCCGGACGGCTCCCAATTGCCCGCGCTGCCAAGCCTTCCAGTCACCTCCCACCTGAACTCTTTCCGCTGAGAAAACGGGATCCGCCTGGTCCGTATGGGACACCCGGAGTCCAGTCACCTCGATTTGGCTGTCCTTGAGCTCCAAGCCGGTCAGATTCACCCGCCAGACTCCGTGGCCATCGGCCAGCCAGCGGTTCAGCAAGCTCACCCTGCCCAGCCAGACCGCCGTTCCGAGGCCTGCCGCCAACAGTGCGGCACTACCCAAACCCCACGCCAACCGGCGTCTCCAGCGCCGGGGACGCGGGGTCACCGGGGGGGGAGACGATGCAGGCATTCAGTGACCATCGCCTGGATTCGCCGGAACAAAACCTAAAAGCAGACCTTCCGGTTTTCTCCTCCAT
>CAIZWU010000148.1 GCA_903936775.1 uncultured bacterium | reverse complement strand
TTGACCTGGTCCGCCCGCCGCAAGGCAACCAAACCTCCCACCCTGCCTCAGTCAGAGCCAGTCCAGGCTTCCACCCCTGCCCTTTCCAGCCTCCCCGGCCAGGCCACCTCATGAGCACCACCCGACGACGCTTCCTCAAGGCCGCCACGGCCGGCGGGGCCGTGGCCGGCGTGGCGGGCTTCAGCGCCCTGTCCCATGTCCTGGCGCCGATCCTGTCCGGTCCGGGCGATGGCCTGACCGCTTTCAGCCCGCCGCAGGCCGATGAAATCGATGAAACCACCCATATCCTGAACCGTCTCACCTTTGGCCCGCGTCCAGGCGACCATGCCGGGATGCTCAAATTGGGACGCAAGGCCTGGCTCGACCGCCAACTGGATCCCGAGTCGATTGACGACGGCTGGGCGGAAGCCCGCACGCGCCACTTTGAAGCGCTCAACGTCTGGCCGCTCGGCGAACTCCTGGAATATAATGCGAGGGAACTGCTCGACCAGATGACCCGCGCCAAAATCCTGCGGGCGGTGCACTCCCGACGGCAGCTGCAGGAAGTCATGGTCGATTTCTGGACGGATCATTTCAACATTGATCCGTCCAAGGGCGACTCCAAGTGGCTCAAACCGGCCGACGACAAGACCGTCATCCGGGCTCATGCCTTTGGAAAATTCCGGGACCTCGTGAAAGCTTCCGCCCTGAGCCCATCCATGCTCTGGTATCTTGATGGCCGGGTGAACCGCCGCGCCACGGAAAAGGAAAAACCCAACGAAAACTACGCCCGCGAACTACTGGAACTCCACACCCTCGGAGTGGATGGCGGCTACACCCAGCAGGACGTGATGGAAGTGGCCCGCTGCCTGACCGGATGGACGGTGCGCGCCCGGGAAAATACGCGGTTCGCCGTCGGCAAAGTCAGCTTCCGGGCCGATCTGCATGACGACGGCCCCAAGACCCTGCTGGGGGTCACCATTCCCGCCGGACTGGGGGAAGGCGATCTGGACCAGGTGCTCGACATCGTCTGCCAGCATCCTGCCACCGCCCAGTATCTGGCCGGAAAACTTTGCCGCCGCTTCATCGCCGACACCCCTCCGGCCAGCGCCGTCACCAATGTCGCCCAAGCCTTCACCGATTCCTCCGGCGACATCCGCCACACCTTGCGCACCCTCTTCGATTCCCCGGAATTCCTCACCGCACGTGGCGGCAAAGTGAAGCGCCCTTTCCATTTCGTGATATCCACCCTGCGCGCCACCGCCGCCCGCACGGACGCCGGCCCCGCCCTGCAGGATTATCTCCTGCGCATGGGCCACGCCCCCTTCCAATACCCCACGCCTGACGGTTATCCGGAGGACGCCCAACCATGGATGGCCACCCTGCTCTGGCGTTGGAAATTTGCCTTGGAATTTGCGGACCACAGTCTCAAAGGCACCCAGTTTGATCCCCAGCGGCTCCAACAGTCCGCCGGCGGGGAAACCGGACTCGCCGCCCACCTGCTGGGGCGCTCCCCTGCCGCCGCAGAAACCACCGCCCTTGCGGCCAGTGGCCAGCCGGTCGCCCTCCTGCTGGCCAGTCCCGCCTTCCAGTCATTCTAAATCACCCTTCTGCCCGTCCATGTCCCTCACTACTTTCATCAACGACCAACAGGACCCTGCCGGCACCCTGGTAGTAGTCTTCCTGAGGGGCGGCGCCGACGGCCTGAATATGGTCGTGCCCCATGGCGATGACGGGTATTACCGCGCCCGGCCCGGCATTGGGATCCGCCGGGAAAACCTGTTGGAACTGGATGGTTTTTTCGGCCTGAATCCCCACCTCTCCGCGTTGCATCCGTGGTGGCAGGAGGGGCAACTTTCCATCGTTCACTGCGCCGGCTCCGAGGACGAAACGCGCTCCCATTTTGAAGCCCAGGATTTCATGGAACACGGGGGCCTGGCCGCCGGGGGCTGGTTGGGACGCTTTCTCCGCGTCCGGCCCGATGCCGGGCATTCGCCCCTCACCGCCGTGGCTATCGGTCCTCAACTTCCAGAATGCCTGCGGGGAGCGCCGTCCTGTGCCGCCATCCAGTCCCTCGACGACTTTGGCCTCGGGGACCGCGTGCCTGATGGATTTTTACCCCAATTGGCGGCCCTTTATAAAACCGCACCGGGAGTGCTCGGTCCTGCCGGCCAGAGTGCCCTCGCCGCCCTCGAGCGCATCAGCGCCCTGACAAAAACAAATTATTCCCCTGCCCATCAGGCGGCATACCGGAAGGATGACTTTTCGTCAGGATTGCAGCAGGTCGCACGCCTCATCAAAGGACGGGTAGGCTTGCAGGCCGCGACCCTGGATCTCGGCGGCTGGGATTCCCATATCACCCAATCCGTCATCATGGATCCACCGATGGAGCGGCTCAGCCAGGGGCTGAATGCGTTTGCCACCGATCTAGGTCCGGAGGAACTGGCCCGCACCAATATTGTCGTCCTGACCGAATTTGGCCGCCGCGTCGCGGAAAACAGTGCGCTGGGCACCGATCATGGCCGCGGTTCCGTTCTGTTTCTGCTGGGGGGAGCCTTGGCGGGGAGCAAAAAAGTGCATGCCTCCTGGCCGGATCTCACCCACAGCCCGCTGGTCGGCCCCGGGGACCTGCCGGTGAATCATAACTACCGCGATATCCTTGCTCCTGTGCTCACCCGGCAATCCAAGGGAGTGGACCTTTCCAAAGTATTTCCGGGTCACCTCCTCCAGCCGCTGGGCCTGGCGTCCTGACAGACTTACTGCCCTGAGCTACGGCCGCGGGGCCGGACTGGCCAACGATTCACCGGCGGCCGGCTGACTGGAGGCGGGCTTGGTGATCCGGTCCGATTCTTTCCAAACATCGCGCTCCGGATGGGCGGGAGCGGGGCTGACCTTGATAACAGGAGGGGTGGCGGCCATGGTCTCCGGGCGGGAAGGCGGGACGGGACTTTCAAGTCCGGCGGCCTCCGGAATTGTTGCTGCCCTTGGGCCGGAGGTCACGACCGGAGAAGGCAGCACCGGATGGGTTCCGGAACCCGCGTCCGGCAGCTTCTGAATAGCGATGGACGGGATGCCCAGTTCGGATTTGGGCCCCGGGGGTGAGGTGGGAGTTCCTCCGAAAAGGTACAGCCCCAGCGCCAGAGCCGCGGCAATGCCGAGCGTCGCGAAGGTCGGTGTCATCCACGCGGGCCGCGAAGGCTGGCGGGGCACGGCGGGAGCCCCTTCATAGGACAGCACGGCGTGCCGCTGGGAAAGCGTCAAGTAAAGCGGAGCTTCCTGCCTGAAAGCGGTCGCGAGGCGGTGGGCGGTCCGGCTGAGCGTGACCGCTTCCTCGCGCAAAGTCGCGTCTTTCAGGAGCGCGGCATCAAAGGCGGTTTGCTCCGCCGGAGTGGCTTCCCCCAGCACACAGGCGGAGAAGCGGGACTGGTCAGGTGAGGTGGACATGGCAGCAGGGATTCAGGTTTGAAAGGAAGACAGGAGTCACGAACAGGCCGCGACTTCAGGGGCGAGCAGGGTCCGCAGGCGTTTGAGACCCGTGTGGATCAGGAAGCCGACATTGCTGGCACTTAGACCCGTGATATCGGCGATTTCCTGATAGGACAGATCATTTTGAAACTTGAGCCGGAGCACTTCAGCCTGATTGACGGGGAGGCGGCGGAAGGTTTGCAGCACAAAAGCGGTCTCGTCGGCATCCGCCGCCTGGCGGTCCGGCGCAGGGTCAGGGTCGGAAAGCTGATCCATGGGCGAATCTTCCAGGCTGACCAGACGGCGGCGGCGGCGCAGGAGATCAAGGGCGCGGTGGCGGCACACCGTGAAGAGCCAGGCTTTGAGGCCAGAGCCATCCAGCCGGGCCGGGTCCTGGGCATAAAGTTTGATGAAGGCGTCCTGGACCACATCCCGCGCCATCTCGGGATCGTTGCTCAGGTTGCAGACGTATCCGGTCAGCATGGATTCATAGTCACGCACCGCCCGCCGCACAAGGTCGGCAGCTGGATCGGGACATTCAGTTTTTGGCATGATAGGCTAGCTATAGCATATCAGAAACGCCCCGTCCTGGAAAATTCCTGGATTAATTTTCGCCGCGCCGTCGATTTTTTGTAACACCTAAATCCTGGCGGCTGCAAAAACGGAGGCATGGATACTCCTCAGGACCTCGACGGAAACACCGGCCAGGGTTTTCAGGATGGCCGCAGCTCCGGTGAAATCAGACCCATCGGTGACGGGCGAGGGCACGATGACGCACGGCGCCCCGGCTGCGAGGGAAGCCCGGAGACCATTCGAGGAATCTTCCAGCACCAGCGTTTCCTCCGGACGCAGCCCCAGCCCTTCAGCGGCGGAGAGGAAAAGATCCGGGAAGGGCTTGGCACGGGCGACATCATCGCGGCTACGGACAAAATCGAATTGATCGCGAAGGCCGGTGCGGTCCAGCCAGCCTCCCACGTGGCTGCGTTGGCTGCTGGAAGCCACCACGCAGGGAATCCCGGCCGCGCGGGCCTCGGCCAGCAGTTCCCGGACGCCAGGCAGGGTATCAAGCCCCTGTTGCCCGGCCCGGATGCGGGCGTCCTTCATCGGCAAATGAGTGTCCCAATCCACCGGACTGCCCAGCAGGGTCTCCAGCGCCACCATCGGGTCGTAATGACCAAACACCGAACCGACGCATTGCACGTAAGTCGCCAGCGGCAAATCATGGCCGTGGGCCTGGTAAAGCTCCCGCCAAGCCTCATAAATGGCGGACTCGGTGTCCACGATGAGTCCGTCAAAGTCGAAGATGAGCGCACGCATGAAAATGGCCTTCAAATCCTTGCGGGAACTGTTTCGTGCCCCACCAAATCCAGTTCCGGTTTGAAGTCGGCCGCATGATAGGAGCTGCGCACCAAGGGCCCGGAGGCGACGTGGCGGAAGCCTTTCTCCTCGGCGATCACCTTGAGTTTGGCGAATTGATCCGGGTGAATGTATTCCACCACCGGCAGGTGCTTTGGCGAAGGGCGCAGGTATTGGCCAAGGGTCAGGACGGTGACCCCGGCTTCGCGCAGGTCATCGAGGGCCTGGAGCACTTCCGCTTCGGTCTCGCCGAGGCCCAGCATGATCCCGCTCTTGGTGGCAATGCGGTCGCCTGACATTTCCTTGGCGCGCTTTAATACCTGGAGACTGCGGCGATACATGGCGCGGCTGCGGACGAGCAGGGTGAGGCGCTCCACCGTTTCGAGGTTGTGATTGAAGATGTGGGGCCGGGCGTCCATCACGGTCTGGAGGGCGGCGTCCTTGCCATTGAAGTCCGGGACGAGGATTTCGATAGTGATTTTAGGATTTTCGGCCCGCACCGCCTCGATGGTTTCCGCAAAGTGCTGCGCGCCGCCATCAGCGAGGTCATCGCGGGCTACGGCCGTGATGACGACGTGGTTCAGGCCCATGCGCTTGGTGGCGGTGGCCACGCGCGCCGGTTCATCGGCTTCGAGGGCAAAGGGTTTGGCGGTTTTGACGGCACAAAACCCGCAGGCACGGGTGCAGCGGTCCCCGGCGATCATGAAGGTGGCGGTACCCTGGCTCCAGCATTCCCAGCGGTTGGGACACTGGGCTTCCTCGCAGACGGTGTGCAGCTTCAGGTCACTCACCATGGATTTGGTGGACCAAAAAACAGGGTTGGTGGGCAGGCGGACCTTGATCCACGGGGGTTTTTTATCGGTATGCAGCGCCGGATCGAGCTTGGAGGGCATGGTCCCGAAAGGTGGAAGGGCTGCCGCCGGTTTGCAACCCGGATGCAGCCCTTCACCCCGGAAGACTCCGGAACCAGCATTCCTGTGCCTACAATGAGCGGAGATACGCCGCGCTTTGCTTGATGCTGGCCATCGCGTCCGGCGACTGGTCCTGCTCCACATGGGCGTGTTCGACTCCAGCAGCTTTGGCAGCGGCGAGGAGTGGCTCGGTGGGGATGATGCCGTCACCAAGTTCCTGGAAGGCATCCGGTGGCACGCTGCCGAAGTTTGGCAAAGTCATCCCGGCTTTCAGATCCTTCAAATGCACCTGGGTGACGCGGCCGGTGAGTTTTTTGAGCAGCGCCACCGGGTCCTGTCCGCCCACCTTTACCCAGAAAAGGTCCAACTCGAATTTCATGTCCGGGGAAAACTCCTCCATGAAAACGTCGAATCCGGTCTTCCCGCCATCCAGCGGTTTGAACTCGAAGTTGTGATTATGATAGGCCAGCTGAATACCCGCTTCCTTGGCCTTGGCCGCCGCCTTGTTGGCATTGGCGGCCACCTTCTTGAAGGCATCCACCGAACCGCGGTTCTTGTCCGCGAGGAAAGGAATGACCAGATGTTTCAGGCCGGTGGCTTTGGCCTTCTCCAGGATTTTCATAAAGTCGGACAAGGAGTCATCCTTCGGATTGACGACGCTGTCCCATTCGAAGTGGGAGGAATGCAGGGCCAGTCCGGCATCCTTCGCCGCCTGGATCATCGGATCGCAGTTCGGGAAACCATACATTTCACCCTGTTTGTACCCCGCGGCCGCCACGCCTTTGAGCGCCGCGACAGGATCAGCCTTGATGGCTTCACGCAGGGTGTAAAGCTGGAGGCCGATGTTTTTGCGGTAAGCATTATCGGCCTCCAAGGCAAATAAGGACGGGGCACTCACGAGTGCGAAGGAGGAGGCAACAGAGGTGCGGAGGAAATGACGGCGGTTCATAAAGTAGGTCCGGTGTAGCGCAACCGGCCTCGGCTGCCAAGTCTGGTGATACGAATTTTAGAAATGGCCGCGACCGCAGATTGGCCAACCAAAAATTTGAAACCAGACGCGGGCAGAGGAGCATTTAAGAAACATCGGGCTTTTAAAGGAACGGCAGCCCCGCCTCAGCCTTGACGCCATGCCGACGACGAGGTCCTGTTAAAAGCCCCTTTTTTCGTTTTTTATGAGCGCTTCCTCCCCTCCTCCCAGTCACCAAATTGTGGTCCGCCCGCTCACGGCGGCGGATGCGCCCGCCGTGGCTGACATCTCGCGGCGATTGTATTCGGTGATCAATGCGAGCTGGACCGAAGCCCAGTTCATGCGCCTCCTGCGCACCTTCCCGGAAGGCCAGGTGGGCGTGGAGGACCACGGTAAGCTGGTCGCCTTCGCGTTTTCCCTCGTGGTGGACTACGCACTCTACGGCGATGAACACAGCTACCGCGATATCACGGGCAGTTTCCAATTCACCACCCACGATCCCGACGGGGATGTGCTCTACGGCATTGAGGTCTGCGTGGATCCTGACTCCCAGGGCCTGCGGCTGGGACGCCGCCTTTACGATGCCAGAAAGGAACTCTGCGAGCGGCTGAACCTCCGCGCCATCGTGGCGGGCGGACGGATGCCGGGCTACGGCAAATACAAAGACGAGCTATCGCCGCGCGAATACATCGACAAGGTAAGGCGCAAGGAAATCTACGATCCCGTGATGACATTCCAACTCAGCAATGACTTCCACGTTAAAAAAGCCCTGACCAATTACCTGCTGGATGACACCGAATCCCATGCCTACGCCACGCTGATCGAGTGGAATAACGTGTACTACACGCCACCACGCCCCGTCCTCGGCACCAAAAGCGTGGTGCGGCTGGGGCTGGTGCAGATGCAGATGCGCAGCACGCCGGGACTGCGCGAGTTCTTCGAATACGTGGAGTTTTTCATCGATGCGGTGAGCGGTTATCAATCCGACTTCGTGGTCTTCCCGGAATACGTCAACGCCCCGCTGATGGCTCCGTTCAACACCGACGGCGCCGCCGCCGCGATCCGGAAACTGGCCGGATTCACCGAGGAAATCCGCGACTTCTTCATCCAGAAAGCCGTCGAGTATAACATCAATATCATCACCGGATCGATGCCGTTTTACCGCGACGGGCAGCTCTACAACATCGTCTATCTCTGCCGGCGCGATGGCACCTGGGACCATCAGTTCAAGCTGCATATCACCCCCAGCGAGGTGCGCGACTGGGGCATGATCGGCGGGGACGAACTGAAGGTGCTGGACACCGACTGCGGGAAGATCGCCATGCTGATCTGCTATGACATCGAATTCCCCGAACTGGGCCGCCTCCTCGCCGACCGCGGCGTGCGCCTGCTGTTCGTCCCCTTCTGCACCGACACCGCCACCGGCTACAACCGCGTCCGTTATTGCAGTCAGGCCCGGGCGATCGAAAACGAGTGTTACGTCGCCATCGCCGGCAGCGTGGGAAATCTCCCCGGAGTCATCAACATGGATATCCAATATGCCCAGAGCGCCGTGTTCTCGCCCTCGGATTTTTCTTTCCCCAACCAGGCCATCGTCTCGGAAACCACCCCCAACGCGGAAGCGACCCTCATCGCGGATGTCGATACCGACCTGCTGAAGGAACTGAACATCCGGGGCAGCGTGAGAAACCTGCGGCAGCGCCGGCACGACCTCTATCAAATCACGCTCAGTGCGCCCGGCACGCAGAAGCCGGAGCATTGAGCGGGTGCCGCATAGGATAAAAAACGAAACCGCTCATGAACGCGAATAAACGCGAATCCATCCAGATGGAAAAAGCCTTGGCCATCGACTTTCCAGCTTTCCGCCATTAGCGCCCATTCGCGTTCATTCGCGGTTGGAAAAATCCGGCCCGGCCCCGCCGCCCATACCGGGCATCAGTTTTCCTCATGCCATACCCCGTTTGCGCGGCCAAGTCCCTGTTGCACCCATAAGGGGGCGACCCTAAAAATCCCTCACTTCGCGCCGGGGAGGAATCGCCTCTATCCCCGACCGCTTTCCGCCGGTCCAGCCGCCGGTCTCCACCCTCACCTCTTTCCTACTGAACATGAATACTGCCCTGCTCCAATCCGCTGCCAATCAAGCCCGTGGTCTCGCCATGGACGCCGTCCACAAGTGCAACTCCGGCCACCTTGGCCTGCCCCTCGGTGCGGCGGATGTCGGGGCGGTGCTGTTTGGGGAATCCCTCGTCTGCAACCCCGCCGAGCCCAAGTGGCTGAACCGCGACCGCTTCGTCCTCTCCGCCGGTCATGGCTCCATGTTCCTTTACTCCTGGCTGCATCTCTCCGGTTACGACCTGCCGATGAAGGAGTTGGAAAACTTCCGCGTCCTCGGCAGCCACACCCCCGGCCATCCGGAATCCTTTGAAACTCCCGGCGTGGAAAGCACCACGGGCCCTCTCGGCCAGGGCGTGGGCAATGCGGTTGGGTATGCCCTGTCGGGCAAAATGGCCGCCGCCAAATACAACACGGCCGACCATACCATCATTGATAACCATGTCTTTGCCCTCGCCGGGGATGGCTGCCTTCAGGAAGGCGTGGCCCGCGAAGCCGTCGCCTTCGCCGCTCATAACGGACTGGACAATCTGATCCTCATCTTCGACTCCAACGACGTCACCCTCGACGCCATGGCCAAGGTGACCCAAAGCGAAAACACCGCCGACCTTTACGCCGCCATCGGCTGGGACGTCGTCACCATCGACGGCCACGACCTGCAGGCCGTCTACGATGCCATCGAAACCGCCAAAAACGCCAACAACGGCAAACCCAAACTGATCATCGCCAAGACCCTGATCGGCAAAGGCATCCCGGAAGTCGCCGGCACCGCCAAGGGCCACGGCGAAGGCGGCGCCAAATTTATCGACGCCGCCAAAAAAGGGCTCGGTTTGCCGGAAGGCTCCCACTTTTACGTCAGCGAAGCAGTGACCGCATACTTCACTGATCTCAAAGCCAAACGCGCCGCCGCCCATGCCGATTGGACCACAAAATTCAACGCCTGGGCCGCCGCCAACCCTGCCCTCGCCGCCGAACTCACCGCCGCCCGCGCCGGTGGCCTCACCGCCGAAGCCCTGCTCAAGGCCATCCCCGAGTATCCTCTGGAAGGAAAATCCGCCACCCGCAACTGCGGCGGCGAAATCCTCAACCACCTTGCCAAGACCGTCCCCCACCTGATCACCGGCAGCGCGGACCTCTTCGGCTCGACCAAAAATTACATCAAGGACGGCGGAGACTTCAGTGCCGCCAACCCCACCGGCCGCAACATCTGGTTCGGCATCCGCGAACACGCCATGGGCGCC
This sequence comes from uncultured bacterium, assembly GCA_903936775.1. Taxonomy (GTDB): domain Bacteria; phylum Verrucomicrobiota; class Verrucomicrobiia; order Verrucomicrobiales; family V1-33; genus CAIZWU01. The sequence goes on along the minus strand of CAIZWU010000148.1, from coordinate 17,538 downwards.
ATCTGCAACGGCATCGCTTACGATGGCCTCTTCCTCCCCAGCGGCGCCACCTTCCTCGTCTTCGCCGACTACTGCCGCCCCAGCATCCGCCTCGCCGCCCTGTCCCGCCTGCCGGTCACCTACATCTTCACCCACGACTCTGTCGGCGTCGGGGAGGACGGCCCCACCCACCAACCGGTCGAAACCGTCAGCGGCCTGCGCGTCATCCCCAACCTGGACGTGATGCGGCCTGCCGATGTCGAGGAAACCTCCGCCGCCTTCGCCGCCGCTTTCAGCCGCGCGGACGGCCCGACCCTGCTCGCCCTCAGCCGGCAGGACCTGCCGATCCTCGGTTTCCTCTCCGCCGCCGCCCGCCGCGAAGGCACCTTGAAAGGCGGCTACGTCCTCGTGAAGGAAACCGCCCCGCTCGAAGCCATCGTCATCGCCACCGGTTCCGAAGTGCAATGGGCTGTCGAGGGAGCCAAAGGCAAACCCGGGGTCCGCGTCGTCTCCCTGCCCTGCTTCGAGCGCTTCGACCGCCAGGACGCCGCCTACCGCGAATCCGTTCTCCCCGCCGCCTGCACCAAACGCGTCGCCATCGAAGCCGGCGTCTCCGGTCTGTGGTGGAAATACGTCGGCACCCAGGGCCAGATCATCGGCATCGACCGCTTCGGCATCAGCGCCCCGGGCAACATCGTCTTCAAAGAGCTCGGCATCACCGCCGAGGCCGTGGCCAAGGCCCTCGGCTGATCCCCATCAGTCCCGATCTTCACTCCCAAGGGGAGGCTGGAAACGGCCTCCCCTTTTTGTATCCCGGCCCATCCTGCTGGCGAAGCACGGCATGCCCCCCGCCGCCGCAGTCCATCCGCTAGGACGCCAAGGCGGCCCGCATCACACTATCAAAATGCTCCAGGCTGTAGGGTTTGGGCAGAAAACCGGCGAAACCAAGCGCGCGGAAGCGTTCGACATCGCCTTCGGCATGCTGACCGCTGGTGGCGACCACAAGGGCTTCAGGGTCCATGCGGCGGATGGCCTGGAAGACTTCCATGCCATTCAGGCCGCTGCGGAGATTGAGATCGAGCAGAACGGTGCTGTAGGGCCGGGCGGCGTGCAGGCGGTCCTTATAGGTTTGCAGGGCCTCATCGCTGGTGGCCACCGTGGAAACGTCGAAACCCATGACTTTGGCGATCTGGCTCAAGGCGGTGCGCACGCCTTGTTCATCATCGACGACCAGCAGCGAGGGTGGCGCCTCTTCCTGAGCCGAAGCCCCCGGAACAGGTGAGGTGACTATGGCCGGGGCAGCCGCCGTGGTGGAACCAGGGCTCACCGGAACCGGAGCGCGGGCAGCCCCCGGAACCAAGGCGGTGGCAGGATCAACCGCTCCCCAGACGGGAACGGGACCTGAAGAAAGCAGCGGAACCAATGGGGGCACCAGCGGCGGCAGAACAGGCTGGGTTGGCAGGTTTGCCCTGGCCAGAGAGCCCTCCAGCGGGACAGGAGGTTCTGCAACGGCCCCCTCCACCGCAAGCGACGGGAGGACCGGAAGATAAATGAGGAATTCCGTGCCGACATTCACGCGGCTGCGGACCAGCATTTCCCCCCCGTGTTCCTTGATGATCTGGTAACAAATCGGCAGACCGCAGCCATTGCCCTCCGGTTTGGTGGTGAATCGGCTGTGGAACAGGTGCTGCAGGTGCTCCTCCGCGATGCCGGGACCCCAGTCACGGACCGAAAATTGAATATAGGGCCCGGCGGGAAGGGCGATGCCATCCCCTGCGGCGATATCGCGCCGGGTGGCTGATACCCGCAGGCGTCCCCCGCTGGGCATCGCCTGACAGGAGTTGCGGATCAGATTGAAAATAACGCGCTCCAACTGGCTCTCATCGACTTCCATTCCGGGGAGCCCCTCTGCCAGATCAAGACTTGCTGACACATTCTGCGCACAGGTGGCGAGCCGGACCGCCCGCCCCAGCAACGCCCCGGGGTCACAACGGCTGCGGACCGCCGAACGGGGGCGGAAGCAATCCAGGAAATCTTTCGCCAGATCGCTGGCCCGTTGAGCGGAGACGTGGGCGACTTCGAGGCTGTCGTAGAGGTCGCCATTCTGCGGGATGGCGCGGATGGCCAACTGCACCGGCAGCACGATGGAAGTCAGGGCGTTATTAAATTCGTGGGCGACCTGCCGGGCGGTTTCACGGATGGTTTCAATGACGTCATCCTGCCAGCCCTGCGGGGAAGGCGGAGGCAGATCCAAACGGACTGGCGTCCCCGCTGCCGGTGGGGTCGAAGCAGGCGCCGGAATCTCCCCCAGGGTCAGGATCACCCCTAGAATTTCCCCCTGAGGACCACAGGTGGCTTTGACCCGGCCGCGCTGCGGTTTGGCGTCCGGATTCAGGAAAGCAAGGTCACAGAGCGCAGGCTCACCTTTAAAGGAAGTGGCCAGCGCCGCCAGCAGAGCCTGCCACGAAGCTTCGGTGAGGAGCGGCTGGAGCGGCGAGCCAAACAGGTCCGCCCCGGCCACTCCGGTGCAGCGCACGGCCGCTTCATTGCCCCAGGCAATGACCGGGCCTTCATCGAGGGTCAGCCCGTTTTGCAGGATCAGCACCGCTTCGGAGACCTCGTCCAAGGCGACCCGCAAGTGGTGATTCACTGCTTTGATCCGCTCAACCGGTGCGTTGGAAGGGGAAGTGGAGGACAAAACAGAGGAAGAGTTGGAAGCTGGCTCGGGAAGGCCTACTCTTAATATGTCTTAAATAAGTCGGCGAGAGAAATTTCACACAAAGTTTCTGTCAGGGCGCGCCATCCCGGATCCGTGGGACGATCCGCCCCGGGCGAGGCGCCCGGAGCGGAATGCCGCCTCCCCGATTCCCCGGCAAATCCGTTGCGCAGCGCGGGAGCCGGGGCGGATAATGGAGATATCATGTGCTTTCGTTTTTCTGCTCTGCTGTTCATGCTGGTGGGCGTGCTTCCCGCCCAGGAGCGGGCCCTTCCCAAGCCCGGTCCCGAACCCCGCGTGCCGGTGCGCTTGGACGCTCTGACCTTGGAGCCGGACATTAAAAACAAGATTGAGGCCTTCTTCTCGGTGCTGAAGCAACGGAAGGTTCCAGAAGCTTACGCCAAACTGCTGGAGGGCTCGGTGCTGGCGGAGGAAAATCCGGAATTGGTCACCAAACTGGTGGAATCGACCACCCGCGTGCTGGAGCTGACCGGCCGCATCGCCAACACGGAAATCCTGAAGATCCGCACCTCGGGCAAGACCATCCGTGAAGTCACCTATCTGCTGAATGGTGAAAAACGCCCCCTCCGCTGGCGCTTCTACTTTTACCTCGCCGATGGCCGCTGGCAGGTGCTCGACACTAATGTCGCCACCGAAGCCTCCGGGTTTTTTGACGATCCCAAATAATTCTCCGTCTGCTGTCACCTGACCGATTTCCCCCTGCCCCATGCACCAGGTTTACATCCGCACTTACGGCTGCCAGATGAATGAGCGAGACTCCGACCAGGTCGCGCGCATGTTCCTCGACCGCGGGGGCTACACCATGACCGGGGAGGAGGCAGAGGCCGATGTCATCCTCATCAACACCTGCTCCGTGCGCGATCAGGCCGAGCAGAAAGCCATCGGTAAAATGCGTCAGGTCGGCCCGCTGCGTTATACCAAACCGCACGTCGTTTACGGCTTTCTCGGCTGCATGGCGCAGAGCCGGGGCGACGAACTGCTGGATACCATCCCGCATCTCGACCTCGTCGCCGGCACCCAGAAATACCACCGCGTGGTGGACTATGTGGACACCATCCTGACAAAACGTCTGGAACGCCGCATGGACGACGAACGCTTCAGCATCGTTGACGTGGGCGAGGAACAAGGCAGCCAGAATACCATCCGGGATCAGACCGTGGAAACGCAGCAGGCCACCGCTTTTGTCAGCATCATGCAGGGCTGCAATATGAAATGCACCTTCTGTATCGTCCCTTACACCCGCGGCGGCGAGCGGGCCCGGCCCATTCCGGAAATCGTGGATGAAGTCCGCCGCCTCGTGGACCAGGGCGTCAAGGAAGTCACCTTGCTCGGCCAGATCGTGAATCGTTACGGCATCAAGGAATTCCCCACCATCGGTGGCCTCAGCCCTTTTGTGCAATTGCTGGATCAACTTCACGCCCTGCCCGGCCTGCACCGCATCCGCTTCACCAGCCCTCACCCGATTGGCTACCGCGATGATTTGATCGAAGCCTTCCGCCGCCTGCCCAAGCTCTGCCCACACATCCACCTCCCGCTCCAAAGCGGCAGCGCCGCTATTCTGAAGGCCATGCACCGGCCCTACAGCCCGGAGCGCTTCCTCGAAATCTGCCGTAAAATGCGCGAGGCCCGGCCGGACCTCGCCATCACCACCGACATCATCGTCGGTTTCCCCGGCGAATCCGAAGCCGACTACGAAGCCACCAAGGAAATCGTCCGGGCCGTGCATTTCGACAATGCGTTCATCTTCCGCTACAGCCCCCGCCGTGGCACCCCCGCCGCCGATCTGCCGGACGAAATGCAACTCCCGGAATCGATCAAGGAAGCCCGCAATCACGACTTGCTGGATCTGATCAACGCCCAGGCCAAGGAAAAGTTGGCCGCCGAAGTCGGCTCCATCCGCGAGGTCCTCTGCGAAGGTTACAGCAAGACCACCGAAACCCGCCTCACCGGCCGCAGCCCTCAAAACAAAATTGTGGTCTTCGAAGGCCCCCACGACCGGCTCCGCGGCGAACTGCTCCCCATCCACATCATCGAAACCAAAGGGTTCACGCTTTACGGCGAGCTGGCGTAAGCTGGGACGGATCGTGATTGGAGCCGTGTTGCCCCGGGGATCCTCCGCCGCGGGGTCTGTTTCGACCGGTGAGGCGATCCTGAACTTCACCCTTGTTCTTGAAATCCCTCATTAGAGCCACTTTAATAATTTGCATTTTCCATAATTGCACCGCATATTAGAATTTCACTTATCCTGATTTCCACCATGCGCCTCCTGGTTCACGATTACGCCGGCCATCCGTTCCAAATCCAACTCTCCCGCGAGTTGGCGAAAATGGGCCATGATGTCCTGCATGCGTTCGCGGGTTCCCTCCAGACACCGCGTGGGGATTTAGTCAAAAACGAGGAGGATGCCGCCAGTCTGATCGTCCGTGAGGTCGCCATGGACCCGGAATATGTCCGCTACAAGTATTCGTTCCTCCGCCGCCGCAACATGGAAGTCGCCTACGGCAAGCAGGTCGCCCGTTTGATCCGGATGTGGAAACCGGAAGGGGTCATCTCCTCCAATACGCCCACGGAAACCCAGGAACCAATCCTCCGCGCCACCCAGGCCGTAGATGCCCGGTTCGTCTATTGGCTCCAGGATTTTTACAGCCTTGCCGTGGACAAGCTGGTGCGGAAAAAAATCCCCGTCGTCGGGGGACTGATCGGTCATTACTACCGCAGAATGGAAGGCCGCCAATTGCGCGCCAGTCACCGGGTGGTGGCCATCACGGACGATTTTTCGCCCATTCTCGAAGAGGACTTCCGCGTGCGCAAAGACCGGATCACCGTGATTCCCAATTGGGCTCCTCTGGAAACCCTGCCCGTCTGCGCGAAGGCCAATGACTGGAGCCGGCGCCGCGGTCTCGCGGATAAATTCGTTTATCTTTACACCGGAACCCTCGGCATGAAGCACAATCCGGAACTGCTGCTCAGTCTCGCCGAACAATACCGCAACAACGACAAAATCCGCGTGGTCGTGATCTCCGAAGGCATCGGGGCGGAATGGTTGGCAGAACAGAAAAAAGCCCGGCAGCTCGCCCATCTGCTGCTGCTCCCCTACCAGGATTTCAACGTCATGCCCCAGGTGCTGGCCACGGGAGACGTGCTCTGTGCTGTGCTGGAGGAGGACGCCGGCGTCTTCTCCGTGCCCTCCAAGGTTTTGACGTATCTTTGCGCGGCCCGGCCCCTCCTGCTGGCCGTCCCGCAGGTCAATCTTGCGGCCCGGATCATCCACCAGCGGAAGGCCGGACTGACCGTCCCCCCGACCGATGTCCCCGCTTTTCTCGAAGCCGCCGAACAACTCCGCGCCAATCCCCACTTGGCCACCCGGTGCGCCACCAATGCGCGGGATTACGCCGAAAACACCTTTAAAATCGAAGGCATTGCCTTGAATTTTGAAAAGATCTTCACCTCCTAGCAAACATTCCATGATCAGTCACATGAAAGGCAAAGCAGTCATCACCGGAGCCGGCGGCTTCATCGGCGGACACCTCGTCCAGTTTCTCAAAAACGAAGGCTTCTCCGACATCCGTGCGGTCGATCAAAAACCCCTCGACGACTGGTACCAACTCCATGGCAATGTGGAAAATCTGGTGATGGATGTGCAGGGCCTCGACGCCTGCCAGTTCGTCTGCCGCGATGCCGAAGTGGTTTACAATCTCGCGGCCGACATGGGCGGCATGGGCTTCATCGAGAACAACAAAGCCCTCTGCATGCTCAGCGTGCTCATCAATACCCACATGCTCATGGCCGCCCGCGACCACGGCGTGAAGCAGTTTTTCTACGCCTCCAGCGCCTGCGTCTACAACGGTGAAAAACAAACCGGTTCCGACAATCCCGGCCTGAAGGAAGCCGACGCCTATCCCGCCATGCCGGAGGACGGTTACGGCTGGGAAAAACTCTTCAGTGAGCGCATGTGCCGCCACTTCCGTGAGGACTACGGCATCCAGACCCGTTATGCCCGCTATCACAATGTTTATGGCCCGCACGGCACCTGGGACGGAGGCCGCGAAAAAGCGCCCGCCGCGATCTGCCGCAAGGTCATCCAGGCCAAACTCAGCGGCCACCACACCATCGACATCTGGGGCGACGGCGAACAGACCCGCAGCTTCATGTATGTTGACGACTGCACCTACGGCACCCACCGGATCCTCAACAGCGACATCCTCGACGCCATCAATCTCGGCAGCGATGAAATGGTCAGCATCAACCAGCTCGTTTCCATCGCCGAAGACATCGCCGGCGTGAAACTGCAGCGGAATTATCAGCTCGATGCCCCCAAAGGCGTCCGTGGCCGCAACAGCGACAACACCATGATCAAGGAACGGCTGGGCTGGGCCCCCTCCATCAGCCTGCGCGAAGGCCTCGAAAAAACCTACGCGTGGATTTACGACGAAATCAAAGCCCGCAAGACCGGGAAGGGCATGCGCCCGCTCCCGTCGCTGGCCCATGCCTGATCCATCACCCCGCGGCCGGAAGGCTGCCTGAAAAGTTTGCCGGGGATTGTCCTGGAATCCAAGAGCCCAGCGCTCACGGGTCCGGGATGATCCCCGGCTTGTTTTGTCAGGAAACCCAGGATTTTCACCAGGAGGAGATCTTCAACCCCGCTCCGGAAACCCGGCTAAGCGGTGTCTTCGTAAATCGGCTGATCCTTCCGATGGGGGATGCTCTACGCCAAAGGCGTTGGGGATGCCAGCCTGGGGTTGTTGCCGCAGGGCGGCTACCCCAGGATTCCGGATCAAATGCCCTTGGTCCCTGAACCGCAACGCGGTTCCGCAGGTCCGCCCTTCAAGGAAGCCTACCCCGCAATAGCCGTCGCTTTCGGAACCACTTTGTGGTTCAAAACGGAAATTGGCGGCCGACCTGGGGTAGCCGCTTGAAGCGGCAACCCCAGGCTGGCATCCCCAACGCCTGTGGCGTTGGTCACATGGGACAAATCCATGATGATTTGCGAAGACACCGCTTAAACCGGCCCGGTCTTCGACGTGGCCACGAGAATCGCCTCGCGGAACAACGCCACCAGAGCCGTCCGGTCCAGCCGCCTCGGTTCCGCACAATATTCCCCCAGTTGCATGGCGAGACAGGAGGCCACCGCCTGATCCACTGCCGCAGATTGCGGAGGGAGCCCCGCAGCCGCACGGAAGGTCCCCACCGCGGTGGCAGCTTCGTGGAGCAGCATTTCCGGGTCATAGCTCCTTTTGGTGAGGGCCACTTTTCCCAGTTGGTTGATTTTATCGAGCCTCGGATGGATCATGCCAATCAGCACCAACCGGCCCTCTGCGACGGAGGGGTCGCTGTCCAATTCCCCGGCCAGGGTCTGCACGAGGGAATACAGCAACATGCTTTTGGTGGACCTGATCCTGACCGCGTTGACGCCGCTGGGATTTTCCTGGCGGAAATCGAACTGCTCCCGGCCGGAAAGAGGCTGCATGGTGATTTCTGTGGTCCCCGGATCTGCCTGGGCGGCCTCCAAAAGCAGGCCCAGCGCCTGCAGGAGGAACAAGGGGGCGGTCGTTTCGTCCTGAGTGGTATTGTCTGATTCGTTCATGGCAGGAGTTTGATCAAGCCGGCGCAGCCGGGCGGAGAGGGTAAAACCGTTATTTCAGCGCCTCCAGCGCGGCCTCTTTCCGGGAGGGGTTCACAAAGCCGTTCACAAAGCCGTTCTTTTCGATCGCGGCGCGGGCTGACTGCCGGAGGTGCTGCGGAATTTGCTTCAGGGAATTCACCAATCGTGCATCCTCCACGGGATCGTTATACCGCGAATCCATAACGCTTCCGGCAATCATCCCCGCAACCGCTTCCTGCTGGGCAGCGGGCAGCTTCTCTACTGCGGCAATCACTTCCGGAATTTTATTTTCCTGCAAGGCCACTTCGTAGAAACGGCTGTAGGCTTGGTTTTTGACAGGGGGTGACAAAGAGTCAGCCCAGGCCAAACCGCCCGCCAAATCCTTGGCGGAAAACGCCTGGATCAAATTGGGTTCCAGATATCCACGCTCCATCTCGCTGGCTTGGTCCCGGAAAAAGGCGGCTGCCCCGGGCAAGTCATTCCGGGTCCACTGGTAGCCCAATTGGGCAATCGTACCCGCCCGCCCTGGATCGTCCGCCGGCAGCGACAGCACCCAGGCCATCGCTGGCTTAAACTCTTTCTTCGCCCAGTTCTGTGCAATGGCGGTAACAACCAGATCACGCGGAGCGCCGGCTGGCATGGCTTCCAGAAGTTGTTTTGCGAAATCCACGCCCTTCTCCGCCATCGCTCCCGCCAGATGGAAAAATCCAGCAGTGCGCCCGCCTTCCAGATTATCCTGGAGCCATTCCAACGCGGCGTCCGGGTCCTTTTTGGCGAGGGCTTTTATCATTTCAGCTCCAGCCTTCTCCCGCTGGGCGGAAGGTGGAGTTTCCTTGAACCACGCCTGAGCGCCTGCCGGATCTACTTCGGCAAAACGGCAGGCCATGCGTTCCCACAGCTTGCCTTGCTGCTCCGGCGGGCGTGTTTTCAGCCATTCCGCCGCGGCGCCGGGATTTTGTTTCACCAGTTCCCCGAAAGCGTTGTCCACAGCATCATGTATTTCCGGGTTTTTGAACGCGCCCGCCGGAGCATTCCCGGCGGCTTTGAGAAATGCGGAGGGATCCTTTTTCCAGACCGAATCCACCAGGCGGTCACCGCCCGGCATCATCTGCAGCTTGGCCGCAGACTCGAATGCCTTCACTGGATCACTGGTGAACAGAGTCTGCACCACCTCCCAGCGGGCCGCGCGGAACTGCGGACGATTGCTCAGCGAACCAGCAGCGGTCAGGGCGGCATCGGCATTCCGCAGTGCCCAGGTGCGGAAGAGAATCCCGCGCACGGCCTCAAACTGTTCGCCATCCTGATCCCACGCGGTGCGGCTCAATCCCTTCAGAAAATCAAACAGGCCCTCCGCGTCCGTCTCCGCCCAGCGTTGGGCGACCGCACGCTTTTCGCGGCGGGGCGTGGTCTCGCTCTGGAACATCTCGCGCAGGCTGGCCGGATCCGCCTTTTCCAGTGCTTCCAGCAATCGAAGCCGCCACAGGAGGGGATCTTCCTCCCCCGCTGGGGTGGCCTGCAGCGGAGCCCCGCCGTTCTTCCCGGTATTCTGATTGGATAAAGTCACAGGAGGGGGTAGTTCCGGAAGCACCCCGCGCACGCTGAAAAAAGCCCCCAGCGCGGCGGCCAGCGAGATGGTGGGCCAGAGCAGGGAATGGCGGATCATATCAGAAAGAATTTTGGAGTTTGGTCATTGGCCCCGGCCTTCCCGGCTTTTGATCATTTGTTGAAGCATCTGCTGGTGCTGGGTGGAGAGGGGGATTTCGTCAGCCAGCCGTTTGACCTTCGAAAAATCGGTTTGCAGCAGGGAGAGCAGGATATTCATCTGCGCCGCTCCCCGCTGCTCGGGATTCGTCATTGTAGCCACCCACTGCAAGGCATCGTCAGGCGAACTCATGCCTATCGCATGCACAAGTCCCTCCACCGCCGCTTCGCGGAGCGGGCCGGCGGGCTGGGACGAAAGCCATTCGGAGGCCGCATAAGCATCGGCATTGGCCCAACCGCTGACGGCCGACGACATGGCTTTTTCCTGGACTGGTTGCTCCGTCTGCTGTGCCGCCCATGCGATGGCTCCGGCAGGATCGTAGATTGCTTGCTGGGTGGCCAGCACCGCGGCGATGGAGACCTTACTGGCAGCATCGAGATCACCCGCCAGCAGGGACTTGGCACGGTCGGGGTCGCGCGCCGCAATGGTCCGATAAACATCCAAGACCGCCGTCTGTCCCTGGGCGGTGAAGGGAGTCGGGAAGGTTGCGGCAATCTCAGCCGCGAGGGCAGGATCATTGGTTTTGCGGGCGCGGTTCGACAGGGCATTGATCAGGCTCAGTTTCAGCCACTCGTCGGTGGTTTGCCGGAGTTTGGTCAGCGCGGATGACGGATCTTTTTCCGCCCACTGAGAGGCGACCTCGTGCAGCATATGTTGGCGGGTGCTGTCATTCGGTTGACTGGCGAGCTCATCGAATTCGCGCGAGGGGTCGCCGAGATGGGGTCTGCTGCTGGTGTCTCCCGGGTAATTTTTATCCCGGAGCGGGGAATTTCCCCCGCCGAATTCTCCGACACTCAGGTATTCATCCTCGTCTCCCGAGAGTCTGTCCCAGGAAACGCGGCCATAAACCGAAGAAAGCGGCTGCTCACCGTCAAGGGTTGGCTCCCCGGGGTTACGGAGAATCGCTGCGAGTTCTGTAGCCTTCCATTCGTCCCGGCTGGGCAGGATCTCGGAATTCAATAACTCTTGGAAGGAACCGTCTCCTCCTTCCTCCGCACGCTGGCGCAGCCAAGCCGCGGCGGCCTTCGGGTCCTGCGCCGCCCAGGCGCGGACCACGGCCCGGACCGGGGAATCACCCGCCGCCGCTTTGGCCATGGCGGGGTCTTTGGTCAGTTCATCCAGGCGGGCGGCGGTGCCTTTCGGATCGGTTTCGGCCCAGGCGCGGAAGACTCCGCGCAGGGCTGACTCGCGCTGCGCGGGATCGGTCAGATCCTTCGCCCACGCATAGGCGGCTTTGGCATCGCGGCGGGCCCAGCCTTCCGCGAGGGACGAGGAAGCGAAGTTTTGCTGACCATTGCCGGAAAGTCCCTCCAGCAGGCGCAGGGCCGCGGCGCTGTCCTGCGCTCCGAAGAGACGGAACGCGGTGCCGATCTTATCCTTGCCAATTTGATCCGGCTTCAGCCGCGGCAGGATTTTGGTAAATGCTTCCATGTTATCCGGAACCAGGCCTGCGATGATCTCCCGGGCAAAATCCACGCCCTCTTTCCCCTGCCCTTCCGCCCAGGTCAGGGCGCCCTCCGCATCCACCTGCGCCCAGGCTTGGAGAAACGGGTTCCGGTAGCCGCCTTTCTCCCAGGTTTCCAGCAGCGCCCAGGCTCCGGCAGGGTCTTTCCGCGCCATTTGCTCAAAAACCAGGGTGCGCAACGAACGGCGGCGGAAGGGATCGGCAAAGGCCTGGGCCTCGTCCAGCAGCGCCATCATTTGCGTCAGGTCCGCGCCCTGCAGCCGTCCGCAAAACCGCTTCTGGCCGGCTAGGACACTATCCACAGGAAAATCCGCCGGACCTCCCGTTTGGGCCGTGGCCTCCGGCGCCCCCGACCGGGACGTCCCCGCCACGCTGGCGGCTGCCTTTCCCGCATCCGGGGCCGTAACCGACCGCATACCCCAGGCCAGCCCTTCCCCCAACACCGCCGGCAGCAGCACATAAAAAGCGAGGCGGGCGGGGAGGATTTCCATAACACCCGCACCCTATCAGCACGGACCCTCACGCGTCAAATATTGTTTAACGAATGGCGCCCCGCTCCTGTCAGGCCGGTTTCTTTTTCGGCCCTGCCTTCTTTTTCACCGGACCGCGCGGTTTCACGGCTGGCTTGGTTTTCGCGACCGCTTTTGGCTTTTTGATCCGGGGCGAGGCTGGCGCAGCGGCGGCCATCGGCGTTTCAGAATCAGCCAGTTCTATCCCGAACAACGCGCCCAGATCCTCTCCGCCAAAGTCGCCAGCGGCCTGGTCCGCGACCGTTCACAGCACCGCCGCCGAGGACGCGATCAGTTCCGAAGGATCGACTCCGCGCAGCTCGAAGAAAAACCGGGGATCGCGGTCAAACAGCACTCCGACCGCATAAAGCACCGCGGCCTGGTGTTTGCAGAGATCGGCTGCATCCGGGCAGGTGCATTGATGCCGGATTTCCCTGGGGCCCGGAAAGAGTCCATCCTTCGGGTCCACCACCACCTGCATCACGTGGTCCCCCAGTTTTCCGCCCAGCAGGTCCAGCAGACTGGCGACCTCCCCCTGACAAGTCTGCTTGATCCCGGCCCAGACGGAGGCCTTCAGCGGGGCGATCCTGACTTCCACTTCATACAAGGAAGACCCCGTCACCTCTGCGGTAATGACGCCCTGCTCCACGGCCAGATTGTAGACATGGCCTGCCCGCAGATAACTGCGCCCCCGTGGCAACCGGGTCTCGTAACCACAGTAGGTTTCCAAATGCCGGCACCATGCCTGCCCCCAGAAATTCACGGCCAGCTTCCGCCCTTCCGGGGCCACGAAGGCTTCGTATTTTTCTCCGCGCTTCCGGCGTTTTTCCAGATCCCGTTGGGTTTTGGCTTTCTGCTCGGCAGCATCGCTGTAGTCATACCACGACATAGGAATTGAAAAATGAAATGAGTGGGGCCGGCCCATGGATGGGCGCGGGGAATCCGTTGATACAGTGCCAGAAACCTGCCGGGATCAAGGCCCACGGCAGGGCCATCCGCCAACCCTCAGGCCCGTCCGGTGCGGCAGGCTTCGGCGAGGCCATCCGCGACGGCCTGCGCGTATTCCCGGAAAATACTGCGCCGCAGTTTGCCCGCGATTTCCTTTTCCCCGTCATAGTCACCGGCCTGGATGCGGTCAAAAACCTCCTGGTGATTCATGACGTAAGGTTCCGTGAAGACGACAGGGCAATGATACACCCGGTTGGCCAGCAGATTGCGCACCCAGAGGCAGGGGTTGTCATTCACCTTGCGGGCGTTTTTCCCCAGATAAGTAAAGGGTGGCAGGCCGGTGGCGGCGGCGAGGTGACGGGCCACCGCATCGCAGAGGCGGATTTCCTCATCCGGGATGCGCTGGACCAGCCGGAGCAGGGTATCCAGCCGCTGGTCGTCGTTGGAAAACTCTGCCGCGCTGAGGCAGCCATGCGCAAGCACATGCACGTGGTTCGCCGCAGAAAACACCGGCTTCCCGGCGTCACTGCCCCATCCTTCGGCATTGTAGTGCAGACAGACCAGCAGGTCCGGTTTCAGCACCTCATTGACCCGTTGCCCGCGGGTACGGATTTCCGAGGTGCGGTAAAATAACCGCTCCGCTTCGCGGCGGACCTGCGCCTCCGTGGGCACGATCGAAACGCCCAACGACACCGCCAGGCTTTCGCGGGCTTCTGCGAGCAGCGTGTCCGGCTGCTGGGAAGTCAGGGGTTCGTGGGTTTCCCGGACCAGACTCACCGCAGCCCCCATGGCCTCCAGCATCGGGCGCAGCACGCGGGCCGTTTGCAGGGTCAATTCGCCCTCCATCACCGGCGGAGTTTCGCCCATCTGATACCACCGCGCCTCCATCTTCGCCCAACTGCCGCCAATGTGGCCGGGGTCCAAGGCGATCCTGACACCCTCCAGGGGGCGGTCCGCCGCAGGGGGAGAGCCCATTTCCGCCGCCGTCCGCCAGTATCTTGCCGATGGCCGGGCTTGAGGTTCTCGGGCAAATCTCAACTCAAACCGCTCCGCCCCCTCACGCGCGGTGGTGGTGCGGATGAGGGCCCGGTCTTCCCGCTGCTCGACGGTGCTCCAGAAGGCGGTCCCGTCCGTCAGCACATTCTCCAGCAGATGGCGGAATTCCGGTGCGGTGATGGAGTCCTGCCAGGCTTCCAGCCTTGACCAATCCGGTGGCGGCGCCAGCTCGGAGAGATTCCACCACTTCACCGGCGGCACTGGCACCGGCGGCGGCGGAGCGATGACCGGGGCGGGCGTTTTGTTGTCACAGCCCGCGAGCAGCCCCGCGGCCACGGCGCTGCCGGTTTTCAAAAATCGGCGCCGGGTGCCGGGATTGCCGTTGGACAAAACCGGACCCGCTGCGGTATGGACGGCCAGTGGATGATTCATTGACTTTTCCTGATGCCGCAACGTTGCGGATCCTGTTTTTAGGGGATGTATTCGGCGAACCCGGACGCCGGGCCATCGCCGACCGGCTCCCGGAGCTTAAAGAACGCCTGAGGCTGGACTTTATCATCATCAATGGTGAAAATGCCGCCGCAGGCCGTGGACTCAGCCCCAAGCTCTGCATCGGCCTGCTCCGTGCCGGGGCCACCGTGGTCACCTTGGGGGACCATTGCTGGGACCAGCATGAAATTACCGATTACATGGGCACGGAACCGCGCCTGCTGCGGCCGCTCAATTTCCCGCCCGGCACCCCGGGCCAGGGCAGCATTGTGTTGGAAACCGACAAGGGAAAAGTCGCCGTGGTCAGTGCCATGGGCCGCACTTTCATGAACCCGCCCATCGAAAACCCCTTCCTCGCCCTGGATCAGGAGGTCGCGGCCTTGCGTCAGGAAACCCCGGTCATCTTCCTCGATTTCCATGCGGAGGCCACCAGTGAAAAAATCGCGATGGGCCGCTATCTGGATGGCCGCGTCTCCGCCGTGGTCGGCACCCACACCCACGTCCAGACCGCCGACGAAACCATCTTCCCCGGCGGCACCGCCTACCTGACGGATGCCGGCATGTGCGGCCCCATCGAAAGTGTCATCGGCAGCCAGATCCAACCCGTGCTGGAGCGCTTCACCACCTGCCTGCCGAGGCGTTTCACCGTCGCCAGCGGCCCGGTGCTGCTCTGCGGGGCCGTGATCGACATCGACGCGGCGACCGGCAAAGCCAAATCCATCGTGAGGCTGCAGGAACGCTGGGAGCCGCCTGCCCTTTGACTGCGGAGACGAAGCACTGGCCGCCTGGCCCCGACTGCATGAAAAAACCACCCCTCCCGAAGCCAACTACCCCCCTTTTTCTCGGCATCGAAGGAGGGGGAACCCGCACCACGGCGTTGTTGGTGGAGGGAGCGGACCGCGTCCTCTATGAAGCCAGCCTCGATGCCGGTAATTTAAAACTCCTCTCCGACCGCGAACTCCAGTGGCGGCTCAGGGAAATTGCCAGCCGCCTGCCCTGCCCGGTCACCGCCCTCGGCGCCATCGCGATAGGACTGGCCGGCACCCGCACCGATCCGGACCGCGACCGCATCCGCCGCGCTGCCTCACGTATTTTCCCCAAAGTCCCCTGCCTCGCCACCAACGATCTCGAAACCGCCCTCGCCGCGGCTCCGGAAAAGCCCGGCATGGCAGCGCGCGTGCTGGTGCTCAGCGGCACCGGCTCCTGTTGTTATGGCAGCACCCCGGAAGGACGCACCGCCAAAGTCGGCGGCCGCGGCCATATCATTGGCGACCGGGGCAGCGCTACCGAAATCGGCCTCAAGGCCCTGCGGGCCCTCGTCGCCCAGGCCGACCGTTCCGGCACCTGGCCGAAGCTGGGCACCCTGATCCTCGATGCTCTCGCACTCAATGTGCCGGACGACCTGATCGACTGGTCCATCCAGGCCGGCAAAACCGATCTGGCCAGCCTTGCCATCCCGGTCTTCCGGGCCGCCGCCCAGAACGATCCCCTCGCCCGGGGAATCCTCGCGGAAGCCGCCGAAGCTTTGGCTACCGACGCGGCCGCCTGTGCCGGGCACCTGACCGAAGCCGGCCAGCCCGTCCACTTTATTCTCAATGGCGGCATGCTCCTCAATAATCCGGCCTTCGCCAAGGACATGGCCCGGCGCCTCCGGCAAAAATGGCCTGGGGCCCGCGTGGAGGCGCTCACCCGTCCCAGCGTCTGGGGTGCCGTCGCCCTCGCCAAATCCCAGCCTCCGCGTTTCACGTCTCCAGGCAAAACCGGGCCACCCTCCGGCCTCGCTCCGCTGACGGCCTTGTTGGATTCCCCCACCGAGCATCGGAATCCCCGCTCCACCAAGCTTGATACCATGCCGCTGGGCAAAGCGGTGAACCTGATGCTCGACGAAGAAAGTAGGGTCCCCCACGCCATCGCCCGGGAGCGGGCCACCTTGGTCAAGGTCATCGAAACCATCATCCACGCCTTCCAAAATGACGGGCGGCTCTGCTACATCGGAGCCGGCACCAGCGGCCGCTTGGGAGTGCTCGATGCCAGTGAATGCCCCCCCACTTTCCGTGCCCCGCGCGAGCAGGTTCAGGGCATTATCGCCGGAGGCCAGCGTGCCCTCTGGTCCGCCGTGGAAGGCGCCGAGGATGACGCCACCGCCGGGGCCGAAGCCATCCGCTTCCGCAACGTCAAATCCCCGGACGTTGTGATCGGCATCGCCGCCAGTGGCCGCACGCCTTACGTTTGGGGTGCCCTTGCCGAAGCCAAAGCCCGCGGCGCCGTCAGCGTGATGCTTTGTTTCAATCCCACCATCAAAACCGTCCTCAAGCAAAATCCTGAAGCTTTCCATCCCGATTTCGTCATTGCTCCCGACCTCGGACCGGAAGTCCTCACCGGCTCCACCCGCCTCAAGGCCGGCACCGCCACCAAACAGATCCTGAATCTCTTCACCACCCTGGCCATGAGCCGCACCGGCAAGGTCATGAGCAACCTCATGATCGACCTCAATCCTTCCAACGTAAAACTCCGCGACCGCGCCCAGCGCATCGTTTCCGAACTCACCGGCACAGACCGGGCCGCCGCCCGGGCCGCCCTGGAAGCCAGCGGTTGGGTGGTCAAGGCCGCCTACGAAGTTCTAAAAAAACCGTAGCCATCCGCCAAATTCAAAGGAATATCCCGCCATGTCCGGTGTCGTATCCGATACCTGTCCAATCCATAAACCGAACTACCACCCATGAAAACCATTACCCTCCTCCTCGCCACCGTTGCTTCCCTGACCTTCTCCAGCTGCACCTGCACCAAGTCCGGCTCCTGCTGCTCCGCCGACAGCGCAACGGCCACCAAGGCCTGCTGCAAGGAAGCCGGAGCCAAGGGAGTGGCCTGCACGACCTGTGCCGCCACCAAAAAAGCCATGTAATTCCGGCTTCCAGCCCGTTTACTCCCCATTCAGACCGCAGGCCGAAACGCCTGCGGTTTTTTTGTGCGGTGTTCCTCTTACCGGTTTTCGGAAAAGCCACTCTCAATCAGCGCGGCAATCTGCGCCATGGCCTGCTCCGCATCCTGCCC
>CAIZWU010000147.1 GCA_903936775.1 uncultured bacterium | reverse complement strand
CTCACAAAAGCTTTTCAGCAGTTGGGTCGTGTCCGGATGTTTCGCTTCCACTGCGAGCATGGTTTCCTCCAATTGGCCCAGCAGCGGCAAGTGACTGTCGTCCCCGGCAGGGATCGCCTGTTCCAAGTCGTTCAACGAAGCGAAAATCTGCGCCCGCTGGTCCTCCGGCAGCCCCTCAATTTTCTCAATGGCGGTGCGCTGGTCGCTGATTTTTTCAGTAAGGGTTGGTTCCATATTGGGATCATTTTACACCGGGTCTTCCCGCCTTCCGAGGGTTTTTCACGTTAAATTTCCAACTGCCCCGCCCCCTTCCCATCTGATGACTCCCGGCAGGGACAGGACCTGGAGCCTCCGCGGCCAAGCATCTATTTCTGCCCAGGGCTCCAGCGCCGAATCTGCTATGATCGCGGTCCATCAAGCAATCGATCATTGGCCTGCCCTACCGGCGTCCTGGCCGATTTCGCCGAGGCTGTCCGGAGAAACCAATCCAACGCCGCCTTGTCCCTCACCCTGCACCAGCTGCTGCTGGACGCGCAATCCTGACAAATCAGCAGTGGGAGTATGGGATCCCAGGTCCCAATCCCACCGGCACTTCCGCGACATTAGCATAGCCGGACGGCTCACCGTCGGCCTGTCCCGACCGGTTCACCCCAATCGCAGCACCTCCGCCGTCCGGGGCGTCGCTCCAGCATGGCGTGCCAAGGCCGCTTTGCCCCGCCGGGCCATGGCCTGGGCCACCGCGGGATCTGCGAGGATTTTCCGCAACTGGACGGCCAAGCCTGGCAGATCATCGGTCTGCGCCACTCCATCCGCCGACCGCAGCAAAGTCATCAACGCCGAGAAATTCTCCATGTGCGGGCCGGTCAGCACCGGCACCCCGGCCGCGATGGCCTCCACCGGATTCTGTCCACCTTTGGCAAGGAAGCTCTTCCCAATAATCACCACTTCCGCCAGCGCCTGCCAGTCGCGCAGCTCCCCGGTGGAATCCACCACCAATACGTCAGGGTCCTGTTTCACCGGCAGGGCCGACCGCAGTACTCCTGACAGTCCGGCGGCGTCCACCGCCGCCAACACTTCCGCCCGGCGCTCGGCATGGCGGGGGGCAATCAACAGCCTGGCCTCCGGAAAATCCGCCCGGATGACCTGCCAAAGCTCCGCGATGGCCTGTTCCTCCCCCGCGTGACTGCTCGCCAGGAGAACCACCCGGGACACGCTGCCGCCAAAGGCCCCGGCCAACAATCCACGGAACTCCGCCACCCGCTCCGGCGAAGAGGCGGCCTGCCCCAACAGATCGAACTTGATGCTGCCGGTGACCTGAACAGTGCCGGGCCGGGCGCCGATCGCTTCCCACCGCGCCACGTCCTCGGGTTCCTGCACGAGGACTTTGTCGAGCATCCCAAACACCGGAGCCACCAGCCAACGGAACTTCCGGTAACGGTGCTCCGATCTCGGCGAAAGCCTGGCATTCACCAGCACCACCGGCACCCTGGCCCGTTGCATCACGCGCACCAGATTCGGCCACACTTCAGCTTCCACGAGGATAAACTGCCGCGGCTGGATCCGGGCAAACACCGGTCCCACCACCAGAGCCAGATCGACCGGCGAATAGATCACGGTCAGCTCCGCAGGTGCCTTGTCACAGGCCACCGCGTAGCCGGTGGACGTGGTCACCGACAACACCACGGGAGTGCCGGGTTCCTGCTTCAACAACTGACGGATCAGCTTCCGGGCGACATTGACCTCGCCGACACTGACCGCATGCATCCAGCGGCAACGGCCCCGCACCGCTTCCAGTTGTGCCGCAGTCGTCCTGTCAAAAAAGCCGAACCGCTGCCAGAACTTCGCACCATACCCGCCGCGGCGCCGCATTTTCAGCACACTGACCGGCAGCAGCACCAGGAGGGCGAACGGCAGCAGCAGATTATAAATCAGCAGGACCAGGAGCAGCGGCATCAGAAGCAGGCGGGGAAAAAAGGAAAAGACGGACCACCACGTCGCCATAGCGGCGTTCCACCGCGCAGGACCACGGAGAGCCGGGGGGCGGAGGTTGGGCCGACTTCGCAAAGGATTCCAGCACAAAAACCCCGCCCGGCGCGAGGAGCCCGGTTAACTCCTCCGAGGCCAGCAGCACCGCATCCCAATCCCGGTCGCCCTTCTGTTTCAAAAAAGGAGGGTCCGCAAAGATCAGGTCAAACTGCCCTGTTTTTGCCTTCAACCACGATTCCACCGGCGCCGTGGCCACCGTCCCGCCGGTCAGCCCCGCCTTTTTCAGATTCGCCGCAATCACCGGCCCGGCCGCCCGGTCCGACTCCACAAAGACACACGACGCGGCCCCGCGGCTCAGGCACTCCAGCCCATACGACCCGCTCCCGGCAAAAAGATCCAGCACCGCCGCCCCCTCCGTCCGCTCGCCCAGCATGGAGAACACGGCCTCCCGCACCCGGTCCGCGGTTGGCCGCAGCAGCGTCTTCGGCACCGCAATCGGGATGCCCCCGGCACTTCCACTGATAATTCGCATGCTCCCACCAAACCCGCCCCTCCCCGCTTGGAAAGCAGGGAATTTGAACTGACGGTCACGAGGAACCCCACCGGATTTCGCGATAGCTTCAGCAGAGCATCAACCCTTCCTGTCCTTCGTGACCTTCTGTTCCAATCCACTTCCACACATGACCATCCCTGAATTGACCGCCCAAATCCGTGCCTTCCGCGATGCCCGCGACTGGCAGCAGTTCCACAGCCCCAAGGACCTCGCCGTCGCCATCGTCGCGGAAGCCGGCGAACTGCTCCAGCCCTTCGTCTGGAAATCCCCGGACGAATCCCGCGAAATCGCCCAGCGGAAACGTCCCGAAATCGCCAACGAAATCGCCGACGTCGCCATCCTCCTGTTTGAACTCGCCGACCAACTCGGTCTCGACCTTGCCCAGGAAATGACCGCCAAACTGGCCCGCAACGAAATCCGCTATCCCGCAGACAAAGCCCGCGGGTCCAATCTGAAATACAACGAACTGTAGAAAACCGGGGGAGCTGACACAAAAATGGCGGCACCCTGTGAAGGATGCCGCCACTCGAATTTGGACTTGGTTGCGGCTTGGCGCCGGGCCGGTGACTACGAGATGAAGTCGTTCAGCAGGTTTTCCAGCATTTCCTGGCGGCCGCTGCCGGGCATGGTGGTGTCACCGAGGGTGAGGGCGTGTTTTTCCAGTTCGGCGAAACCGACTTTACCCTGCTCGATCTTCTTGCCGATGCCGCTGTCGAAGCTGGCGTAGCGCTGTTTCACGAAACCATCCAGACGGCCGTCCTCGATGATCTTGTGGGCGATCTTGAGGCCGCGTGCGAAGGCATCCATGCCGCCGATGTGGGCGTGGAAGAGATCTTCCGGCTCGAAGGATTCACGGCGCACCTTGGCGTCGAAGTTGAGACCACCGGTCTTGAAGCCTCCCATTTTCAGCAGGACCAGCATGATCTGCGTGGTCATGTAGATGTTGGTAGGGAACTGATCCGTGTCCCAGCCGATCAGTTCGTCACCGGCATTGGCATCGATGGAACCCAGAGCGTTCGCCCCGGCAGCGACAGTCAACTCGTGCTGCACGGTGTGGCCGGCGAGGGTGGCGTGGTTGGTTTCGATGTTCAGCTTGAAGTGATCCATGAGGTTATACTCGCGGAGGAAGTTCAAGCAGGCCGCGGCGTCGCTGTCGTATTGGTGGGTGGAGGGTTCCCGGGGCTTCGGCTCGATGTAGAACTGGCCTTTGAAGCCGATCTGCTTTTTGTAGTCCACCGCCATGTGCAGCAGCTTGGCGAGGTGGTCCAGTTCCCGCTTCATGTTCGTGTTCAGCAGGGTGGAATATCCTTCGCGCCCTCCCCAGAAGGTATAACCAAGGCCACCCAGCTGATGGGTCACGTCCATGGCCTTCTTCACCTGAGCCGCGGCGTAGGCAAAGACATCGGCGTCAGGGCTGGTGCCGGCCCCCTGATTGTAACGGGGGTGGGAGAAAAGGCAGGCGGTGCCCCAGAGGAGCTTGATGCCGGTCTTTTTCTGGAGCTTGCTTAGGTGGTCGGCCACCGACTGGAGGGCAGCGTTGTTTTCCTTCAGGGAGCCCAGCTCCGGGGACACGTCGCGGTCGTGGAAGCAGTAATATTCAATACCGAGCTTGCCGGTGAATTCGAAACAGGCATCAGCCACGCGGCAGGCATTTTCGACGGAATTGCTGCGGTCGTCCCAGGGACGGATGGCCGTACCGGCCCCGAAGGGATCCGCCAGGCTGTTCTTCATGGCGTGCCAATAGGCCACGCCGAACCGCAGATGGTCCTTCATCTTCTTTTTGCCCACGACTTCGTCGGCATTGTAGTGGCGGAAGGCCAAAGGGTTTTTGGACTGGGGGCCCTCGAAGGCGATCTTTTTGATTTTGGGGAAATGTTCCTGACTCATGAGGCGCCCACTTTGTAAAATGGTGCCCCCGCTGGCAAGCCGGAATACATATGAATTCTTCCCAAAATCCTTGAAAAGGACGCTCAGCGGTCCCGGTGCGTGGGCGTCGGACGGCCGGGGCGGAAGTGCTCGTGGTGCTCCACCGCGGGATTCAGGCCCGGATGGCGGGCGGCGGTTAGCTTCAGGGCTCCCTGCACCACCGCCGCCAGATCCTCCGGGGCCGCCTCGGCCCGCAGGTTGATGATGAGCTGGCCGCTGGCGGACGGCTCGTCTAGGGAGATGCCCAGTTCCGGCACGAAGTCACTCCTCACCAGATTCACCACCGCCACATCCCCGCCGAGGGATTCGTCAGGGCTGTAGGTCATCTTCAAATGCGCGATCTCTGCCGGCAGGGCCGCCAGACCAGACTGCACCGCCCCGCACAATTCACGCAACAAATCCCCCACTTCGAATTCCTCGTCCGCCGTCACCGCCACCGTCGCGTTGAACCACCCCAATAACGCCTCGCCATCGGCATACACATCATAGTCGACCGGCATCGCGGCCCGCGGAGTTTGTTCACTGGTCGTCAGACGGGAAAACCACGTCTCCAGATTCCGCTCTTCCCTCACAGAAACCGCCAGCACTTCCGCCGCGGGGAACGCCAGACGCAGCGCGGCTTCCAATTCAGCCAACTGCCCGGTCGTCAGCAGCTCGGACTTCCCGATCACGATGATGTCGGCTTCCTCCAACTGCTTGCGGTAGATGTAGATCACCTTGGAAGAAAAGCTGCCGCCTTCCGCCAAGCCCATCACCCGCTGCGCCCGGATCGGGTCCACCAGCACCGTGAGTGGAGCGATTTGATAGGCATCGCCGTAAATCCGGCGCAGGGGATACGTCACCGTAGCCACCAGATCCGTGCAGCTCCCGACCGGTTCCGCGATGATCACGTCAGGCCGGGTGGATTCCGTCAGACTGGCGGCCGCGTCCGTCAGGGACTTGAACCGGCAGCAAAAACACCCACCGGGAATCTCCTCGGTAGCAAAACCGAGGGACCGCAGCATCGCGGTGTCCACCAGCTCCCGGCCCTGGTCGTTGGTGATCAGGCCCACCCGGAGGCCAGCCTCGGTCAGCTGTTTGGCGAGGCGGGCGACGGCGGTGGTTTTGCCGGCACCGAGAAAACCGCCGATCATGATGTAACGGGCGCGGGGAGGGGTTGCTTGGAGGGCCATGGAAAATTGAGATTGCGGGGAGTGTTGTTACTGTTGTATCGTTGCGAATGCGGCTGCGCTATCGCGTAACTTCCGGAATTCCAGATCGGCCGTGCCGGCAATGGAAACCAGCCGGGCGCACCGCCGCTGCAAGCATCAACTCAATCCGCTACTTATGAAATCAACCACGATCACGCTCCTCGCTGCTGCTGCGGCCTTCGGATTCACCGCCTGTGACCAGGCCAAGGAAACCGCCGCCGAGGCTGCTGCCAAAGCCAAGGTCGCCGCCGCCGAGGCCGCTGCCCAAGGCAAAGAGATCGCCGCCAAGGCTGAATCCTCCATCCCGGACTTGAAAGCCAAAGCCGCCGAGGCGGTGGAAACCGCCAAAGCCGCCGGCAACGACGCCCTCGCGAAAGGCGGGGACATGCTCGCTACCGCCAAGGAATGGGGACTCGAAAAAATGGGCGTGCCCGAGGCCGATGGGTTGCTGGATGGATTCGGTTTACTCATCGCGGAAGCCAAAACGGCCGTCCAGACCGGCATGACCGGCGAAAAGGCCACCGCCCTCAAAGCCAAGTGGGATGAACTGTATGCCAAATCCTCCGAAACCATCAAAAACCTCGCTCCCGAACAGCAGGAGAAGCTGAAAGCCATCCTCGCCACCGTCAAAGCCAAGTGGGATGAAATGATGGCCAAATCCGAAGGCGGCGCCGTTCAGTAACCCAGCCGAAACCCTTCCACGCCAAGGGGCATCCGGTCACGGATGCCCCTTTTGCTTTTTCAAAATCCGTGCCTCCTTGACTCCGTCCGCTACCCCTTTCTGACCACCGGCCCCGCCCCCCATGCCCCGCGTCCTCCTCATCCTCACTCTCGTCCTCACCTGGGCCGCCATCTACCTGCCTGGCCTCGGCGGCATGGAGCTGAAAGGCGAGGAAGGCCGCCGCATTCTGCCGGCCCGCGTGATGATGCAGACCGGCGACTACGTCCTGCCTTACTCCGAGGGAAAACCCTATCACCGCAAGCCGCCGCTCATCAATTGGTCCATCGCCGCCTCCTTCAAAGCCCTCGGCGGCGAGAGCGAATTCGCCGCCCGTCTGCCTTCGGCTCTTTCCGTCCTGCTGCTGGCGCTCACCGCCGCCTGCGCCGGGCGTATCCTCGCCGGGCCCGCCGGGGCCTGGTGGCTGCCCCTGGCCATCCTGACCACTATCGGCGCGGTGGAAAAGGGACGGCTCGCCGAGATCGAGGCGGTGTTTTTCAGTTTGTCAGGGATCGGCATGCTGGGCTGGCTCGCTGGATGGTATCGCGGCGGCTCGCCGTGGGCGCGCTGGTTATGGTCCGGGGTCTGGTTCGGCCTCGCCTCCCTAGCCAAGGGGCCTGTGTTCCTCCCCTTCTTTTATGCCATCGCCGGCATCGCCCTGTGGAAAAACGGCCAGCGCCGCGAGCTGTGGCATCCCGCCCATTTCGTGGGATTGGCCCTCAGTATTTTCATGCCCCTGCCGTGGGTCATGGCCACCCGGGAACGCCTCGCCCTCCTCCCTGCCGACCCCTCCGCCACCGGCCAGACCCAGATGTGGCTGAACCAGGTAGTGAAGCGCCTCGACCCCTCCGCGATCGACTGGAAAACCTATCCCCTCGGCCCGTTTGAGACCCTCCTGCTGCTCAGCCCGTGGGCCATTGTCGCCCTCGTGCTCTGGCGCCCGGCCCGCCGCACCTGGTGGCCGGACCTATCCCAAAAAGACCGCGCCCTGATCCTCGGACTCGGCTGGGGCACCCTAGCCTCGGGCCTCGTTTATGCCCTGCTCCCGGAGTCCCGCGCCCGCTTCCAGCTCCCCCTGCTCGCTCCGGTGGCCGCCCTCGCGGTGGTGCTCCTGACGCATTGGAAACAGCGGCGCGATCCCTCCGCCGCAGAACCCGCCACCGCCCGCTGGGTCAGCGGCATCATCCGGTTCCTGCTGCTCTTCCTCACCGTCGCCGGAGTCGTCCTCCCCTATTGGAAAGCCCCCGGCTCCATGATCCCGGCCATGGCCGTCATGCTGGGCGGCAGTGTTATCCTTTGGCTGCTCGCGATCCGTTTTGCCCGCATCGCCTGGCCCGGCCGCCTCTTTGCCGAGTCCGCCCTGCTCTGCGCCTGGGCCATGATCTTCAAGGCTTCCGTCATGATGCCGATCATGCGCCTGCATGAAGACATCCGCCCCCCGGCTCTGGCCATCCTCGCCCAAACCGGCCACGCGCCCCACCTCCTCGCCATGTATCCCGGCCCGCAGCCCTTCCTCTTTTATCTGGGGAAAAACGTGGTGGAAATTGCCAGCATCCGCCAGGTCACCCCGGACGCGCCATGGCTCCTCATCCCCGCCAAACGCCTCGAAGACCCAAAAATGGTGGGCCGCCTCGCCAGCGCTGGATTCTCCGAACCAATCCTCACCGTCCCCGACGACGACGGCACCCCCTACACCCTGCTCCGCCGCACCCCACCCCCCCACTAACCGCCGCCCCGCTCCCCCTTCCCATCAACTATAAACCATCAACCAATCAACCCTCAACCTTCTCAACCCTCAACCTTCCCAACCCTCCCCTCCCCCCCGTGTCCTTCCCCCCCGTCATTTTCGAACAGGCCATCCTGACGCAAACCACGCCGCAGGAAATGGACACCCGCTGGAGTCAGGGCTGGCGTCATTTTGGCCGGGAGTTCTTCCGCTATAGCCTGTCCCTGAACCCCGATGGCTCATGGCACCGCATCCAGCCCCTCCGCCTCGTCCTCGCGGATTTCCAGCCCACCGCCCGACACTGCCGCATTCTGAAAAAGAACGCAGACCTTACCGTGGAAATGGGTCCCGCCCAAGTCACTCCTGACCGCGAAGCCCTCTTCCTGCGCCACCGCGCCCGCTTCAAATCCAACCTCCCGGAATCCCTCCGCGTTTTCCTCCCCGAAGCCGACCCCGCCACCCAGCCCTGCGAGTGTCAGGAAGTCCGCCTGCTCGACCGCGGCCAGCTCCTTGCCGTCAGCTATCTGGATCTCGGTGCCGCTTCCTGCTCCAGCGTCTATGCCATGTTCGAGCCGGACGCCTCCGCCCGCAGTCTCGGCATCTGCACCTTCCTCCACGAAATCGCCTACGCCCAGCGCACCGGCCGCCGTTACCTCTACCCAGGCTACGCCACCGTGGAGCCCAGCCACTACGACTACAAAAAAACCTTCCCCGCCCTCGAAGCGTATGACTGGCACACCAGCACCTGGCAACCGCTGACCGCTGACCGCCGACCGCCGACCCCTGACCCCTGACCTCTTCCCCCCGACCTCTTCCCTCTTCCACCCATGAACTACTGGCTCTTCAAATCCGAACCCGACGTCTTCTCCTTCGCCGACCTCAAAGCCCGGCCCCGCCAGACCGAACCCTGGTCCGGCGTGCGCAACTACCAGGCCCGGAACTACATGCGCGATAACATGATGGTCGGGGATCTCGCCCTCTTCTACCACAGCAGCTGTGCGGAACCCGGGGTCGCCGGCGTTATTCGCATCGCCTCCGAGCCTTACCCCGATCCCACCCAGTTCAATCCTTCCGACGACTACTTCGACCCCAAGGCCACTCCGGAAAAACCCATCTGGATGCTCGTCGATGTCGCCTGGGAAAAAGACCTCAAGCATCCCGTCGGCCTGCCCCGCCTGCGCGACACCCCTGCGCTGTCGGACATGGCCACCCTCCGCAAAGGCAACCGCCTCAGCATTACTCCGGTCACCGCCGCCGAATTCAAAGCCGTGCTCAAGCTCTCGCAAACCGCCGGGGAATAACCCGCCGTGCTTTTCGCGAAGCCGGAAAGAGGTGGATGAGTGTCCCCACGAGTTCCTTTGCCCGGGCGGCGGCGCTGCCTGATTTGAGGGTGATCCTTTTCCAGCAACCTTAGCCTATGGTCCGGTTTTCGGGATCCACCTCAGAAAGAGGCAGGCCCGTGGGAAAAGCCAGGCCCTTTTCGTTGGCAAGGTGGGAGGGAATAGTATTTCCTTCCTCGAAATTCACCTCTTCCCCCACGCCTCCTTCCCCGGCCCGCTTTCCCCCGGGCCAATCCCGCCCCATGACGCCACCGTCGATCCGTAAACCCTTCCCAGGCGAGCCCCCTATCTGTCAGGACCATACCCCGCCGGGGGAGCCTGCGGCCGCCGCCTCCCGGCTCCTTTCCCTAACCGGGGAGCCGGCCACCCACCTCGTCTACGCCCCGGGACGGGTGAACCTGATCGGCGAGCACACTGATTACAATGGTGGCTATGTCCTGCCGATGGCGATCGACCGGGGAATTTACATCGCCGCACGGCCCGTGGCGGGGCGGCGGGTCCGGTTGTGGAGCACCGAAGCCGGGGGCGGGCCCGCTGAATTTGCGGTAGGGGAGCCCCTCGCACCGGGGGAACCGCAGTGGAGCAATTATGTGCGCGGCGTGATCGCTGGCCTGCAGCGGGCCGGTGCCCAGGTACCCGGATTTGACGCCGTAATTGATGCCTCACTCCCGGTCGGCGGCGGCCTCAGCAGCAGTGCGGCCCTTGAGGTGGCGGCGGCCCTCCTCGGCGGGATTCTGAGCGGCACGGCCCTTGAACCGCTGGCCCTGGCCCTGCTCTGCCAACAGGCGGAGCACGAATTTGCCGGGGTCCCCTGTGGGATCATGGATCAGTTTGCCGTCGTCATGGGGCAAGCCGGGCACCTGTTGCTGATCGACTGCCTGAACCAGGAAACGCGTCAGGTTCCCATGCCGGGCGGCGAGGTGTCGGTGCTGGTGATCAACACCATGGTAAAACACGCGCTGACCGACGGAGGCTACCAGGCACGCCGCAACGACTGTCATGAGGCGGCGCGGCTCATGGGGGTTCCCGACCTGCGGCGGGCCACACCGGAACTGCTCGCAAGCAGCCAAAGCCTGCTCCTGCCGCGGCTGTACCGGCGCGCCCGCCACGTCATCACGGAAGACCGCCGGACTTTGGCAGCGGTGGCGGCCCTGGAACGCGGCGCATGGGCCGAAGTGGGAGGCCTGATGAATAGAAGCCACGCCTCTCTGCGCGATGATTTTGAAGTGAGCTGTCCCGAACTGGACGCGGTCGTGGCGGCGGCGGGGGCGATCGGAATGGACGGCGGGATTTACGGCTGCCGCATGACGGGAGGCGGATTCGGGGGCTGTTGCGTGGCGCTCGTTGACACCCGGTGCGCCGCCGAAGTCGCCGGGCGCATCGCTGCCGCCTACCGGTCCGCGACCGGAATTGAGCCCGTCTGCTTTGTCACCCGCCCTTCAGACGGACCGTCCGTGCTCCTGCAACCCGGAATGCTGCCGTTATGACCGAACTCCTCCAGCTCGACGGCATTGTGAAATGCTTCGGCGCCTTCACCGCACTCAAGGGCGTGTCATTCCAGCTCCGCGCTGGCGAGATCCATGCGCTGATGGGCGAGAACGGCGCAGGCAAAAGCACTCTCATCAAAGTCCTGACGGGGGTGCATCAAGCGGATGGCGGCACCATGGCCGTCGCAGGACGCAGCATCCGTCCCGCCAACCCGCGCGACGCTGAATCGGCCGGAATCAGCACCGTCTATCAGGAAGTCAATCTGCTGCCCAACCTCAGCCTTGCGGAGAACATCCTGATGGGACGCCAGCCAATGCGCGGCCCGTTCATCCGGCACGCCGAAGGAAAGCGCCGCGCCCGGGCCGCGCTGGCGCGGCTTGGTCTTGAAGCGGACGTGACTGCCCCCCTCGGCTCGTTTCCGGTGGCAGTTCAGCAAATGACCGCCATTGCCCGGGCTCTCGACCAGCAGGCCCGCGTCCTGATTCTCGACGAGCCCACTTCAAGCCTTGATGCAAAGGAAGTGGAGGAACTTTTTACCGTGATGCGGCGGCTCCGCAGCGAAGGCATGGGCATCGTTTTTATTAGCCACTTCCTTGATCAGATTTACGCGGTGTCGGACCGCATCACGATCCTGCGCGACGGATCAGGCGTGGGCACCTGGGAAGCCGCCGCCCTGTCCCGGCTGGCCCTCGTCAGCCACATGATCGGCAAGGAAGCCCCGGGCCTGGCCGGACCAACGGTTAGGGCGGAGACCAAGGGCACGGAGGCGATCCGGGTTGAATCCCTCGCACGGCGCGGGACGGTCGGGCCCCTGTCGTTTTCTGTGATGGCGGGCGAAGCCACCGGGCTGGCGGGCCTGCTGGGCAGCGGACGGACCGAGACCGCCAGGATGCTTTTTGGAATCGATCCCGCCACCAGCGGCGCCGTAACGGCCGGCGGCAAGGCCCTCGCCCTGCACTCTCCACGGGCGGCGATGGCGGCCGGTTTCGCCTTCTGCAGCGAAGACCGGAAAGCCGAAGGCATCCTTCCATCGCTGAGCGTGCGCGAGAACATTGTGCTGGCCCTGCAGTCGTCGCGCGGGGCGCTGCGGCGGGTGCCGCGGGCCGAGCAGGACGCCCTCGCCGACCGCTTCATTAAAGCGCTCAACATCCGGACCCGTGGGCCGGATACTCCCATCGGAATGCTTTCCGGCGGCAATCAGCAGAAGTGCCTGCTGGCGCGCTGGATGGCCGTCCAGCCCCGCCTGCTCATCCTCGACGAACCGACCCGCGGCGTCGATGTCGGTGCCAAAGCAGAAATTGAACTCCTCTGTGCCGAACTGCGCCGGGCAGGCATGAGTATTTTGTTCATTTCCGCAGAGCTTGAGGAAGTCGTGCGAAACTGCAGCCGGGTCGTCGTCCTGCGCGACCGGCAGCAGGCGGCGGTGCTCGACGGCCCAGCGATCACCCTTCAGACCATCATGGAAACCGTTGCCGCCGCATGAACCCTTCCCGTTCCACCGTCCTCTGGCCGCTGCTCGCCCTGGCGGCGCTGCTGGCGTTCAATGCGGCGGCGTCCCCCGGCTTCTTCCAACTGGAATGGAAGGACGGCCGCCTCTTCGGAACCCTCGTCGACATCTTCAACCAAGGCGCACGGGTGCCGATGCTGCTGGCTCTGGGCATGACGCTCGTGATTGCCACCGGCGGCGTCGATCTCTCGGTGGGTTCGCTGATGGCGGTGAGCGGAGCAGTGGCGGCAACCCAAGTCAATGCGGGGGCCCCGGTGGCCCAGGCGGTGGCGGCGGGGCTGCTGCTGGCTACGGCGCTCGGTCTGGTGAACGGGCTGCTGATTGCGCGGGTGGGGCTGCAGCCGATTATTGCCACTTTGGTGATGATGGTGGCGGGACGCGGGCTGGCGATGCTGCTGACTGATAGTCAGATGGTGCCGTTTCAGAACCGGAGCCTGACATGGCTGGCCAACGGATCACTGGCGGGACTGCCGGTTCCGGTCTTCATTGTATTGCTCCTTGCCGGAATCACGGGATGGGCGCTGCGGCACTCGGCGGCCGGATTGTTTATTGAAGCTACCGGCGACAATGAGCAGGCCAGCCGCCTCGCGGGCATCCGGACCGGCGGTGTCCGGATCGCCGTCTATGCCTTCAGCGGTTTTTGTGCCGGGTTGTCCGGCGTCCTTGAAGCCTCCAATATCTCCGCTGCCGACCCCGCGAGGATCGGCGACACCCGCGAACTCGACGCTATCTTCGCGGT
>CAIZWU010000146.1 GCA_903936775.1 uncultured bacterium | reverse complement strand
GGGGCCTACGGCTTTTCGTAGGACGGTGGCGTTCAAAATTGTCTGGCAGTGCCGGCGCGGTAGCGGCAGAATGCCCGCTTTTCCTGACGATGACTGATTCTGAAAATTCCGCCCCTCCTGTTCCCCTGGAGGAATCGTCGTTTGATTGGTGGCGGCAGCGGGTGGGGCTGGCGCTGGGGCCGGCGGTGATGCTCGTGTTGCTGGCCTTTCCGGTGCCGGGGGTCTCCGTGGAAGCCCAACGATTGGCGGCGGTGCTGGGCTTGGCGGTGGTTTTTTGGATGACGGAAGCGATTCCCATGGCGGCCACGGCCCTCTTGGCTCCGGCGCTGTGTATTCCCCTGGGGGTGGCCAAGGACAAGGACGTGCTGGCTCCGTTTGCCTCGCCTTCGATTTTTCTCTTCATCGGGAGCTTCATCCTGGCGGAGGCGATGCGGAAACATGGTCTCGACCGGCGGCTGGCGTTGTGGCTGCTGACCCGGCGCGGCGTGCTGCGGTCGCCCCTGACGCTATACACGGCGCTCGGTGGCATGACGGCGTTGCTTTCCATGTGGATGAGCAATGTGGCGACCACCGCGGTGATGATCCCCATCGCCCTGGGCGTGCTGACCACCACGCCGCAGCTGGCGGCCCGGCCGCGGGCGAAGTCAGATTTGATTTTGCTGATCGCGTTCTCGGCCTCGGTGGGTGGATTGGGCACGCCAGTGGGCACGCCGCCCAATATCATCGCCATGGGGTTTCTCCGGCAATTGGCGGGCGAGTCCATCACGTTTGTGGATTGGATGAAACTCGGCGTGCCGCTGGTGCTGGTGCTGATGGTCTTTCTGCTCTGGCTGCTCCGGCCGCGGGGCGTGGTCTTCGAGGACCGCGCCGCCATGGAGTCGAGCCTCCAAACCCAGCGCGGGGCCCTGGGACCATTGCGGGCGGGGGAACGGAATACGGGGATTCTGTTCGCGTTGGCCATCACCTTGTGGATGTGGCCCGGGGCGGGGGAATTGCTGACCGGGCATCCGACCGCCAGCGGCCAGTGGTTGAGCCGTCATTTGCCGGAGGAAACCATCGGGCTGCTCTGTGGGCTGCTGGTGTTTTTACTGCCGGTGGATTTGAAGCAGTGGCACTTCACCCTGACGTGGCGGGAAGCGGAACGGATCGACTGGGGCACCATCTTTCTCTTCGCAGGTGGCCTGTCCCTCGGCACCATGATTTTTAATACCGGCCTCGCCAAGGCGCTGGGGCATGGGATGAGCGCCTCCCTGGGAACCCCGGGGCTGTGGGCGCTGATCGCGGCGGGAGTCGTGCTCAGTCTGGCCTTGAGCGAGGCCACCTCCAATACGGCATCGGCCAATGTGATGGTGCCCCTGATGATGGCCCTGGCCCAGACGGGGAATCTGCCCGTGGTGCCGGTGGCCCTGGCGACGGCCCTGGCCTGCAGTTTCGGGTTCATGCTCCCGGTCTCCACCGGCCCCAACGCCCTCGCCTATGGCACCGGTTTGGTGCCGCTGACCCGGATGATGCGGGCCGGAATCGCCTTGGATCTCGCCGGGGCGGTGGCCATTTTTGTGGTGGTGTGGCTGGTTTACCGGTAACTCCGGTTGCGGCCCCCGGCGGGGAAGCCCATGATCATCCCGGCCGTTATGCGTTCCCTTCTCCTCTTCCTGACCCTCCCGCTGTTCATTCTCGATCAGGCCACCAAACAGTGGACGGTCACCCGTTTCAAAGCGCCGACCGACTTTGAACACGATTTTATCACGGTGATCCCGGGGTGGGTCGATCTCGTCCGGGTCCACAACACCGGGGTGGCGTTCGGCATGGCCAATGGGGCCAAAGGCGCGAATTACATCTTCGGCGCGGTTTCCCTGGGCGCGCTGGCCCTGATCTGGTGGCTGTGGAAGACCGGGGCCTTTCCCACCAGACTCAGCCGGGTGGCGGTGGCTCTGCTGGTCTCCGGAATTTTCGGGAATCTGGCGGACCGCCTCTTCCGGGGCTACGTGGTCGATTTTCTGTCGGTGGATTTGAAATTCATGCAATGGCCGGCCTTCAATGTGGCGGATGCGGCGATCTGCGTCGCGGCGGCCTGTTTGTTTTTATCGGCCTTCCAAAAGACTGGCACCGAGCCGGGAAAGGTGAAGGTTTGATCCGTCCTCATGGCTCTGACGCCCCGGCGCCGGAGAGGAACCAGCTGGCCCGGAAAATCCTGACATTGAAAAAATGAGCCAACCCCGCATTGCTATCATTGGAGCCGGGATCGCCGGCCTCGCCTGTGGCCGGGCGCTGCGCCTGCAACGCGCCCGCGTGACCCTATTCGAAAAAAGCCGGAGCCTCGGCGGACGGCTCGCCACCCGGAAATGGGAGGACCAGGTGGTGGATCACGGCGCCCCGTGGTTTTCCCTGACAGATGCTGGATTGCGTCAGGATTGGTCGCGGCTCCTGCCGGACGGACTGCTCCCGATGACCGTGCCCATGCGGGACAGCGCCACCGGAGAAGCCCTCGTGGAACCGGACGGCGGCCGCTGGTACCTGCCCGCGGGCAACAACCGCCTCGGCAAGGCGCTGGCGGAAGGACTGAAGATCCGCATGGAGCATGTGGTGGAAAATCCTCCCGTGGCCCAGGGGAACCAATGGCGGCTGGGCGATGAAGCCTATGATGCCGTCATTTTCACCGCCCCGTGGCCGCAGACCCGCCGCCTGCTGGAACCCTGGTTTCCTTCCGGAGAGGCCCTCGAGCCGCGTTACCGCCGGACCCTGACCGCTTTTTTTGCCTATGAGGGCGATCCGTCAGGTCCCTCCGCGGAATGGTCGGCCCTGCAGCATGAACCGGGACATGCCTGCCTGGAGCACAGCATCTGCGAGAACCACAAAACCACCCGGGTGCCGCCCGGCCGCACCGTGATCGTGGCGCACGCGCCCGCCGCGTTCAGCGATGCTCATTTTGAAGACAGCCCGGACGACTGGGCCGCCCTGATGGAACCTGCAGTGCGGGCCGCCTGGGAATTGTCCAGCCCGCCCGTGGCGGTCTTCACGCACCGGTGGGGATTCAGCACGGTGACCCAGACCTTCGCCACCCCGCCGTCACTGCCGCGCGGTCTGCTGATCGCAGGCGATGCCCTGACCGGTTCCGCCGTGGAAGCCGCCGCCCGCAGCGGCCTGCACGCGGCGCATGCGGCCCTGCGTTTGTTTTAAGGAGCGGGCGAAGCTTCATTGGGTCACGAGGCAAATGGCTGCCCGCGCAACGCTTCATTCAAAGATGGACATCTACCGCCACCCTACTTTCGACATGGCCTGCGCCCAGTTTGACCGCGTGGCCAATCTCCTCGAAATCGACCTCAACGACCGCGACCGCCTGAAATACCCCAAGCGCGCCCTGACCGTGGCCGTGCCCGTCCGCCTGGACGATGGCCGGGTGGAAGTCTTCAGCGGCTTCCGGGTGCAGCATCATCT